>CAXRBE010000053.1:0-18486 GCA_964228805.1 Burkholderiaceae bacterium
CACCAGTGCAGCACGCCAATAGTCCATGAGCCCATGAGGCTGTTGCCAATGCCCAGGGCCAGGGCTGCCAGCAGCAGCGCCTGGGCTGGCGTGCCCGCGGGATTGGCCAGCAGGCGGTACCAGGGCAGGGCAAAGGCCAGCGCCAGCAGGAGGAGCAGGCTCAAGAGGAGCGGATTGGCGCTGGACAAGCCAAAGCTTGGCAGCAGGACCAGGCGCAGCGCCACGATGATCAGAATGCACAGAACAGCCAGCTGCAGCAGGCGCAACAGCTGCTTGCCATAGGCCGCATCGTCGAGTTGGGGCTCGGGTTGGGCAGGGGCCGCCGCTTGGGTGGGGCTGGGGCTTAGTCCCTTAAAACCGGCGCTTGGTGGCTGGGCTTGCATTGATGGTGCTTGGTTGGCTTATTAGATATATCATTTCGCTACAAATGAAACAAACAAAACACCCGTTATGGTAAAAATTAAGCTCTACATACCTGTATGGGTATATAGGCAACCGAGTTTGTCAGGCTTGGCCGTCCACAGAGCACTTCAATGAGATTGGGCGCACTGTAGTCGCAGCCTCTTAGTAGGTCAAGGTTCAGGGCATGCAAGACACGGGCTGACAGTGCTTAATTCAACACTAGATTTTGGTTAATTTGTGACCAAGTTGTTAAATATCTCGTTTGGTCTTGCCTTGATGGATGTACTTTGGTAGTCTGAGATTGTTAGAGAATTTATAAAAAGGCATGGCTTTCAACTGCCTGCACGAGACAACACCTAATTTTTAACCGTGACTAGTCCTCTTTCTTGCCTGAGCTGGCCAACGCAGACCTGGGCCGGTGTGAAGCCGCGGCGGCTGGGCCTTGGGCCGGCCTGCGGTGGGCTGGCCCGCAGCAGCCGTGCCAGGGGCAGGACTGTTCACATCGGCATGTCAATCCCTATGCCAGCCAGGACACAGCATGATTGACGGTGACAAGATCGGCATCCTGTTGGTTGATGACAACAGTGCCAACCTGGATGAACTCGAGACGATGCTCAATGGTGCACCGTTTCAGGCGGTGCGCGCCAGCAATGGTGCCCAAGCTCTGCGTGAGGTGCTGGCCAACGAGTTTGCGCTGGCGTTTCTCAGCATCCAGATGTCCGATATGGACGGCGTGGAGGCAGCGCGTCTGATCAGGCAACAGGATTTGTCAGCCGAGCTTCCGATTATTTTTGTGACCTCGGATTTTCGGCCGGAGCACCGCAAACAATGTTATGAGGCTGGCGCAGTGGACTTCATGGTGCGGCCCCTTGACTCGGCTGGATTGCAAGCCAAGCTGGGTATTTTTGCCGAGCTGTACCGATTCAAATAGCTGCTCCTGGAGAGAACCAGCGAATATCAGCAACTCAAGGCTGATTCGGACGAAACCCAGCGCAGGGAACTTGAGCGCGAACGGGATGCCCTGGAGCGCTTTTCCAACAGCCAGAGGGGAATGGCAATCACAGCGCGCCTGCACGGCGAGCGGCCATTGCAGGAGTCGGCGCCCGAGATATTTACCGATCTGGTGAGCGAATACCAGGATATTCTGGAGAAAAGCCTGGATGCGGTGATTCATGAAACCGGCTTTATTGCCACAGATTCGATACATGACCTGGCCACCAAGATGGTTTTTCTGTCCGCGGGGCCCAGGGATGTGTTGCAGATCCACAAGTTGGCTTTGGCGGTGCTGTGTGACGGCCGACCTCAGGCCAGGGTGCGCGCCACCACCGAGGAGGGCCGTTTTCTGCTGGTAGAGCTGCTAGGCAGCATATTGAGTCTTTACCGCAGCATGTACAAGCGTCACTCCGGTCCCTACCGGCCGGTCAATATGTTGGACAAGCAGGCGGGCAAATGAAACTTTGTTACTAATTTCACAAATCAGTAACATTTATACGAAATCTGAATAGACACTCGACTTAAGTGATGAACCGATCCCAAGATTTCATGGAGCAACTATGACTGAAATGAAACACATACTACGGCTTTACATTACCGGCAGGACGGCCCGCTCGGAGCGGGCGATTGCCAATCTGCACTCCATCTGTGAAAACGAGCTCAAGGGCCAGTATGAAATGGAAGTGGTGGATGTGCTGGAGCAGCCGCAATTGGCAGAAAACGAAAAAATCCTGGCTACTCCAACCCTGGTCAAAAAATTGCCGCCCCCACTACGCCGCCTGATTGGTGACCTGTCGGATATTGAAAAGGTGATCCTCGGGCTCGATATCCGTACCCATGACATTGAAGGCGAGAAGTGAGCGCTGGACCGATAAAAAACAAGGTGATCGCCGTTTGCCACATGTGGGCCTTGGCCCTTTGACCTATGCCCCTTGATTTTGCTCAGCATTAAACCAAAAGAGTATCTTTTATGAACACATCCCTTTAACAAATCAAAGACCCAGGCATTGTTAGCTCTGGCATTGCCAAGCTGGTGACGGGCATCAATGGGCTGGACCATGTGGGCGATGGCGGCCTACCGCGCGGACGCACCACGCTGGTGGCTGGCAGCGCCGGTAGCGCCAAGACGGTGCTGGCGGCGCAGTTTCTGGTGCAGGGCATTGCCATGGGCGAGCCGGGCGTGTTTGTCACATTCGAAGAAAAGCCGGCAGACATTCGCCGCAATATGGCCAGCTTTGGCTGGAATATCGCGCGCTGGGAGTCCGAGGGAACCTGGGCCTTTGTTGACGTCAGCACCGATGTGGAAAACGAGCGCATGGAGGTGGGTCAATACGATCTGGGCGCCCTCATGGCTCGTATCGAGCATGCTGTGCGCAAGACTGGTGCGCGGCGGGTGTCGGTCGATTCCCTGGGTGCCATTTTCAGCCAGCTCAATGAGGCCAATGTGGTGCGCCACGAAATCCACCGCATCTGCCAGGTGCTCAAGGAGCTGGAGGTCACGGCCATCATCACCTCCGAGCGGGTCGAGGAATACGGCCCGATCGCCCGCTATGGCGTGGAAGAGTTTGTGGCCGACAACGTGATCATCCTGCGCAACATCCTGGAAGAGGAAAAGCGCCGCCGCACGCTGGAGGTGCTCAAGTTTCGCGGCACCACCCACCACAAGGGCGAGTTCCCCTTCACGGTGCGGCCAGAAAGCGGCATGGTGGTCATGCCGCTGTCGGCCATTGAGCTCAAGCAGAAGTCGACCATGCTGCGGGTGAGCTCGGGCAACGACGAGCTCGACGCCATGTGCCAGGGCGGCTTCTTCCGCGACTCGATCATCCTGGTCTCGGGCGCCACCGGCACCGGCAAGACCCTGATGGTGACCGAGTTCATCAATGGCGGCGCCGATAAAGGCGAGCGTTGCCTGCTGTTCGCGTTTGAGGAAAGCCGCGAGCAGCTGTTCCGCAACGCCATCGGCTGGGGCGTGGACTTCGAGAAGATGGAGCGTGAAGGCAAGCTCAAGGTGGTGTGCGAATACCCCGAGGTGATGGCCCTGGAAGACCACCAGCTGCGCATGCGCCGCATCATCGATGAGTTCAAGCCCAACCGCATTGCGGTGGACAGCCTCTCGGCGCTGGAGCGCGTCTCCACTTACAAGGGCTTTCGCGAGTTTGTGCTGGGCATCACCTCCTTCATCAAACACTCCGAGATGTCGGGGCTGTTCACCTCGACCACCCCTACGCTCATGGGTGGCTCCTCAATCACCGAGGCGCATATCTCCACCATCACCGACTCGATCATCCTGCTGCGCTATGTCGAAATCCTGGGCGAAATGCGCCGTGGCCTGACCGTGCTGAAGATGCGCGGCTCGATGCACGACAAGAGCATCCGCGAGTATGTGATCGACAACCAGGGCATGCATATCCGCCAGCCCTTCCGCAAGCTCTCGGGCATTCTGGCTGGCCATCCCACACAGATCCATGAGCAGGAAATCGAGCGCTTGGACAAGATGTTCGAGCGCGACCCGCTGGGTCCCAATACCGGCGGCCGCGGCTGATTGCGTTGCCTGCATGACCGGTTGGAGACACTCCATGGCCGGACGCAAGCAATCTATGGGTGGCGTTTCGGTCCGGGGCCAGGCCCAGTTTCAGTCCGGCAGGGGCCGATCATGAAGGCAGCCAGCCCCCCTCAGGCCAGGCATGATTTTGAAACTGGCCATCGCTGGCTCTACGAGCACAGCCCGATGGGGGTACTGGTCTGTGACCTGCAAGAGCAAATCTTGCAGCACAACCCAGCCTTTGCCAGGCTGGTGGGTTGCCACCAATCCGACCTTGTAGGACAGTCTGTCAGCCAGCTGCTCGGCCCCAGGGACGCCCAGCATTGGGTGGAGCAGCTGCGCCTGCTTGGCCGGGGCGAGCTGTCTGATTTTGAATTCGAGTGCCGCTGCCGGCACAAGGATGGCAGCTCCTTGTGGGTGCAGTTCTGGACCTCGCTGATGCCAGAGGGCAAGGCTTGCGCACCTAAGAAAATTGTCTCCCTGGTCAGAAGCATCGAGCGGCGCAAGCTTGCCGAAGCGGAACTGAGGGCCACTTCAGGCCGGCTGGAGCAGCAGGGCGCCATGCTGGCTGCGCTGGGGATCAACCCGGTCCTGCGCGGCAATGACCAAGCGGCTGCCTTTCGGATGATCACCGAAGTGGCCGCACAAACCCTGGGCGTGGACCGGGCGAGCATCTGGTTTTTTGACCACGACCGCAAATTGATGCGCTGTGACGAGCTTTATGAAAGCTCTTTAGGCGCCCACTCCCAGGGCGTTGAGCTGCGCATGGTGGACTACCCCAATTACTTTGCGGCGCTCGCCGACGGGCGCATCCTGCCGGCACACGATGCGCAGGCCGATGCGCGAACCCGTGAATTTACCGAGGGCTACCTCAAGCCGCTGGGCATCACTTCCTTGCTCGACGCTCCCATTCGTACGGCCAAAGGCTTTGTGGGCGTGATCTGCAATGAGCATATGGGTTTACCGCGCCAGTGGACGATTGATGAGCAGGCGTTTGCCGCTTCGATCGCCGATCTCATTGCGATCAGCATTGAGGCCAGCGAACGGCATCAGGCCGAAGCGGCGCTGGCCGAGCGGGAGGAGCGCTTTCGCATGCTGGTGGAAGCCACATCCAACCTGCGCTTCTTCATCACCAACCCCGAGCGCACACGCTGGTTCTACATCAGCCCTGCCATGCGTCGGTTCTGGGGCATGGCCGAGGAGGGTGCGCTTGACGAACTGCAGGTCACCTCAATCGATCGCGAAGCGGTGGTGCCAGAAGACCGCACAGCCTATCTGGAGCGCGCCGAGCGTGAGATTGAGGGCAAGACAGTGGATCTGACGTACCGCCTGATGCATTCACGCCTGGGTGAGCGCTGGACGCGCACCCGCACCCGCGGGGTGCGCCAGGCCGACGGCAGCACACGCGTTTATGGCGTGAGCGAAGACATCACCGAGACCAAGCGCTATGAGGCAGCGCTGACCGAGCGCGAAGAGCGCTTTCGCATGCTGGTGGAGTTTTCCAGTGGCATGCACTATTTCATCACCAACCCCGAGCGCTCGACATGGTTCTACATGAGCGAGACATCGAGTGCGTTTTTAGGCCTGGATCCAGACCAATTGGGGAGCGACAAGCAGCTGCAACATCACCTCATCCAACGGGTTCTACCTGAGGATCGGCCGATCTTTTTGGGTCGGGCTGATCGTGAACGAGGCGGTGAGTTGGTGGATATCACCTATCGTGTGAATCACCCCTCACTTGGCCTGCGCTGGGTGCGCACCCGAACCCGTGGCGTGACCCAGGCCGACGGCAGTGTGCGCGTCTATGGTGTGAGTGAGGACATCACTGATTCCAGGCGAATCCAGGAAGCCTTGCAACGCGGCGAGGAGCAATTCCGCACCATAGTGGAGTCTGCCCCCAATGGCATTGTGCTGGTGGACAAAAAGGGCATCATCTCCCAGGTTAATGCGCAACTCGAGCGCGACACTGGTTACCGGCGCAATGAACTGCTGGGCCAACCGGTCGAAATCCTGGTGCCTGCCAAAGTTGCCGGGGGGCATCCAGCGCACCGACAGAATTATTTGAAGTCTCCGCAGGACAGGCCAATGGGCATGGGCCGAGAGCTGCATGTGCGGCACAAAAATGGAAGTGAATTTCCAGCAGAGATTGCGCTTTCCCGGGTCACCACTTCGGAGGGAAACATGATCATGGCCACGGTGGTGGATGTTTCTGCGCGCAAACTAATCGAGCGCAGTCTGCAGGACACCTTGGATAGGCTCAGAGCCTCCAACTCAGAACTGGAGCAGTTTGCCTATGCCGCCTCACACGACCTGCAGGAGCCGCTACGAGCCATTTCTGGCTGCCTGCAGATCATTGAGCGACGCTATCGCGAAAAGCTCGATGCCGAGGCCAATGAACTGATCGGGCATGTGGTGCAGGGTGCTGCCCGCATGAAGGGCCTGATTGATGACATGCTGAGCTTTTCGCGGGTGGCGCACAATGAGGTCCAGTTTCTGCCGACTGACATGGAGAAAATCCTCTCTTTCGTGCTGCTCAATCTGAAGGCAGCCATCGCTGAAAGCGGCGCAGAGATCACGCATGAAGCCCTGCCAGTATTGAAGGCCGACCCAACCCAGATGACCCTGCTGCTGCAAAACCTGATTGCCAATGCGATCAAGTTTCGCGGTAATGCAAAGCCAAAAATTCACCTCTCTGCCCAGCGCCAGCGCGATGGCTGGAAAATCGGGGTGCATGACAATGGCATCGGCATTGCCCCTGAATTTGCCGAAAGGATTTTCGGCATGTTCAAGCGCCTGCATACGCGCGAAGCGTACCCCGGCTCAGGCATCGGCTTGGCCATCTGCAAAAAAATTGCCGAACGACATGGTGGGCGCCTCTGGGTCGAATCCGTTCCCAAGCAAGGCTCGTCGTTCTTCTTTGCCTTGCCCGATGAACTATCTGGAGATCTCCATGGCTGAAAAAACTCCCGTGCAGGTTGCTGAAATACTTCTGGTGGAAGACAGCCCGACCGATGCCCTGCTGACCAAGGAGGCGCTGGCCTCGAGCAAACTGCTCAACCGCCTGCACCTGGTCAAGGATGGCGCTGAGGCGCTGGCCTTTCTGCGCATGCAGGCCCCCTATGAGGCAGCTCCCCGGCCTGACCTGATACTGCTTGACCTCAACTTGCCTGGCATCAGTGGCATTGAGGTACTGCAGCAGATCAAGGCCGACCCCAGCCTGTCCTTGATACCGGTGGTCATCTTGACAACATCGACCGCGGACGAGGACATTATTCGCGCTTATACCGAGCACGCCAGTTGCTATATCTCCAAGCCAGTGGATCTGACAAGTTTCACCGAGGTGATCCGCAAGGCGGGAGAATTCTGGTTTGCCATTGTGACCCTGCCGCCGCCATAAGCACCCGCACATCAACCTGATTGCCTAGAGACGAATCATGCATATCTTGCTGATAGAAGACAGCACCACCGACACCTTGCTGGTGCTCAATGCCCTGGAGCGGATTCCGGGCTGCGAGGTGGTGGCAGTCAAACGCCTGTCCGAAGCCCTGGACAAACTCAAAGAAACATCCTTTGATGTGGTGCTGACCGATCTTGGCCTGCCTGACTCCTATGGCATGGAAACTCTGCACAGCCTCTATCCCCATTGCGGGGAAGCTGCGGTTGTGGTGATGACGGTTGACAACAGCCCGAATCAAGGCCTGGCGGCGCTGCGCACTGGCAGCCAGGACTATCTGGACAAAGTGCATCTGACCAACCCTGAAGCCATTCGGCGCTGCCTGGTTTATGCGCGCGAGCGGCGCAAGCATGTCTCCGAGATCATGTCGCTGGAGCGTGAACTGGAGGCAGCACGCAAGCGCAAGAGCGCCAGCGAAGAATCGGCATTCTGGGGGCAGCTGGCGACAGAATTTCGCCAGGCCATATCTGGGGGCAAGGCGTCGATCACACCCCCGACAGAGCTGAGCCCCAAAAAATTTGACGAACTCAGCAAGGCTTATTCTGATGTGCTCAAGCGCAGTGTGGACATGCGTTTCAGCAACAACCATAGCGATGTGGCGCCGGCTGTCTCATTTCTGGCCAGGAATCTGGGGCAAGTTGGCGCCAACCCACGCGATGTGGTGGGCATCCATGTCAAGGGGCTACGTATGGCGCTGGATGATCCACAAAACTCCTCCAGAACCCAGCTTTTTGTCGAGGAGAGCCGCTTTCGACTGGTGGAACTGATGGGCTACCTGGCCATGTATTACCGTGACAATAAACCGCCTGCCAGCAAGGGCTGAGCCCATGCCTTTTGCTCAGGACAGACCGGCTGCCAAGCGATGACAGTCACCGCAGACCTTTGGTCAATCTTTGCAGACCTGCCAGCCACTAGGTGGCGGCGGTCAGCGCCCGGGCCGCGCCCTGGCTTGGGCTTGCAGCAGCCGGGGAGTTGGCCTTGAGCCTGAACAGCCGCCAGAAAATATGGCTCGGCTCGGTGGCCGCCGCCCTGCTGCTGGCCCTGGCCCTGACAGCCTATTACCAGCACCTGCGTTCATCGCAGGCACGCAACTTACTGGATCGGGCAGCCAGGGAGCTTGGCGCAGAACAGGACCACAACCGGCGAATCGGCAAGGAATTCATTGCCGATATCCAAGCCAATGAACGTTTTCTCAATCAGCTACCGATAGTTCAGGAAATCGGCAAAGCAACAACCGGCAAGGCTTCCGTTTATTCGCTGGCCGAACTCAAAAGCCGATTGTCATCAGTGTATCGATTGTTTATACAATCCCGTGCCGATGTGCTGGGCATCACCCTGGTCAATCTGGCTGAGGAGGGGCGTGAAATATTGCGGGTGCAGCGCGATCAAGGTGCCATTGAAGTGGTGCCCGAAAGTCAGCTGGGGGCCACCGATAGCCTTGATCTTCTCAAGCTGGCTGCCGCCCTGCCAAGAGGCCAGGCCTATCATTCGCAGATTCAGCTGGGCAAAAACTCTGCGGGGCCACCCTTGCTGCTGTCTTTGATTCCTGCGCACAACAGCCGAGGCGAAGTTTTTGCGGTGACGATCTTGACACTGGACGCCACCAGGCTTTTGCTGGAGTTGGGTCAGCCTGCGATCAGCAAAAATAATAGTTACCTGACCTTTGTCACCGATACACGCGGGAATTACCTGCTGCATCCCAAGCCTGGCGAGGCCTTTGCGCACCAGCTCAGGCCAGCCAGTGCCTCGTCTTGGGCCCGAGATTTCACCCCTCTGAAGGAAGGGCTCAAGGCAGTGGGCGTCAATGACTTCGAATCGCTGCGGGCGTTTCAGGGGCCAGAGGGCGCCATCCTGTTTGCGCCGCCCCTGGACATTGCCTTGGGCAATGTTGCCAAAGTGGAAGTCATGAGGGTCTGGGCCGGCATGCCCATGGCGCTGCTGGAACAGGAGCTCGCCCAGGTTGTGCGCGACAGGATGGCGTATGTGCTGAGTATGGCGTCCATTGCATTGCTGGCTGTCCTGTGCGCCTGGCTGCTGTACCGCTCCAGGGTCACCCAGAACAAGCTGCATCACCAAGAAATGATGAACCAATCCATCCATGGGTTGGTGCAGCAGATGCCAACAGCAGTGGCCATGCTAGACAGCGAGCTGCGGGTGCTGGTCTGCAGCGAGCGGTTCATGGTGATCAATGAAATTGCTGCCGATATCGACCCGATTGGCAAAGGCATTTTTGATCTGTTGCCCAATCTGCCGCAGCGCTGCAGAAATGCGATTGGGCGCGCCTTGGAGGGTGAAAGCTATTTTGGCCATGAGGATCGGTTCTTTCTGGCTGCAAGCAAGGAAAAGTTTTTCGATTGGGAGTGTGGCCCTTGGCGAGATGAGGGCGGGGCGATAGCCGGGGTGATTGTCTCGGCCGATGATGTGACTGAAATCAGCCATAAACGCATGGCGGCCGAGTCCGAGCTCAAGCAATTCAGAACCACGCTTGATTTCACCCAAGAGAGCGTGTTTATGTATTCGCCCGACACATTGCGCTTCTTTTATGTCAATCAGGGCGCGTGTCAGCAGACCGCTTTCAATGAAGCCGAGCTCCTGGGAATGCGCCCACATGACCTTCTGGCCGGGTACGACCAGGCCAGTTTTCGCGAATTGATTGCCCCGCTTTTGCGCGCCGAGCAGACCAGTCTGCGCTTTGAAGCCAGCCAGAAGCGCAAGGATGGGGTTGAAATTCCTGTGGAAATTTTCCTGCAGTTCATCGCGCCCCTGGGCGAGATAGCGCGTCTGGTGCAAATTGGCACTGACATCACCCAGCGCAAATTGGTTCAGGCAGCCCAGGCCCTGAGCGAGAAAAACTTCCGCATGCTGGCCGAGAACCAGGGCGCTGATGCCATGGCCATTCTCAACAAGGACGGCAAGGTTGAGTTTTACAACCGAGCAGCCCGCGACATGTTTGGCACCCGTATTTACGAAGGGGCAGAGTTCGGCCTGCTGATCGGGGCCAAGGAGGAGCTCGACATCATTCAGCCCGACGGAAAGCACAAAATAGTGGAGGTGCATTCCGATTTCGCCAACTGGTTGGACCATGAGACGACCATGGTGATTTTCCGCGATATCACCGAGCGCAAGCAGACCGAGGTCTTGTTGCGCGAGTCGCAAAAGCTCGAAGCCATCGGTCAGCTGACCGGCGGTCTGGCACACGATTTCAACAATATGCTGGGTGTGGTGATTGGCAACCTGGACCTGATTGGCGAAAAGCTGCCGGCTGATGAAAAGGTGCGCCGCCAGCACCAGTTGGCCACCGAAGCGGCGCTGCGCGCGGCCAAGGTGACGCGCTCGCTGCTGGCGGTGGCGCGCAAGCAGCCTATGAACCTTGAGTATCTGAACCTCAACAGCCTGGTGGTCGAGTTGATGCCACTCATACAAACTTCGGTCAGTTCGGCTGTGACCCTTGGCACCCAGCTTGCCAAAGGCCAGATTTCCGTCCGGGTCGATGCCAGCGGGCTGACCAATGCCTTGCTTAATCTGGTGATCAATGCGCGCGACGCCATGAAGGGGCAGGCTGGCGAACACCGCCTGCTGGTCGGCACCCGCATAGCCGCAGGCGCCGAGGCCGGCCTGGGTGTTGCCGACTATGCAGTGCTGGAAGTGACTGACAACGGCCCCGGCATGAGCCAGGCCTTGCAACAGCGGGTCTTCGAGCCATTCTTCACCACCAAGGAGGTGGGGCAGGGCACCGGCCTGGGCTTGTCGATGGTACGGGGCTATTGCGAGCAATTGGGTGGCGCGGTCAAGCTCCAAAGTGAGCTTGGCCAAGGCACTACGGTGCGCATGTACCTGCCCCTGGCCCAGCAAAGCACCTCCACTGCGATGGAGTCTGCGTAATCAGCTTTTGAGCGGTGTGGGGCTGCGGCTATGGTGTGCCGCCTTTATTCATGGAATCTCTGTTCATCTCTGCTGGCCTGGTGGCCCTGGCCGAAGTCGGCGACAAAACCCAGCTGCTGGCCTTTTTGCTGGCTGCACGCTTTAAGAAGCCGGTGCCTATCATTGCCGGCATCCTTGTGGCCACCCTGTTCAACCATGGCCTGGCCGGCGCACTCGGGGCCTGGATCACCAGCACCCTGAGCCCGGATCTGCTGCGCTGGATCCTGGGGTTGTCATTCATCGGCATGGCGGTCTGGACCCTGATTCCCGACAAGATCGAAGAGGAGGAGGCGCAGATTGCCAGGCGGCTGGGGGTGTTTGGCGCCACCCTGATCACCTTTTTTCTGGCCGAGATGGGCGACAAGACCCAGATCGCCACCGTGGCCCTGGCGGCCCACTACGCCACGCCGGTGTGGGTGGTGGTGGGCACCACTCTGGGCATGCTGATTGCCGATGTGCCGGCCGTCTTTGCCGGCGACAAGCTGGCCGCCAGGATCCCGATGCGGCTGGTGCATATGATCGCTGCTGCCATCTTCGCCGCGCTGGGCCTGGCCACTCTGCTGGGCGCTGGGGCGCGGCTTGGCTTTTGAGCGCGCCGCCGGGCATTCAACTGCCTTGGCCACACAGTGCTAAGGGAGCATGCGATGTTTGAGAATTTTCTACAGGCTTTCACCTGAGCAAGGGCGACACCGCGCAGCATCGACAAGCTGATCTGAGGCCCAGACTCAGGGCGGGCGAGTCAGCAGTGCGCCAGCAGGTGATCGATCAGTTCGCAAAAGCCGGCGCTGGCAGCCTGATCGGTGATGAAGGCCGGTGGGGTGCGCATGGCCGGCAGAAAAGGCCGCACATTGGCCACCCCCACCGAGAAGGGAAAGCGGCCAAACATCGGCTCGTCGTTGGGCGAGTCGCCCACATACACGCTGCGCTGATGGGCCTGCGCTTCTTCCAGGCCCATGGCCTCATTCAGCCAGCGCACACAGGCGCTGTACTTGTCCTGCTCGCCCAACCAGGCATTGACATGGATCGAGCTGACCTTGGCAGTCAGGCCCAGGTCGCGCAGGAGGGTGGCAATGTCCTGGGCCTCTTGCAAGGAGAGCGGTGGGTCGATGTCTTCGGCAAAGTCGATCGCCACATCGAACAGGCGATAGGGCTGGTCAGAAGCCAGGCGCGCCTGCGGGTGCTTGGCCAGCACCGCCTGCGCGGCCTGCTGCAGGCGGGCCTGTAGCGCCGGGCCGGGCTCGGGCTGGGCCAGCCACACGCGCTCGAGTCGTTTGTCGGCGCGGCGGTAGGCAAACCAGAAGGCACCGTTTTCGCCAATCACCGCATCGACCGGCCACCTGCGCGCCAGATGGTCGCACCAGCCGGCCGGGCGGCCAGTGACTGCCACCGCATGGCGGCCGGCGGCCTGCCAGCGCTCCAGCGCAGCAAAGCCCTGCGCGGTGACCCGCCCCTCATGGGTGAAGGTGTCGTCGATGTCAAAGAACAGCAGGTCAAGCGGACGGCTGGCGGCAAGCTGCGAGAGCGGGCGCATGGTGGCCATTCAGAGGATGCGCTTGCGCAGCTGGGTCACGACCACTTCGGCAGCCAGCACGATGACAAAGATGGCCACCAGGATCAGCGACACCCGGTCCCACTGAAACAGGTTCATGGCAGTGTCCAGCGCCATGCCGATGCCGCCCGCGCCCACCAGGCCCAGCACGGCGGACTCGCGCACATTGATGTCCCAGCGAAACAGCGCCACCGACCAGAAGGTGGGCGCAATCTGAGGCCAATAGGCCTTGGCCAGCACGGTCATGGGGGGTGCGCCGGTGGCGCGGATGGCCTCGATGGATTTGATGTCGCATTCCTCCAGCGCCTCACCGATCAGCTTGCCGACAAAGCCGACCGAGCGAAAGGCGATGGCCACCGTACCGGCCAGCGCGCCCGGGCCGAAGACGCCGACAAACAGCAGCGCCCAGATCAGCGAATTGACCGAACGCGAGGCCACCAGGATGAAGCGCGCCAGCAGGTTCCAGGGCTTGGCGCGCACGATATTGCCCGCCGAGAGGATGCCGATGGGAATGGCCAGCACAATGGCGATCACCGTGCCCAGGGTGGCGATATGCAGTGTTTCCACCAGGGGCTGGTGCACGCCCTGGCCATAGAAGCCCCAGTCGATTGGCCACATGCGGCTGAGCAGGTCGTGCATTTGCGCCGGGGCGTCCCACAGAAACTCGGGAATCACCTCGACATGGCGGATCGACATCACCACCACGGCCAGCAGGATCACCAGCAGCAGCCAGCGCCCGGCCCGCTCAGCGGCGGTAAAGCGCACCCAGCGGCGCGGGCTGGTGCCAGGGCCGTTGGCGGACAGGGGCAGGGCAGGTTCAGTCATTGCCGCTGCGGGAGTCGACATCAAGCAGGCGGCGCACCCAGCGGGCCAGGGTTTCGCCCACCATGATCATGGCCACGATGGCCAGAATGATGGCGCAGACAAAGTCATAGTCGTAACGCTGGAAGGCTGAGAACAAGGTGCCGCCGATGCCACCCGCGCCGACGATACCCACCATGGTGGAGTTGCGCAGGTTGGAGTCGACCTGGTAGCTGGCAAAGCCGATGAAGCGCGCCATCACCTGCGGCAGCACGCCGTAGGTGAGCAGGCTGGCAAAGGGCGCGCCGGTGGCGCGGATGGCCTCGACCTGCTTGGGCGAGATTTCTTCAATCGCCTCGGTGAACAGCTTGCCGATGAAGCCGATGGAAGCCACAGTGAGGGTGAAGATGCCGGCCATGGCGCCAAAGCCCACCGCCTTGACAAACACAATGGCCACAATGACCGGATGAAACGAGCGGCACAGCGCCACCAGGGCGCGCGCCGGGGTGCTGACCCACAGCGGCATCAGGTTGCGCGCACCCAGGATGCCGATGGGCAGTGACAGCAGCACGCCCAGCACCGAGGCCAGCAGCGCAATCTCCAGGCTCTCCAGCAGGCCCTTGGCCATGGAGTCGGGCTGGATGACCACCGGCGGGAACATGCGATCGAGAAATTTGGCGCCGTTGTCCAGCCCGAGCAGAAAGCGCGGCCAGGTCAGATCGAGCTGGGCGGCGGCATAGACCACATAGGCCAGCCCGATCAACCAGCCCAGCCAGACAGCCGGGCGTCGCCGAAAGGCTAGTGCAGCCATGTTTCGCCGCCGTAGATCGACTTGAGAATGGTTTCGCTCAGCCCGGCGGGTGCGCCGTCATAGACCACCTCGCCGCCGGCCATGCCAATGATGCGCGAGGCAAACTTCTGCGCCAGTACCACATCGTGCATATTGATCACGATGGGAATCTGCAGCTGCTGGCCCATGTCGACCAGGATCTGCATCACTTCGACCGATGTCTTGGGGTCAAGCGAGGAGGTGGGCTCGTCGGCCAGCAGCAGCTTGGGGTGCTGCATCACTGCGCGCGCAATGCCTACCCGCTGGCGCTGCCCCCCCGAGAGCCTGTCGGCGCGCTGGTGCTCAAAGCCGCTCAGGCCCACCTGCTCGAGCAGGGCAAAAGCCTCGTCAATATCCTGCTGCGGGTAGCGCCGCCACCAGGCGCTCCAGGCCGACATATAGCCCAGGCGGCCCGAGAGCACGTTTTCCATCACGGTGAGACGCTCGACCAGGTTGTATTCCTGGAACACCATGCCGATCTGGCGCCGGGCCAAGCGCAGGGCGCGACGCGAGAGGGTGACCAGGTCCTGGCCCTGAAACCAGATCTCGCCTGCGCTGGGCTGCACCAGGCGGTTGATGCAGCGGATCAGGGTGGATTTGCCAGTGCCCGAGGGGCCGATGATGGCCACCACCTCATGCGCACCGATGTCCAGCGTGATGCCCTTGAGGACCGGCTTGCCGGCGGTGTAGGACTTCTCGAGCTGGCGGATGGACAGTCCCTGTTGCATGCCCTGGGACCGGCTCAATTTTTCTTCTGCGCCTTGGCCTGCTCCTGCTCATAGGCGGCGCGGTCAAACTTCTGGCCGCCCGCCTCGGACACCTGACGCACCACCGCCCAGTCTTTGGCGAAGCTCACCGGGAAGAAACGGTCGGCACCGGCAAAGGCTTTTTTCATTTCCTCGGGGAAGCGGTAGTCGTAGAAGCACTTGAGCATCTGGTCACGGAAATTGGGCTCCAAGTCATGGGCATAGGCGAAGGATGAGGTGGGGAACTTGGGGCTGCGGTAGATGACGCGGAAGTTCTCTTCCTTGATCTGGCCGCGCGAGGCCATGCGCTCGTACACATCGGAGGCCACTGCAGCGCCGTCGTAGTCGCCTGCATTCACGCCCATCACCGATTGATCATGCTTGCCGGAGAACAGGATGTTGTAGTCCTTGCCCGGGGTCAGCCCCTCCTTGGGAAACAGCGCCATGGGCGCCATGTGGCCAGAGTTGGAGGAGGGTGAGGTGTGGGCAAATTTCTTGCCCTTGAGGTCAGCCATGGTTTTGTAGGGGCTGTCTTTCTTGACGATCACGATCAGGTTGTAGCCCTGAAATTCTTTTTCGTAACCTTTCACCGCAAAGGGCACCGCGCCAGCGATGTTGACCGCAAAGGCCGTGGGCCCGGTGGAAAAGCCCCCCACATGCAGCCGGCCCGAGCGCATGGCTTCGATCTCGGCGGCGTTGGACTGCACCTGGTAGAACACCACCCGCTTCTTGGTGCAGGCGGCCAGGTGATCGGTGAAGGGCTTGAAAACTTTCTCGTACACCGCCGGGTCTTCCACTGGGGTGTAGGTAAAGACCAGGGTGCTCGGATTTTTCAGCTTCTTGGGATCTTTGGGCGCGTCGGCCACCAGGTCTTTGTTTTCATCGCAATAGAGCTTGTCCAGGTCACCCCGGTGGCTGCAACTGTCTTGCCCCCAGGCCAGGAAGGAGGTGGACAAGGCAAGGAAAAGGACGGCAAGGCGCATGTACATGGTGGTCTCCTGTGCGGGTGAGAGCCTATTATGGTGCACCCAGGGCTGGCACCGAAAACCTTATTGGTTCTGCACGAATTCTGTCGGCAGCGAAGCGAGGTTGTGCGGCGTGATCTTTTCCTGGCCCGGAGTCAACAATTTGCACTGTTGGCTAGGGAATTCCCTGATGTTCTGCTGGGTGTGATTGGGCAGACTGGAGGAGCTTGATCTGACGCCCGAGCGCTCGCCAAATGGCACCCAGCCCCAGCAGCTGGTGAGTCTGACCAGGGATTGCGCGCCAGCTCAGACCTCTTGTTGTCCCACATTGAGGAGTTTTTATGAAACAAGTACTCGGTATTGTTCTGGCGATGTCAGTGGGCTCGGTTTTTGCCCACGGTTGCCCCGGTGAAATGAAGGCCATTGATGCCAAGTTGCCTACGGTCAAGCTGGATCAGGCGCAAATGAGCAAGGTGAAAGAGCTTCGCGCCAAGGGCGAGCAGTTGCACAAGGAGGGCAAGCACACCGATTCCATGGCGGCCCTGGGGGAAGCCAAGAAGATGATTGGGCTGTGAGATTGCCCTCAAGGGTGGTGTTGAACAAAACAGCGTCTCAAACGCGCTGAAGCCCCGGTGTGACTGGACTTTCCCTTCAAGCACCAGTCACCCGCTCAGTTTTCAAGGCTCCTGTTTTTGGTGGTGCCGGGATTCAAATACTTGCAGAATTGACCCATCCTTGCGCAAGGCCGGTCGATCCGCAGGCTGGGCATGAACAAGCGGGGCGCCGTCCGGCCCTGGTGGTCAGTCCGGTCAACTACAACGGCAAAACCGGCTTGATGGTCTGTTGCCCGATGTCCACCAAGATCAAAGGGCATCCATTCGAAGTGGTCACCGTGGTCGACGGTATGGAGTGCTCAGTCCTGTCGGATCAAGTGAAGTCTCTTGATTGGAAAATCCGACGCGCCAAGAAGAAGGCCGCAGTCAATGCTGAAGTCATGCTGCATGTCAGAGCCAAGATGAAGGCGCTTTTGCAGATTCGGTGATGTAAAGCAGCCCTTAGCAAAAAGCCCCGCGCGGTGCGGGGCGCTGAGCGCCTGACAGGTAGACAAGCAATTCTTTGCTTCCGTCCATAGATACAGCTTACTGCCAGTCGCATTCCCGGGCATCGAACTACATTTTTGAATGGGATTGAGGTTGCCAACTATTGCACATGGTGCTATAGTTGAAAAGTATGAAGAGGAAGCGTGTTTTCATGCTCAAGACCTTTGCCAGGTGGTCTAAAAAGATCTTGACGGACGATCAACTTTGCGAAGCGGCTCGTGAAATCATGGCCGGGCAGTACGAAGCAGATCTTGGAAATGGCGTCTGTAAGAAACGCATTGCCATTGAAGGTCGCGGCAAAAGTGGTTCAACCAGAACGCTGGTGGCTAAAAGCAGTCCACATGGGCTCTTCTTTATGGTCGGCCGATCTAAAAGCGATCCCGGGACCGATTTTTCAGCGAAAGAAGTGGCTCAGGCCATCTTGCTGGCAGGGGATTTGGAGGCGGCGAATAGTCAGGAAATTGAGGTTGCCATTGAGGCTGGATACATCAAGGAGATTTGCAATGACTGCTAAAAAAACGAGTTCAAGAGTCTCTGACGAAATGATCGAGATGGCCACTCTTTTGTCTAAGAGCGGCATCGTTTCGTTGAAGACTATGGGCAAAATCAAGGCTCTCGGGACGCCGCCGCCAACATACACGCCTGAGCAAGTGACTGCAATTCGTTTGAAGAAGGCCAAAATGAGCCAGGCCGTTTTTGCCGGCTTCCTCAATGTTCGACCGTCAACCATTCAAAAGTGGGAGTCACCAGCGTCGGGTAAGCATCCCGTTGGTGCCGCTGCGAAGCTGCTGCAGATCATTGAGAAAAAAGGCATCGAGGCGGTGGCGGTTTAACATTGATGCAGGCCGTGCTCAGTGCGAATCGTTGAGGCCCCGATGCCAATTCAGATTTCTGATTGCTCTGAAATCTCCAGAGCATCACCAACCTCGATCCCCAGGTACCTCACCGTCGGCTCTAACTTGGCATGCCCGAGCAACTGACCCCCCATCTGGCGTACCACGGCGAAAAAGTCAGGAGGTTCTGAGACGAAACGGGGTTTGAGTCGGGTTTCGGGGAGGGTATCCATGGGGTCAGTCAGGGCGCAAAAGCAAAAAGTCGCGAATGGTGTGGGGCTCTGTGCGCCTTCAGACCCCGCTGAGCAGGTTAAAAGTGCTTGTATTGACGGCCCAGAAGCGATTGTTTAA
>CAXRBE010000054.1:0-46104 GCA_964228805.1 Burkholderiaceae bacterium
CAAGGGCGGTAATGGCCGGCCGCAAAGCTTGCACCACAAGGCCTTCAACAGCCAATAGCCAAGCAATATCAGTCCAGCCGCGAGCAGGCTAAGGAGAAAGACAAAGCCCATCAGCCAGATCGCCAGGCGCAACATCAGCCGAAAAAGGCCACGCATCAGGGGCCTTCCCTCAACCATGGCGCCAAGTCCTGTCCCTGCATCAGCCGTATGCCGGATGCCTGAGCGAATTGACGGGCAGTCCCCGAAACCGGTAGCAGGCTGGCATAGATGGCCTGATCGGCACCCTGCGACTGGCAGGATGCCTGCAGTGCGCGTAAGGCATCCAGGCCATGGTTGGCCGCTTTCCAGCGGCGACAGCTCAGCAGGCTGGTCTGGCCACCACTCTCGAGGCGAAAATCTGCTGCAGTGCCATCCAACCTGGTCACGCTGTAGCCTTGTCGGCCCAGGCTCTGCTCAAGCATGGATGAGAACTCGCGCCAGGACATGGCCGCAGCACGATCCAGGGCATTGGCAATCAAAGCCGGCCTTGGCGCTCGAAATTGCCGCCAGGCAGCCATGGCGGCAATCACCATGAAAGGGAAGGTGCCCAGTACACCCACGGCCACATAGTCAGGCGGCAGCAAGGCCCGGGCAGCCAGTGCAAACACCAGCACAATCAGCAGGCTCACCCACCAGGGAGAACGCAGCAGGATTGCGAACAAGGACTTGTCCGACATTTTGAACTTCATGCTGAGCCTGCCATATGTCAGTGGGCTAGGATTCCCACCACAGCCACCAGCCCCATGCCCACCAAAAGCCAGGCGACCTGGGCCACGGTCTGCTGCAGACTCAGGCGCTTTTGCAGTTGGGGGATCAGGTCTGCGAGCGCCACATAAATAAAGCTGCTGGAAGCCACCACCAGGAAATAAGGCAAGTACTCACGCAACTGATCCACCAGCCAAAAACCCGTGAATCCACCCAGGGCAGTCAGCGCACCCGCCAGCGACACTTTGATGATGGCTGCCTTGCGCGTGTCGGTGCTTTGGCGCAGCACCATCAAGTCGCCCATATGGTGTGGTACTTCGTGCACCAGCACGGCCAAGGCGGCCAAGGCGCCAAGCCGCAGATCGGCCATAAAAGCCGAAGCGATCAGGATACCGTCTCCGAAGCAGTGCACACTGTCGCCGGCCAGCACCGACCAGCTGCCCGACTGATGGGTGTGGTGGTGTACGCCGTGCGAATGGTCGACCACATCTCCTTCATGATGATGTTCATGTCCGTGGTGCCATAACTCTGCCTTGTCCAGCAGAAAGAAAAACACCAAGCTGACCAGAAGAGCCATGAAAAGTTGCTGGGCTCCAACCTGGCTTTCGAAAGCCTCGGGCAAGAGGTGCATGAAGGCCGTTGCCATCAAGGCGCCAGCTGCCAGACTCAGCATATGCTGGGTATAGCGCGCCAGCAGACCAAAGCTCAGGGCCGCCGCCAGCCACACGCTCCCTATCCCGGCAGCCAATGTGCCAATCAGAATTGAAATCAGGGTCATGCCCGGGATTTTCGCAGAGCTGTCAAACAACCCGGATCAGGTAGCGCAAGGAGCGGTTTAGAAGACCGTGAACAGTCAAACCCCAATTAGGCAACGCCATGGGTTTTGAACCAGGCCAGGCAACGCTTCCAGCCATCGTCGGCCGCCTCTTTGCGGTAGCTTGGGCGGTAGTCGGCATGAAACGCATGCGGCGCGTCTTTGTAGAGAACAAATTGTGAAGCCTTGGAGTTCGCATTACCAGCAGCCAGGGCCGTCTTCATTTTCTCCACGCCATCCAGCGGAATGCCAGTGTCGGCCTCGCCGTACAGACCCAGCACTGGCGCATTCAACTGGCCGGCGATATCAATTGGATTTTTTGGCGTCAATTCATTGTTCGCACCGACCACGCGGCCGTACCAGGCCACCCCCGCCTTGATACGCCTGCTGTGGGAAGCATAAAGCCAGACTTGTCGGCCCCCCCAGCAAAAGCCGGTCACACCCACCCGAGACATATCGCCACCGTGGGCGGCTGCCCAGTCCAGGGTGGCATCCAGGTCACCCGCCACCTGGGCATCGGGCACCTTGGAAATCACCTCGGCAAAAAGTTTGGCGACCTCACCGTAGCTTTGTGCATCCCCCTGCCGCACAAACAGCTCTGGCGCAATGGCCAGATAGCCAGCCCGGGCAAAACGGTTGGCTACGTCAGCGATATGCTCGTGAACGCCAAAAATCTCGGACAAAACCAGAACCACCGGAACAAATTTTTTGTCCGCAGGCATGGCCCGGTAAGCCGGCATGGAAAAACCTTTGACATTGACCGTCACCTCTCCGGTGATGAGCCCCTGGGTAGGCGTTTTGATAGCCGTCTGCGCCATGATCGGCAAAGTGGAAGCGGCATAGCCCACACCCAGGGCAGCCTTGAGCGCGGAACGACGGTTAGGCGACAAGGCATGGGCATTGAGCAAGGCCTGGCCTTCAACAATATGATCCTGCTGCAACATGGTGAACCATCCTAATAAATCTGGGGACAAATGGATTGCCAGCAAGCGCCAGCGCAGGCATGATAGTGAGCCAAAGTGTCCAGCCGTCTGACAAACCATGATTACCCGTATAAGCAGTGTGGCTGCCATCGTGCTCTGCCTAGCTCTGTCTGTGAGCGGCTGCTCAAGCCCAAGAACAACGTCACCTGCCGAACCTGTCGCGCCAATACCGCCTGCGGGACCCACCCCTGAGCGAGACGACATTGAGTTGGACCAGCGTGCCGGTCTGTGCCATGTGTTGCTCAAGGGCAACTTGGACGAATACAGCGCACGCTCCTTACGCCATACCCTCAGTCAAATTGACCTGGCTGCCTGCCGCAGCAAAAGGGTGCTGATTGACCTGCGGGGAGGTCAGGTCGGCAGTGCGCTGAGCGTCGGCGCGATCATCAAGAACCGGGGATTCGACACCCAGATCCAGCCGGGCACAGTCTGCCTCACCCCATGCATGCTGGTTTTTGCAGCTGGGCGCGAGCGCATCATGCTGCCCTCGGCGCCACCCACCCGAATCGGCTTTTCACAGATTCCACGCGACGAAGATTTTGGCCACCGGGTCTGTGCCACCGAATTGACGGCTCCGCAGGCCCTCACCCTGACACGCTACCTGCGCGCGATGCTGCCACTCACAACCGCCAATGCGGTGATGCAAAAACTCCTGGCTGCCACCTGCGACCGCACCGACTACCTGGATTCCTCCTCAGCCCTGAGTCTGGGACTGGCCACTGTGGTGCGCTAGAGATAGCTTGCATCGCGTTTTCAATGCGCCCGTTCCCAGTTCGAGCCCACGCCCACCTCTGCCAGCAAGGGCACCTTCAGCTGGGCCACGCCTGCCATGATCTTCGGGATTGCATGGCGTAGCCACTCCACCTCCTGCTCTGGCACCTCAAACACCAGTTCGTCGTGCACCTGCATGATCATTTTGGTCTGACGTTTTTCCTCATCCAGCACCCTTTGCACCTCATTCATACTAAGTTTGATCAGGTCAGCTGCCGTCCCCTGCATGGGTGCATTGATGGCAGCGCGCTCGGCTGCGCTGCGTCGAGGGCCGTTGGGAGAATTGATCTCGGGCAGGTAGAGGCGTCGGCCGAAAACTGTTTCCACATAGCCCAGCGACTTGGCGCTGGCCCGGGTGGCGTCCATATAGTGCCGAACACCGGCAAAGCGCTCGAAATAGCGCTCGATATAGTTCCTGGCAGCTGTGTTGTCGATGCCCAGGCTTTTTGCCAGACCAAAGGCGCTCATGCCATAGATCAGACCGAAATTGATGACCTTGGCATAGCGACGCTGTTCACTTGAGACTGCACTGGTGGGTATGCCAAATACCTCAGACGCTGTGGCTCGATGCACATCCATGCCATCATGAAAAGCCAGCAGCAAGGCCGCATCTCCACTGAGATGAGCCATGATGCGCAGCTCAATCTGCGAGTAATCGGCGCTGGCGATCTGCCAGCCCGCTGGTGCGACAAATGCCTCGCGTACCCTGCGACCCTCAGGGGTGCGAATCGGGATGTTCTGCAGATTGGGGTCATTGCTTGACAGTCGCCCGGTCACCGCCACTGCCTGGGCGTAGTGGGTATGGACCCGGCCAGTTTGCGGCAATGCCATCTGTGCCAGCTTGTCAGTGTAGGTGCCCTTGAGTTTTGACAGACCTCGATGCTCCAGAATCTTGGCAGGCAAAGGGTAGTCTTCAGCCAGTTTCTCCAGCACCTCCTCGTCGGTGCTGGGTGCGCCAGTTGCTGTCTTCTTGACTACGGGCAAGCCCAGTTTTTCGAAAAAAATATCTCCGATCTGCTTGGGCGATCCCAGGTTGAAAGGTTGGCCGGCCAGTTCATAGGCCTGCAGCTCCAGTTGCTGAATACGCTGGCCCAACTCGCGGCTTTGCTCAGACAAGAGCTGCGCGTCAATCAGCACGCCATTGCGCTCGATACGGTACAAGGTCTCGGAACTGGTCATCTCCAATTCGTAGATGAATCGCAGTTTCTCGTCCACTTCAAGCCGGGGCCATAAGACGGTATGCACATCCAGCGTCTGGTCGGAGTCTTCGCAGGAATATTCGGCCGCCCTAGCAATATCCACCTGGCTGAAGGAAATCTGCTTGGCCCCCTTGCCGCAGAGGTCTTCGTAGCTCACACCACTGCGGCCCAGATGCCGCTCGGCCAGGCTGGCCAGGCCGTGGGGCTTGTGCACCTCCAGCACATAACTCTGCAGCATGGTGTCATGAACATAGCCCCGAACCTCGATGCCATGATTGGCAAACACATGGCGGTCGTATTTGACATGCTGACCCAGTTTCTTGGCGGATGCATTCTCCAACCAGGGTTTCAACCTGGCCAACACCTCAGTACGGGAAAGTTGAGCCGGTGCGGCTGGGTAATCGTGCATCAGCGGGATATAGGCCGCCTCACCGGCTTGCACGCTGAATGAGATGCCGACGATTTCGGCCACCATTTCGTTCAGCGAAGTGGTTTCCGTATCCAGCGCCACCAGCTCAGCCTGGGTGATCCTGTGCAGCCAATGCTCAAAGTCTGACCAGTCCAGAATGGTGTGATAGTCCACGCGGGTAACGCTGCTTGAGACTGAAGTCGGTGCAAACAGATCAGGCTCAGGGCCGGTGGGCTTGGGCACAGCATGGTCAGCCTCTGCCCCCATCGAGCGCGCCAGAGTTTTGAATCCATACTGTTCGTAAAACTTGCGCAAGGCCTCTTTGTCGGGCTCGCCAACACGCACGGCCTCCATTGAGGGCAGGCCGGGCACCCAGCCATCCAGATCGCAGTCGGTCTTGATGGTCAGCAACTGTCGCCCGGTTGGCAACCAGCCCAGTGCCTTGCGCAAATTTTCGCCAGCCACTCCCTTGATGGCATCGGCGTTGGCCACCAAGGCATCCAGTGAGCCATATTCCTGCAGCCATCTGGCGGCCGTCTTGGGCCCGACTTTTTCCACCCCTGGGACATTGTCCACAGCGTCGCCGACCAGAGTCTGGAAGTCCACCATCAGAGCAGGCGGCACGCCGAACTCGGCTTGCACACCAGCCAGGTCGCGTCGCCTGCCGTTCATGGTGTCGACAATAGTGATGTGCTCGGTGACCAGTTGTGCCAGGTCCTTGTCGCCGCTGCTGATGATGACTTCCATCTGCTGATCCGAAGCCACCTTGGCCAGGGTGCCGATCACATCGTCGGCCTCCACCCCCGGAACATCAAGCACCTTCCAGCCCATCAAGCGCACCACCTCATGAATAGGCTCGATCTGCTGGCGAAGATCTTCGGGCATGGGTGCGCGCTGGGCTTTGTAGGACGGGTAGAGAGCATCCCGGAATGTCGGGCCTTTGGCATCAAAAATGCAGGCCGCATAGTCCGACTGCACTTCCTTGCGCAGACTTTGTAGCATGTTGATCATGCCGCGTATGGCACCAGTTGGCTGGCTCCCAGGGTCGCCCGGTACCGCCCGCAGGTCGGGCATGGCATGGAAAGCGCGGTAAAGATAGCTCGAGCCATCGACCAGCAGCAATATTCTGTTGTTTTTTCCAGGTTCAATCATCTGTGCATTGTGCCTGTAGCCGAGGCCATCAGGGAAGTCTTACAATGGGCTGATGCGCACCTCCAACCTGCTCCTGATCCTGCTTGCTCAAACCTTTTATTTGGCTGGTCCATCGGTGGCTCAGGCCCAGGCCCCAGCTTTTGCAACAGACCAAGGTGGCCGGCTTGAACAGCGCACTGAGCAAATCCGGCATGAGGATGCAGGCTCGCGCATCGATGAGTTGCGTGTTGGCGGCGAAACCAGGAGCATCACAGTCCAACCCAAGGGCGGTGCCCCTGCCTACGACATCACCCCTGACAGCACCAACCGCAATCCGGCCACGGCAGACCGCGATCGCAGCACCGGTGGCTCGGGTGGCTGGAAAATCAAAAGCTTTTGAGCCATGGCCGTATTCACCGAGGTCTCCTTTGATGAGGCCGGCGCACTGCTGGATCAACTCCGACTGGGTACGCTGCTAAGCCTGGAGGGGTGTGCAGGCGGTATCGAAAACACCAACTATTTTGTCACCACCGACCAGGGCGCTTATGTGCTGACCCTGTTTGAGCGCCTGAGTTTTCAGCAACTGCCTTTTTACCTGCGCCTGATGAAGCATCTGGCACTCAAAGGGGTTCCTGTGCCCGATCCGGCTGCGGACCGCGATGGCGAAATCGTGCACCAGCTCAAAGGCAAACCGGCTGCCGTGGTTGACCGCCTGCGTGGCCAGAGTGAGCTTGACCCCAGCCCCGCTCATTGTGCGGTGGTTGGCGCGATGCTGGCCCGAATGCACCTGGCTGCGGCTGATTTCGAGCGCGATCAACCCAATTTGCGTGGACTGGCCTGGTGGAATGACACCGCCCCCCTGGTGTTGCCGCATATCACATCTGCCCAGGTGGCCTTGCTGCAAAGTGAGCTTGCCTATCAAAACCATGTGGCTGCAAGTGCCGCCTACGCTGCGCTGCCGCGGGGGCCGATCCATGCCGACCTGTTTCGGGACAATGTCATGTTCGAGCTTAAACCTGGGGGCGGCGAGCCCATCCTGACAGGCTTTTTCGACTTCTATTTTGCTGGGGTGGACACCTGGCTGTTCGATCTGGCGGTGTGCCTGAATGACTGGTGCATCGAATTGCAAACCGGAGCGAGTGACCAGGCACGATCGGCCGCTTTTCTGCAGGCCTACACCCGGGTGCGCCCCCTGTTGGCTGCTGAACGCCGACTGCTTCCTGCCATGATGCGCGCCGGCGCCCTGCGCTTTTGGCTCTCGCGCTTGTGGGATTTGCACCTGCCTCGGCAGGCCACCATGCTGCAGCCCCACGACCCCGGGCATTTCGAACGCATCCTGCGTCAACGCGTGGCCACTGTGATCGATGAAGCCCACGTGCTGGAGGCCCTGCCCGCGTGAAGCTCAACATCGTCCCGGCTCGCACCGGCTGGCTCTGGGTCCGCCTGGGACTGCGCACTTTTGGGCGCCAGCCCCTGGCATTGGCCGGGCTGTTTTTTATGTACATCACCACCATTTCCCTGACCAGCCTGGTCCCCCTGGTGGGCAATGTGCTGGCGCTGGCCCTGCTGCCTGCCGCCACCCTGGGCCTGATGGCCGCCACACGCGAAGCCGAGCAAGGCAATTTTCCCATGCCCGCGGTTTTGCTGAGCGCATTTCGCGCCGGTCGCCAGCGCGCCCGCGCCATGGCGCTGCTGGGCCTGCTCTATGCTGCCGCTTTCCTCCTGGTTTTGGGTGCCACCGCCCTGCTCGATGGTGGCGCATTTGCCCGCTTCTATCTGATGGGCGGTGCCATCACCCGTGAAGTGCTTGAGTCGGCGGGCTTTCAGCAAGCGGTATGGCTGGCCATGCTCTTGTACCTGCCGCTGTCGCTGCTGTTCTGGCATGCACCGGCCTTGGTGCACTGGCATGAAATCCCTCCGGTCAAAAGCCTCTTTTTCAGCGCAGTGGCATGTCTGCGCAATTTTGGCGCCATGACCGTTTTTGCTCTGGGCTGGATGGCCATCTTCACCGCGGTTGGCATCCTGCTGACACTCCTGTCCATCCTGCTGGGCCAGCCCGGCCTGGTCGGCTCGCTGATGTTGCCCACCCTGCTGTTGCTGGCGGCAATCTTCTTCTCCTCCATCTGGTTCAGCTTCCGCGATTGTTTTGTCGACTAGGCGAAATTTGTGCGGCCTCACGCCTGCAAGAAATTTTGCCGGCGATAGAATTTCGCCCTCTGGCTTGTTCGAACGGATCCATTTATGCAAATCCTTTTCAGACGCGCAGTTCAGATCGGCTTTGCCTTGGCCTTCAGCGGGTGGCTGACGCCTTCTTTGGCCCAGTCTGCGGCCCCTGCCCCTGCGGCAGAAACCGACATCAGCGTCGTCAAGCCTCCGCCACGCGATATCAAAGACATCCTGCGCGTGTTGGAGAGCAGCAAGATCGATCTGACTGAAATTGAGCGTGCCAGGCAGATGATCGCCGCCCCGGTGCCAGCAGAAAACGCCGGCAATCTGGCCCTCAATGCCTTTTTCCATAAACGTGCGATTGCCTACCAGAAGCTGGGCAAAACCCAGGAAGCGGTTTTAGATTTCAGGCGGGTTGCCATCAATCACCCACATGACAACCCTCAGTTTCAGATGCGCGATTTTCTGGAACTGGGTGTAATCGAGGGAAATGCCGGCAATATCGCCAACGCGCTTGAGTCACTGGAGAAGGTCAAGTCGATGGCAGAGCGGCAGCGATTGGGAGGCATGGTATTGACTGCCAACCGGTTGCTCTCCGCCTACCATGGCATCGCAGGAAATTTTGAAAGGGCAGGCGCCCTGTTGCGCGATGCCGATGCCCAGATGGTTCTGCTGCGACGCAGCCCTCGTCTGACCGAATTTGCCACCAATTGGGAATCCCAATTGGAGAGCACCCGCGGCACTTTTTATCGCCAGCAAGGCCAATGGGTGGAAAGTGAGCGGTCCACTCGAAAAGCCATTCGCTTGCTGCAACAGATGCTTGAAAAAGCCAAGAGCAACCCCAAGAAAATCGACGACTTATCCAGCGGGGAACGAAGCCTGGCCGACGGCAACAACAATGCGCGGGGCACTATTTCCCAGCTCATTTATCGCCAGATGGAACTGACCAATGTACTGCTGGAGCAGCGCAAGATGGTCGATGCCGAATATTACGCCCGTGAGGGCCTGACCCTGGCCCTGGACACCTTCGGCCGCAATTCCACCGAGGTCGGTAAAGCCCTGACCCAGCTCTCTAGAGTCATCTCCGAATTGGGGCGCTCAGGTGAAGCGCTTGTGCTGGCCAAGGCGGCGCTCGCAGCCAATGTCGAAGGTGGCATCACCGACGACTCGTATGTGATGGCCATGTCCAGAAAGTTCTACGCCACAGCCCTGGTGGCCGATGGTCAATACCTGGAAGCCGATAAGGTGTTTCGCGAAATGATGGTCGGTGTTCGGAAAGACCCCGAATTGGAAAAAACCTTCCGACCCAACGACCTGGACTGGGTGCTGGCGATGCAAAAGACTGGCCGCTCTGCGGAAGCTGGGGTCATGTCGTCCGCCATGCTCAAAAGCGCTGAAGACCGCCTTGGGAAAAGCAGCCCGCGCGTGGCGCTGATCAGGGCTTTCAATGCTGTATCACTTCAGAATCAGGGCAAGCTGAAGGAGGCTCAGCTGGCCTACCAGGCTGCGATTCCAGTGCTGGTGGACCAGACTAAAAATGATGCGGAGAATGACACGGCCACCTTGAAACAACAGCAGCGCAGCACCTATTTGTTTGAGAACTACCTGGGCATGCTGGCTCAGCTGGCCAAAGCAGAGCCCGCACAGGCCCAGGCAGCTGCGGTGGAAGCCTTTCGCATCGCCGATCTGGCCAAGAGCAGCGGGGTGCAGCGTGCACTGACCGCCAGCGCAGCGCGCGCCAATATCCGCGACCCCAAGCTGGCTGAGCTGGCCCGCAAGGAGCAGGACCTGCAGCGTCGAGTCACCTCTTTGTCTGAGCTATTAACCGGTTTGCTGGCAGCTCCGCCTGAGCAGCAGTTGCCCACTGTGCAGGCCAAAATCAGGCAGGACATTGCCAGCTTCATCAGCGAGCGAGAAAGTCTGAAAAAGGAGATTGAGCGCAGATTCCCAGACTACGCCGATATGGTCGATCCCAAGCCGGCGACCGTGGAGCGTACCCGCCAGTTGCTGCGTGCCGACGAGGTTCTGGTGTCCTGGTATTTTGGCGAAAAAGAAGCTTATGTCTGGGCCATCAGCAAGACTGGTGTCCCGCTGTTCAAGGCCTTGTCGCTGGGTCGCGCCGAGATGGCCAAGCAGGTTGCCCTGCTTCGCAAAGCACTCGACCCAGGGGTTTCCACCATTGATGAAATTCCGCCCTTTAACACCAAAGCCGCTTTCCATCTCTACGAGCAGATTCTGGCCCCTGTCCATGAAAGCCTGAAAGGCAAAAAGGTGCTGCTGGTGGTTCCTCATGCAGAGCTTGGGCAGCTGCCCCTGGCAGTCCTGCTCACCCGAGACGAGCCCATGCCCGGCGCCACCACGATCCCTTTTGCAGGCTATCGGTCCATGCCCTGGCTGATCCGCGACATCGCCCTGGCCCAGTTGCCCTCAGTCACTGCATTGACTGCGCTGCGCCATGCGCCTGCAGCCAGCCCGGGACGGAAAAACTTCATTGGCTTTGGCGACCCCTTCTTTAGCGCTGAACAGGCCCAGAGCGCCGAAAAACGCCAGTCATCTGCTGGCTCCACGCAATTGGCCACCCGCGGCCTGCCCTTGAACCTGCGCAGCGTGCCCAAGACCGCGGGTGTCAGCTCGGCCGAACTGGCCCTGCTGCCAAGGCTGCCAGATACGCAGGAAGAAATACTCGAGATCGCCAAGGTTCTGGCTGCAGACCCTGCAGATGTCTATCTTCACAAACAAGCCAGCGTCAAATCGGTGCTGGAAACTGACCTGTCCAATCGCAAGGTGGTGATGTTTGCAACCCATGGTCTGGTGCCGGGTGAACTCGATGGCCTGACCCAACCCGCTCTGGCCTTGAGTTCGCCAGAAGTGACCGGTGAAAAAGCCGGTGATGGCCTGCTGACCATGGACAAGGTATTGACCCTAAGACTCAATGCGGATTGGGTGGTGCTGTCGGCCTGCAATACCGCATCGGGTGAAGGCTCAGGGTCAGAGGCGGTTTCCGGCTTGGGCCGGGCCTTTTTTTACGCTGGCGCGCGGGCCTTGCTGGTTTCCAACTGGCCTGTTGATTCGGTGGCCGCCCGTCTGCTGATGACCGACCTGTTCAAGCGCCAGCAAACTGGCACCCAGCCCCAGAATAAGGCCGAGGCCCTGCGCCAGGCCATGCTCGCCCAGCTTGACCTTGGCGGCATGCCGGGCCCCAAGGAAATGCAGTATTCTTACGCCCACCCCTTGTTCTGGGCGCCTTTTGTCGTGGTTGGGGACTAAGTCCGTAAGGTTCCGGCTCCGGGCCTGTCAGGCTTGTCATCACGGTAGCGGCGCATTTTTTTAGACGCTCGAATGAGCGCTTTTTAGGAGATAAAAATGATCAGGCTCATATTGGCATCTGCGTTGCTGATCAGCCAGGCCTATATCGCGGCACAAGCCCAAAACACCCCGCTGATCACCCCATCAGAAGCGGCCCTACCGCCGGCAGCTGGCGCCCTGGCCACACGCGGCATCTCGCGCGGCCCTGCTGTCAAGCTTGTTTCCCCAGCGCCTGATGCCCCCGCCAAGGCCCCCTTCGCACTGAAGCTGAATTTTGAAGCTCGAGGCGGCGAAAAAATTGATCCCAGCTCTGTCAAAGTGGTCTATTTGAAGTCGCCTTTTGTTGACCTCACGCCCAGACTGCAATCGTCGATCACCGCCTCCGGTATCGAAATGCCACAGGCACAAGTACCCCCAGGCGAGCACACCCTGCGTGTAACCGTCAAAGACTCGGCTGGACGCGAAACCAACAGCACGGTCACTCTGACGGTCGGTAAGTAATGAGGTGTCCGTATTGTCAGAGCGATATTGATGATGAGGCCCTGGTTTGCAAGATTTGCAAACGAGACATCTACCTGTTCAAGCCCCTGCTAGCCAAGATTGCAGCGCTTGAGGAGCAGGTACAGGGGCTGTCTGAACACGAAGCCGACAAGGCCCGAATCCGTCAACTGGAATCCCAGCTGGCAGACGTACGAGAACAGTTGTTCAAGCCACCGGTTGGCGCTCCTGGCATTGCGCTTGCGCTGGCCACCTATATCCTGCTGCCGCTAGGTCTGCTCTTGCTGGCCCACGCCATCATCACCATCGTCCTCGATACCAACCTGCTCTACCTGCGCGTCATCTCTATTGCCTTGCCGCTACCGTTTGGCCTGATGCTGATGCGACGCGCACAACGCTCGATCCTTCTCTGGTTTGTTGGCACCATGATCCTGGCGGTTGCATCCGTGATTGGTATGAGCTGGATCACCAGCCTGGTCGACCAGACACCCGTGCTGCCCAAAGACGCTTTTGAATGGCGTGAATATCTTGAATATGCCGCCAGTATCTCCCTCAGTTTCCTGACCGGCATGTTGATCGGAAGCGTCTCCTATGCAAGAGCTCACAGGCTACCTGCAAAAACCGGCGGCCGTGGCAGTCTTGCCCAAACGATGCTCTCCAGGGTGCTGGGTGCCAATCTGTCACCAGCCCAGATCAATGAGATCATGAAAAAACTGAATGACTATGGCAGTTCAGCGGTCGCGTTGGGCACGACTGCCCTGTCCATCTACACTGGACTGAAGGGCTTTATGGGTAAATGAGGCAGCCTCATGGCCGGCTCAAGGGGCCTGGTCGACTGGCGTCAACTTGGCCACGCTGAGCGCCAGCCACTTGAGACCGTGGCGGCTGAAGTTGACCTGGGCACGCGCATCGTCACCCGCGCCTTCCAGCGTCAGCACCTGACCCTCACCAAACTTGTTGTGAAACACCCTCATGCCGGCGCGTAGTCCGCCAGAATGGTCAGGCGACACAATTTCCACCTGACGCTCACGCTCCGAGGCCGACCAGGGCGCAGCGGCTTCAGAAGTCTGAGCACCCCAACGCGAAACCGAAGTCGGAATTGAGCCGAAGCCGGCTTGCTTGGGCGTGATCCACTTAAGTGCCTGCTCGGGCAATTCATCAAAAAAGCGGCTGCGTACGTTGTAGCGTGTCTGTCCATGCAACAGCCGGGTCTGCGAGTGGCTCAGGTAGAGGCGTCGCCGTGCGCGCGTGATGGCCACATACATCAAGCGCCGCTCTTCCTCCAATCCGTCAAAGTCACTCAGCGCGTTCTCGTGTGGGAACAGACCTTCTTCCAGACCTGAGATGAAGACACAGTCAAACTCCAATCCCTTGCTGGCATGCACTGTCATCAACTGGATCGCATCCTGGCCTTCTTGCGCCTGGTTGTCGCCCGATTCCAGCGCTGCATGGGTGAGGAATGCTGCCAGAGGCGACAGCACTTCACCGCTGTCATCTGCTTGTTCAACCATCTTGTCAGGCTGGCCAGGGGTGGAAGACGGCTCGATTGCCTGACCAGACCCGGCTCCAGGCACTGGTTTGGACACAGGCTTGCTGGCCCCCGCAAGCGCTTCGGCCTGCCTGCCGAACCCCTCGATGGAAACAAAACTTTCTGCCGCATTCACCAGTTCCTCAAGGTTTTCAACCCGGTCGGCGCCGTCGCGCTCGGTGCGGTAATGATCGATCAGGCCGCTGTGCGCCAATACCAGCTCGACAATCTCTCGTAGGTTCAGCCCCTGGGATTGCTCACGCAGCACATCAATCAGGGCAAGAAAGGCGCCCAGATTGGCGCCCGCCTTGCCGCCCACCATGCGCACCGCATCGTGCAATGAACAGCCAGCCCTAAGCGCCCCGTCCTGCAGTTGTTCCAGGCTACGTGCGCCGATGCCCCGCGGCGGGAAATTGACCACCCGCAGAAAGCAGGTGTCATCGTTGGGGTTTTCCAACAGGCGCAGGTAAGCCAGCGCATGCTTGATTTCAGCACGTTCAAAGAAACGCAAGCCTCCATAGACACGGTATGGCAAGCCCGCATTGAAGAGTGTGGTCTCCAGCACACGGCTCTGGGCGTTGGAGCGGTACAGCAAGGCAATTTCTCGCTTGTCCACTCCTTCGCCCACCAGCTGTCTAATTTCATCGAGCATCCATTGCGCCTCGGCAAAGTCACTGGTGGCTTCATACACCCGCACCGGTTCACCCGGACCCTGCACAGTACGCAGGTTTTTTCCCAGACGCTGCCGGTTGTGGCTGATCAGCGCATTGGCCGCATCCAGGATATTGCTGAAGCTGCGGTAGTTTTCCTCCAGCTTGATCTGGTGCTTGACATGAAATTCGCGCACAAAGTCCGACATATTGCCAACCCGGGCGCCGCGAAAGGCATAAATACTCTGGTCGTCATCGCCCACGGCAAACACGGCGCCGCCATCGGGCCGCAAATCACCCTCTGCATCAAACCCGGAAAGTAGCTTGATCCAGGCGTACTGCAATTTATTGGTGTCCTGAAATTCATCGATCAGGATATGGCGGAAGCGCCGCTGATAATGCTCACGCAAGGCATCGTTGTCACGCAACAGCTCATAGGTGCGCAAGAGCAATTCGCCAAAGTCGACCACGCCCTCGCGCTGGCACTGCTCTTCATAAAGTTGATAGAGCTCGACTTTTTTTCGAGTCTCAACATCGTGAGCCCTGACCGACCCTGGGCGCAGGCCATCTTCCTTGCATCCAGCTATGAACCATTGCAGCTGCTTGGGTGGGTAGCGCTCCTCATCGACATGGTTCTGCTTGCATAGGCGCTTGATGGCGCTCAACTGATCCTGCGTGTCCAGAATCTGGAAAGTCTGCGGCAGTCCGACGGTGCGGTGATGCGCCCGCAGCAAGCGATTGCACAGGCCATGAAAGGTACCGATCCACATGCCCCGCACATTGACCGGCAGCATGCTGCTCAGGCGGGTCATCATTTCACGCGCAGCCTTGTTGGTGAAGGTCACGGCCAGAAGGCCTCCCGCCGAGACCTGCCCGGTCTGCAACAGCCAGGCAATGCGTGTGGTCAGCACCCGTGTCTTGCCCGAACCGGCACCTGCCAGGATCAGCGCGTGCTCGGCAGGAAGGCCTACTGAAGCGCGCTGCTGTTCATTCAGTCCGATGAGCAGGGGAGGATTGTTCTGATTGGCCAACAGAGGTTCGACCACTCACGCCACCACTTTCAGCGCCACTGTCCGCACCGGATTGGCGCCACCTGGGAAGCGCTGTTCAATGGCAGCCAGAATGCCGGCAGCATCCAGGCCCTGCATAGCCAGCAAGCGGCCCGGATCACCGTGCTCGACAAAGCTATCGGGCAGACCGAGCTGAAGCATAGGCCTGATCATGCCGGCTGCCTGTAGTGCTTCACCGACGGCACTGCCGGCACCGCCTGCAACGCTTCCCTCCTCCAGAGTGACCAGCGCCTCGTGCCCGGCTGCCACCTGCAGCAGCAACTCGGTGTCCAGTGGCTTGGCCCAGCGCATATTGACCACGGTCGCGTCCAGCTTCTGAGCTGCTTCCAGGGCTGGGTACAACAAGGTGCCAAACGCGAGAATGGCCAATCCTTTACCCTGGCGGCGCACTTCGGCCTTGCCCAGAGGCAGGCTGGACAGTCCTGGCTCGACCGCCATACCGACTCCGGCACCGCGCGGATAGCGCACCGCCACCGGATGGTCCTGCGCAAAGGCAGTGCTCAGCAACAGTCGACACTCACGCTCATCGGCCGGGCAGGCCACGCTTAGATTGGGAACGCAGCGCAGGTAAGCGATGTCATAGGCACCGGCGTGGGTGGCACCGTCGGCGCCAACCAGGCCGGCACGGTCCAGTGCAAAAACCACAGGCAGGTTTTGCAGGGCCACATCGTGGATCAGTTGGTCATAGGCGCGCTGCAGGAAAGTTGAATAGATCGCCACCACCGGCTTGAGACCCTCGCAGGCCAGGCCGGCGGCAAAAGTGACGGCATGCTGTTCGGCGATGCCTACGTCGTAATAGCGCTCGGGAAATCGACGATGGAATTCCACCAGCCCGGAGCCCTCGCGCATGGCGGGCGTGATGCCAACCAGACGCTGGTCCTGCTCGGCCATGTCGCATAGCCATTGCCCGAAAACCTGGGTGAACGTCTGTTTTTGCGGAGCGGCCGGCTTGACCAGACCGATTGCTGGGTCGAATTTTCCAGGGCCGTGGTAGGCCACCGGATCGGCTTCGGCCTTCTTGTAACCCTGGCCCTTTTTGGTCACCACATGCAGAAATTGCGGCCCCTGAAGGAGTTTGATGTTCTCCAGGGTCGGAATCAGGGAGTCGAGGTCGTGACCGTCGATGGGGCCGATGTAGTTGAAGCCGAATTTTTCAAACAGGGTGGCGGGCACCACCATGCCCTTGGCATGTTCCTCAATCCGCTTGGCCAGCTCAAACAGGGGTGGCGCCACCTGCAGCACCTGCTTGCCCATGTTCTTGGCGGCAGAATAGAAGCGCCCGCTCATGAGTTGGGCCAGGTAACGGTTGAGCGCACCTACTGGCGGGCTGATCGACATATCGTTGTCATTGAGGATGACCAGCAGCTTGCAATCCTCCACACCACCGTGATTGAGCGCCTCAAATGCCATGCCCGCAGTCATGGCCCCATCACCAATCACCGCGATCGCATGCCGGTCCTCCTTTTTCTGGCGTGCCGCCAGGGCCATGCCCAGGGCGGCCGAGATCGAGGTGCTGGAATGGGCGGTGCCAAAGGCATCGTAGGGGCTCTCGCTACGCACCGGAAATCCGCTGATTCCGTGCAACTGGCGCAGGGTATGCATCCGCTCGCGCCGTCCGGTCAGGATTTTGTGCGGATAGGTCTGATGGCCCACATCCCAGACCAACCTGTCGTAAGGAGTATTGAACACATAGTGCAAGGCCACGGTGAGTTCCACCGTCCCGAGATTGGAGCTCAGATGACCGCCGGTCTTGGCCACGCTTTCCAGCACAAAGGCGCGCAATTCATCGGCCAGGGCACGCAATTGGGCACGCGGCAGATTGCGCAGATCGGCTGGATCATTGATGTTGGGCAGCAGGGAATAGGCGTTGCTTGTCATGGTTTCTGTATCTGACCCGCTTCAATATGCCCGCCCTACCACCATCCCAGCAAGGGCATGCAGGGCACTGCTATCGCTCAGGCCGCTAGCCTCCAGAGCACGCTGGGCCTGGGCAAGCAATTCTTGTGCATAAGTGCGCGAACGCGTCAGGCCAAGCACCGAAACATAGGTGGGCTTGCCATGTTGAGCATCCTTACCTGCAGTCTTGCCCAGCAAGGCAGAGTCGGCCGTCACATCCAAAATATCATCCACCACCTGAAAGGCCAGGCCCATTGCTGCGCCGTAATCGGTAAGTGCCCGGCGAGTTTTGTCTGTGACCTGCCCAGTGGCAGCCCCCATCAGCACGCAGCACTGCAACAAAGCGCCAGTCTTGAGCTGATGCATCCGGCGCAGCTGATTTTCATCAAGTACAAGCCCCACACTGGCCAGATCGATGGCCTGGCCACCAGCCATGCCGGCGCTGCCTGCAGCGTGCGCCAGCAGGCGACACAATTGGGCCTGCATCGCTTCGGGAATGCCGTCCTCCAGGGGTGTGAGCAGTTCGAAAGCCAGGGCTTGCAGGGCATCGCCGGCCAACAAGGCTCCGGCTTCGCCAAACCTGACATGCACCGTGGGCTTGCCCCGGCGCAGGACATCATTGTCCATGCAAGGCATGTCATCATGGACCAGGGAGTAGGCATGGATCAACTCTGCCGCACAGGCAGCGCGCAGAGCGGCCCGCTCATTGCCACCCACTGCTTCACAGGCTGCCAGCACCAGCAAAGGACGCAGGCGCTTGCCACCATCAAGCACTGCGTAGCGCATGGGTTCACCCAGGCTGGGCGGCGCATCGCGGCCTACCCAGCCCTCTAGCGCAGACTCCACCCGATGCAGGCGCTGAGCGCTCCAATGCTCCAGATCGAATATTTTTTCGGGCTTCACTCGGGCGTCCATGTCTTGAGCTGGCCCTCGTCGAGCAGCTTGATCTGATTTTCCACCGCTGTCAGCCGGTCCCGGCAGAATTGCAGCAGTTGAGCCCCTCGCTGATAGCCCGCCAGCAGTTGCTCAAGGGGCATAGCGCCAGACTCCAGCTGGCTGACCAATTGCTCGAGTTCGCTCAAGGCTTGCTCATAACTGGCTGGCGGCTGCAGGACGGCGGTGGAAGGCGTGGCCTTGGGCATAAAAAATCAATGTGGTAGCGGCTAATTTTAGCCGTCCCGGGTACAATCCGGGCTCGTATTAAGTGTTTTCCCCGAGTCAGGCTTTGGTGGCGATAGGTCGTCATCACCTTCGTTCTCTTCGGGTTATTCCAGCAGCATCTCCCTGTGGGGGGTCTTTAGGTCAGAGGATATGTCTGATTTAAGTCTTCGACTACAGCAGGCGCACAGCCAACTACCCGTTTCCAGTTATTTCGACCAGCTGCTGTACCAGCGCGAAATCGAGCAGCTGTTCCAGCGCGGGCCCCGCTATGTCGGCCACTCGCTGAGCGTGCCTGTACCAGGTGACTACTACACCTTGCCGCAGGAAGGTCAGGGTCGCGTGTTGGTGCGCACTCCGCACGGCGTGCAATTGCTCTCCAATATTTGTCGCCATCGGCAGGCAGTGATGCTCAATGGTCGCGGCTCTTTATTGCAAAATTTGCCGGGCAGCTCTGGTGGCAATATTGTCTGCCCATTGCACCGCTGGACCTACTCACCGACCGGAACCCTGCTCGGCGCGCCGCACTTCGCCGATGATCCTTGCCTGAACCTGAACAATTATCAGTTGCGTGAATGGAACGGCTTGTTGTTTGAAGACAATGGCCGTGATATCGATGCCGATCTTGGCGGCATGGGGCCCTTACCCGAACTCGACTTTACTGGCTATACGCTGGACCGGGTCGAACAGCATGTGTGCAACTACAACTGGAAAACCTTTATTGAGGTCTATCTGGAGGACTACCATGTGGCCCCATTTCATCCTGGCCTCGGGCACTTCGTGACCTGCGATGATCTGAGGTGGGAATTCAAGGACAACTACTCGGTGCAAACCGTAGGCGTGTCTCGCGCGTTTGGTCAGCCAGGCTCAGCCACCTACCGCCGCTGGCACGAGGCGCTTTTGAAATACCGGCAGGGCAAAATGCCCGAGCGTGGCGCAATCTGGCTCACCTACTTCCCGCACATCATGGTCGAGTGGTATCCCCATGTGTTGACTGTATCGACGCTACACCCGATGGGTCCGCAAAAGACTCTCAATCTGGTGGAGTTCTACTACCCGGAAGACATCGCCGCCTTTGAGCGCGAATTTGTCCAAGCCCAGCAAGCCGCCTATATGGAAACCTGCATCGAGGACGACGAGATCGCAGAACGGATGGACGCCGGGCGGCGCGCTCTGCTGGAACGCAACGACAACGAAGTTGGCCCCTACCAGAGCCCGATGGAAGACGGCATGCAGCACTTCCACGAATGGTATCGAAGGCAAATGGGTCTTTGACATTTTGCCTCTCGCCCATTTCATACTCAGGCCTGACCGCTTGGGCTGTCTAATGCCCTGCTGCACATGGTCAGAGGGTGGCTGAGGCATGCAGGCTCTGTGGATGGTTTGCAGTGCCTTTTTCTTCGCCTCCATGGGCGTGGGCGTCAAGCTTGCCTCGGCCAGTTTCGACCCCATGGAACTTGTACTCTACCGTGGCCTGGTCAGTGTGGTGTTGGTGGCCTGGGCCATGCGACTGCACGGCACAACCCTGTCCACCCCGGTGCCAGCCATGCACGCTTGGCGCAGTGTGGCCGGCGGAATTGCCCTGGCCACCTGGTTTTATGCAATTGCCCACCTGCCTCTGGCAACAGCCCTAACCCTCAACTACATGAGCGGCATCTGGGTTGCCGCATTCATTGTTGGCGGCGCACTTCTCTATGGCACAAGCCAAGGCCATGGCCCCTTGCTGCTCACAGTCCTATTGGGGTTCGCAGGAGTGGTGCTGACCCTGCAACCAACCATTGACCAGAACCAATTGTTCGCAGGCCTGATTGGTCTGCTCTCGGGCCTGAGTGCCTCTTTGGCTTACCTGCAAGTGACTGCCCTGGGCAAAATGGGAGAACCGATCGAGCGCACTGTGTTTTATTTCTCCATTGGTACCGCCCTGGTAGGGCTGATCGGAGTAGTTTTTACCGGCTTCACTCCCTGGGCGCAGATCAGCTGGCAGGCTGCGGTCTGGATCGTACCGATCGGAGTGCTGGCATCACTGGGCCAATGGTGCTTGACTCGCGCTTATAGCCATGGCCACACCTTGGTGATGGCCAGCCTGCAGTACTCCGGGATTATCTTTGGCGCACTCTACAGCCTGCTGTTTGGCGAGGAGATCCCCCTGATCAGCTGGCTGGGTATGCTGCTGATCATCGCCAGTGGTGTGGGCGCCACTATTTTGCGCGAGCGGGCTCTTCCCGAGGCGCCTGCCGAAGAGCACTGATGTCGCCCGCCCTGGTCGTTGTCATCATCTCACTGCTACTTGGCCTGCAGCCCTTGGCCACTGACCTGTTTCTGCCAGTGCTACCCGACCTCCATGCCGAGCTTGGCGCATCCATGGCTCAGGCGCAACTGACCCTGAGCGCATTGCTTCTGGCATTTGGCTGTTCTCAACTGGTGTGGGGTCCTCTGTCGGACCGCTTTGGCCGTCGCCCCATCCTGCTGTGGGGCATGAGCACCTACTTTCTGGCTGCCCTGGCCAGCGCGATGGCAACTAGCATCGAGTTTCTGCTGGCAACACGTGCGGTGCAGGGTGTGGCCATGGGCGCCGGGGTAATGTGCGCACGCGCCATTGTGCGCGACCTGCATGGGGTGGCGGAAGGCACCCGCGTCATGTCCAAGGGGCAAACCGGCCTGGGCATCCTGGCCTGCTTATGCCCCATGCTGGGTGGCCTGCTGACCGACTGGCTTAGCTGGCGAGCCCCCCTGATGGCGTTGGCCGCCTTTGGAGCCCTGACGCTGGCTTTGTTGATTGCACGGTTCAAGGAAAGTATCAGGCAAAAAAATCCGTATGCACTGCAATCCGTCGAGCTCTTCAAGACATGGCGGGCAATTCTTGGACACCCCACCTTCTGGGCCTGTTCATTGCTGTCGGCCGCCTCATTTGGTGGACTGTTCACCTTTCTGGCCACTTCCTCCTTCGTTTTCATCCAGGGCTTGGGATTGACGCGCACCCAGTATGGTCTGCTCATGTTCACCATGCCGCTGTCCTATATCGTGGGAACGATCATGTGCCGCATCCTGTTGGCACGCCTTGGCATGCGTCGCTCGGTCGCTGTGGCCGGCATCGTGACCCTGCTGGGCGGCACATTACTCGGTGTGTCGGTGTGGGCCGAAGCCTCCAACAGCTGGGCCATCATGCTCCCGTTCCATCTCTTCATGGTGGGACATGGCATTCATCAACCGTGCGGCCAGATCGGCGCCATTGCCCCCTTTCCAAACGCTGCGGGGACTGCCTCTGCCCTCAATGGTTTTCTCATGATGGTGGTAGCCTTTGCCATTGGTGGCTGGCTTGGCCTGCAGGGACTGGCTGGCGCCGAGCAGCTCGCTCAGGGCATTCTGTTCTGGAGCCTGCTCACCGCCCTGACAGCCTGGACCTTGATACAAGCGCATGGACAGACCCGACACCCGTAGCGCCTCAAGCGCCAGAATCCTGGCGCTGACCGGCCCGACCGCCAGCGGCAAGACAGCTGCAGCGCTGGCCATCGCGCGTGAAGTCTCGGTGGAAATCATCAGCGTGGACTCTGCCCTGGTCTATCGCGGTATGGATATCGGAACTGCCAAGCCCTCCGCACTGGAGCGTGCAGCCCTGCCCCACCACCTGATTGACATCATCGACCCGACGCAGCATTACAGCGCAGCCGAATTTGTCCGTGATGCCACCCGACTGGTCAGTGAGATCCATGCGCGTGGCCGCATTCCATTGCTGGTAGGTGGGACCATGCTCTACCTCAAGGCCTTGTTCCAGGGTCTGGACGACTTGCCAGCAGCCCACCCACAGGTTCGGGCTGGCATTGAAGCCCAGGCCCGCACCCAGGGGTGGCCTGCCCTGCATGCTGAGCTGTCCCGGGTTGACCCAATTTCTGCCTCCCGACTCGCCCCGCTCGACTCGCAACGTATCCAGCGCGCCCTGGAGGTCTATCGCCTCACGGGGCGAGCGTTGTCTGACCTGCAGGGCAACATGAGGAAATCGACCACCTTCAGTAACACTGCCCTGCTTTCATTGGAGCCGCAAGATCGCGCCTGGCTCCACGCTCGCATTGCGCTGCGCCTTGATGCCATGCTGGCTGCCGGTTTTTTGGATGAGGTGAAGGTCTTGCGAGTGCGCGGGGACCTGCACCCGGGCCTGCCCTCCATGCGCTGCGTCGGCTATCGGCAGGCCTGGGAAGCGCTCGATGGCAAGTTCCCCCTGGGAGAACTGCGCGATCGTGCCATCTATGCCACGCGCCAACTGGCCAAGCGGCAGATCACCTGGCTGCGCTCGATGCCGCAGCGCCAGGTGGTGAATTGCGATGCGCCCGATGCTCTGGCACAAATAGTTCGCATGGCCCAAAGTACCCTTGCCTGAGAACGGGCTGCTTACGCCAGGTCAACTCGCATGACAGGTCCAGGTGCAGCGATCAAGCAAACCCGATAGGGTCAGCCCAAAATGCCTATCAATGGACCGGCGGACATGCCCTGTTTGCAAGAGGCAGTCCTTTTGCCCCTGTGACGCTGATGGGGCGCACCCATCGACCGTATCAAGCCAACAATGCCTTCATTTTTCCTGGTATCGGGCTGGGTGCACTGGTCAGTGGCGCTGGCAGCTCAGGCTGGGAATTCAGTCAATCCGGATGCGCTGCGAGCCACCATTGCTTTTCTTGGGTAGGGTCAGGGTAAGAACCCCGTTGTCGCATTTCGCCTTGGCCTGAGCAGCATCAACATCCTGCGGCAGGGAAAAGGCCCGCGACACCGAGCCGTAATAGCGTTCGCTACGCAAGACCTTGTCCTCACGGGTTTGGGTATCTTGCTGCTTCACTTCGGCGCTGAGCGTGATCACATTGCCGTCGATCGAGACATGGACATCGTCCTTGCTGACACCCGGTATTTCGGCCAGCACCGTGAAAGATGTGTCATTTTCCTTCACATCCACCTTGATTTTGTCAGGCTCCGGTAAGGGTTCGCCGTGCAAGGGACGGACATAGAAACCGGGAGAAAAGTCGCGGAAAAAATCGTCAAAAAGACTGCCGCGTCGAATTAATGAGCTCATCGGGTCCTCCAATATCTTCACCCCGGTCTGCAAGCCTGAGCCCTCATGGCCCACGCCCACCGGGACCCCCTCATCATGGAGACAAGAGAAGATATTTCAAGTCGGCAGCGTCCCCTTTGTGACCCATGTCAAACGGTGCGCCCGAATGGCCGCCGGGCTGACAAGGCTCAGGGGTCAAAGCTTCAGCCGGCCAGCCATTGACCCAGACGACCCAGGTCCACATTGCCGCCGCTGACGATGATGCCCACCCGCTGGTCCTGCAGTGGCAGCTTGGTGTGACAGGCGGCAGCCAGGCCAAGGCTTCCAGTAGGCTCCACCACAATTTTCATGCGCTCGGCAAAGAATTGCATGGCTTCGATCAGCTGCTGATCACTCGCAGTCAAGACATCGGTCACATGGCTGCGGATGATGTCAAAAGTGTAGGCACCCAAGTGCTGGGTCTGGGCGCCATCGGCAATCGTCCTGGGCGTCTCAATGTGGACAATGCGCCCGGCGTGTAAGGATTGCTGGCCGTCGTTGCCAGCCTCAGGCTCCACGCCATAGACGCGACAGCCGGGTGACAGGGCGTGAGCGGCCAGGGCTGAGCCAGCCAGCAGGCCCCCGCCACCCAAAGGCACCAACAGCAAGTCAAGTTCGCCCACTTGCCCAAACAGTTCCATGGCAGCAGTGCCCTGGCCGGCGATGACATCCGGATGGTCGTAAGGCGGAATCAGAGTCAGTCCGCGCTGTTTGGCCAACTGACGTGTCAGCTCTTCACGGTCCTGCTTGAAGCGGTCATAAAGCACCACTTCGGCCCCATAGCCGCGGGTGGCAGACAGCTTGGCCAGAGGCGCATCGTTCGGCATCACGATGACCGCAGGCATCTGCAACAGGCGCGCCGACAGTGCAATGGCCTGGGCGTGGTTGCCGGAGGAAAACGTGATGACGCCGGCCCGGCGTTGAGCGGTGTCAAAGCGCGAGAGGGCATTGAAGGCGCCGCGAAATTTGAAGGCACCCATGCGTTGGAAGTTTTCGCACTTGAAATGAAAGTGCGCTCCCAGACGATGGTCCAGAGTCGATGATTGCAACACAGGGGTGAGATGGGCAAAATCTCGCAGCCGCTGGGCAGCAGCCTGTACATCGGCAAAGGTGGGCAGGTCAATCATGGCATCAGCTCGGATCTGGGCCAGAGCAATCCAGCACCCGCACTCAGTGCACCGGCCCCTCCAGGCCATCGGGCAGGATCAGGGGCATGACCTTGATGCCTTCTTCGCGCAGGGCCTCGGTATCTTCGCGGGAGGCCTTGCCCCGGATGCCACGCTCCTCGGTCTCGCCGTAATGCATGCGTCGCGCCTCCTCGGCAAAGCGCTCGCCGACATCCTCGGTGTGCGCCAGGATACGGTGCGCAACCTGCAGCCAGGCGGCTTGCAGGGCCCGCTCGGTACTGGCATCGACCAGAGTCGCGGCAGGACTTTGCTGCCCGGCTCCAGGCTCAGCGCCATGAGCCGACACGCTCAGGTTCAGGCGCGGTGCGCTGGGCAGTTTGCTCACTTCGCGAGCGCCGCAAAACGGGCACTCGAGCAAGCCACGGTCTGACTGCTGCGCATAGTCCTCCTCTGAAGAAAACCATCCTTCGAACTGATGCTTGACCGGGCACTGAAGGTTGAGCACTTTCATGGACCGATTATCCGCCAGTCCAGCGACCATTTGCCTGAGAGAACATTTTGCAACCACAAGGCAGCAGTCAATGTTTTGGCATCGGTGATCCGCCCATCAAAACACCAGCCCAGCACATCAGCCGGTGTGGCCGTGAAAACCTCTAGGAACTCTTCCTTGTCAAGGCATGGATTGCCGGGCTTAAGCCCACGCGCAAACCAGACCTCAATGTACTCGGTGGAATACGATATCACCGGGTGAAGCACACCAGCACGCGCCCACTCGCTGGCCTCATAGCCGGTTTCTTCTCGCAGCTCGCGCTGTGCGCAGGACAGCGCATCCTCTCCGGCATCGAGCTTTCCGGCTGGAAATTCGATCATCACCTGCCCGACGGGATAACGGTATTGCCTCTCCATCACCACCAGAGTGCCTTTCTCTGCATCCTCAAGCAATGGGATCACCATGGCCGCACCAGGATGGCGTACATATTCACGAATGGCGCTGCTGCCATCCGGCAGACGCACCTGGTCCCGAAAAGCATGCAGAAAATGACCCTGGAAAATTTCCTCGCTAGTCTGCTGAGTTTCAATCAGATGGCGATCCTTCATGGAGGGCCTGTTCTCAGCCGGACCGCTTGTAGAGGTAGCGCCAGACAAAACCGGGAAACGCAAGCGTCAGGAACAGAGCGGCGGTGATGGCGTAGAACTCCCACCCCTGCACTGAGATCTGTCCCGCGCGCTGCTCCAGAAGTAGCGCGACCGCGCCGATCACAAAATAAAAAACCAGCAATTCAGCCAGCCTGACAGCCAGTTTTTTGTTACCCTTGAGCGACCACAGGGCAAACAGGCGCTGACTGAAAAATGGCAAGTTGGCGCCAATCACTGACAAAACAATGACCAGCCAGACTGCCGCGTTGTGCACGCCATCCATCAGATTCCCAGCATACGCACAATGGCCTCTGCGCACAGCGCCATCAGTCCGCCAGGAAGTAATCCCAGGCCCAGCACCAACAAGCCATTGAGCGACAACACAAGGCGTACATCTGATGGTGCAGATACCCTGGTCGCAGTGATCGGCTCGTCGAAATACATGACTTTGACCACCCTCAGGTAATAAAAAGCGCCAATCAGCGACATGATCACTGCAAAAACAGCCAGCCCGATATAGAGGGCTTCACCCGTTGTGACCAAAGCCTGCAACACCGAAAGCTTGGCATAAAACCCGACCATGGGAGGAATGCCGGCCAGCGAGAAGAGGCAGATCGCCATGATCGCCGCGTAGAGCGGGCTGCGCTGGTTGAGTCCGGCAAAGTCGGCAATTTCTTCACTCTCAAACCCCTCCCGGGCCAGCAGCAGGATGACGCCAAAGCTTGCCAGGGTGGTCAGGACGTAGGTCAGGACATAGAACATGGCCGAACTGTAGGCATTGGCTGCAGAGAGTGAATTGCCACCCACCACGCCCGACATCAGACCAAGCAGGACAAACCCCATTTGGGCAATGGTTGAAAAGGCCAACATGCGCTTGAGATTTCCCTGCATGATGGCAGCCAGGTTGCCAATCAGCAGGGAACCTATGGCCAGCAGCATCAACATGGGCTGCCAATCGACGGCCAGCGGCAGCATGGCCTCTACCAGCAAACGGATCACGATCGCAAAGGCCGCCAATTTGGGGGCACCCCCCAGCATCAGGGTGATTGCGGTGGGGGCGCCATGATACACATCGGGTACCCACATGTGAAAGGGCACCACACCCAACTTGAAGGCCAGGCCCGCCACCACAAAAACCAACCCGAAGGTCAGGACCTGCGCGTTGACACGTCCCGACATGATGGTGCGCAGCACAGTGGAAATGTCAAGCGACCCGGTGGCACCATAGATCATCGACAGACCATATAGCAAGAAACCCGAGGCCAGGGCGCCAAGTACGAAATACTTCATGGCCGCTTCAGTTGCCAGAACATGGTCGCGGCGCAAGGCCACCAGCGCATAACTTGAGAGTGTCAGCAACTCCAGCCCCAGGTAGATCATCAGGAAATTGTTGCCTGAAATCATGATGAACATGCCCAGCAAGGCAAACAGGCTGAGCGAATACATTTCACCGCCACGCAGCATGTCGCGGTCTGCGGCATAGGGACGCGCATAGGTCAGGGTGACAATCATGGCCACAGCGGCAAACATCTTGAGCCAGTTGCCCATAGGGTCGCTCACCACCATGTTGTGCAGGCTGTAGAGGGTACTGCCGCTGTCGGCGTACAGATACTGCAGCACAGCAACCACAATCAATGTCACCAGGGTCGTCACATGGGTCACTGTACGCAGCCGGCTTGTGACGCCCAGGTCCAGCAAGGTGATGGCACACGCCATGGCTAGCAGGATGATTTCCGGATAAACCGCAATCCAGCTGAGAGTGTCAGTCATCATCGGTCTTTCAGTTCGGATCGTTCAGTTCAACTTGGAAATGGCCACATGCTTGAGAAGCCCGGCCACGGAAACGTCCATCACATCGGTGAAGGGTTTGGGATGCACGCCCATCCAAAGGACTGCGATCGCCAGCAAAGCCAGCACCAGAAACTCGCGGCTGTCGATGTCCGCCAGGGCTTTGACATCGTTGTTGGCTACCGGCCCGAGGTAAACACGCTTGAACATCCAGAGGGTGTAGGCGGCGCCGAAAATCAGCGCGCTGGCAGCCGCCAGGCCAAGCCAGAAGTTGACTTTCACCGCACCCAGAATCACCATCCATTCTCCGACGAAGCCAGCGGTTCCTGGCAAGCCGCAATTGGCCATGGCAAACAGTAGGGCAAAGGCGGTGAATTTCGGCATGGTATTGATCACCCCTCCGTAAGCGGCAATCTCACGCGAGTGAACACGGTCGTACAGCACACCGATGCACAGGAACATGGCTCCTGAGACAAAGCCGTGGGCGATCATCTGCACCAGTCCCCCGGAAACCCCCAGTTCATTGAAGATAAAGAAGCCCAGCGTGACAAACCCCATGTGCGCAACCGACGAATAGGCGACCAGTTTTTTCATGTCCTGCTGCACCAGCGCCACCAGGCCGACATAAATCACCGCAATCAGCGACAGGGCAATCATCAGCCAGGCCCATTCACGCGCAGCATCTGGAGCAATGGGAAGCGAAAACCGCAGGAAGCCGTAAGCGCCAAGCTTGAGCATGATCGCAGCCAGCACCGCCGAGCCGCCCGTGGGAGCCTCCACATGCACATCGGGCAGCCAGGTGTGCACCGGCCACATCGGTACCTTGACCGCAAATGCAGTGAAAAAGGCAAAAAACAGCAGGGTCTGGGTGGTGGCACTCAGCGGGAGCTCATGCCAGGTCAGGATGTCAAAACTTCCACCTGAATGCATGTAGAGAAAGATCAAGGCCACCAGCGTCAGCAGGGATCCCAGCAGGGTGTAGAGAAAAAACTTGAAAGCAGCGTAGATCGTGTTGGGCCCGCCCCATATGCCGATGATGAGGTACATCGGTATCAGCGTTGCCTCAAAAAAGACATAGAAGAGTATTCCATCCAGTGCGGCAAATACGCCAATCATCAGGCCGCTGAGGATGAGGAAGGCCCCCATGTACTGATTGATGCGGCTGGTGATCGACTGCCAGCTGGCGATCACAATGATGAGGTTGATGAACGCTGTCAGCAGGACAAACCAGAAAGAAATCCCGTCCACGCCGAGGTGGTAATGCACATTGAAGCGCTCCATCCAGGGCGTCTTTTCGACAAACTGCATGGCAGCTGTCGAGGTGTCAAAACCAATGTACAGCGGAATGGTGACCAACAGTCCCGCGATCGCGCCAATGAGGGCGATCCAGCGTACCGCGCTGGCTTGTTCATCACGCCCCAGGGCCAGCAAGATCACGCCAAACGAGATGGGCAGCCAGATCGCCAGGCTCAACAAACCCATTGTGTATTTCTCCTTATCGGTTGAGCCAGTCAAGCAATGTGGGCCGAGTCACAAACCAGGTCATCAGCACCAGCACGCCAACAATCATGGCCAGTGCATAGTGATAGAGGTACCCGGACTGGAGACGGCGAGCCCAGGCCGCCACCCGGCCAATGAGCTTCCATGAGCCGTTTACCAGGGCGCCGTCAATGAGCATCACATCGCCCCGGCGCCAGAGGCCGCGCCCCAAGGCACGCGCGGCCGGGGCCAGCAGATGCTCATTGATCCAGTCCATGTAGTACTTGTTCTCCAGCAATTGATACAGCGGCTGCACCCGTGCCTGAATGGCTACAGGCAATGCCGGGTTGATCATGTACATGTAATACGCGGTCAGAGCACCAGCGAAAGCCAGCCAAAAAGGCAGGGTGGTCAATGCATGAGCAGCCATCGCCAGGGGGCCGCCAAACAGTTCGCCCAGCTTGGCCATGGCCGGGTGCGATGTGGCGTCAACCACAATGGCTCCCTTGAACAGATCACCAAACAGCATCGGCTGAATGGTCAGGTAGCCAATCACCACCGAGGGAATTGCCAACAGCACCAGCGGCACCGTCACCACCCAGGGTGATTCATGCGGCTCATGATGGTGTGCGTGGTCACCGTAGTCCTCATGATGAGCTTCCGGATTCTGATCGAAGCGTTCCTGGCCATGAAAAACAAGGAAATACATCCGGAATGAGTAAAAAGCGGTCACAAAAACGCCAGCCAGGACGGCAAAGTGGGCAAAACCGGCACCCGGCAGGGTGCTGAAATGTGCCACCTCGATGATGCTGTCCTTGGAGTAAAAGCCGGCGAACAGGGGCGTTCCGATCAGGGCCAGTGTGCCCAGCAGCGAGGTCACCCAGGTGATTGGCATGTATTTGCGCACCCCACCCATCCATCGGATGTCCTGGTTATGGTGCATGCCCATGATGACAGAACCGGCACCCAGAAACAGCAAGGCCTTGAAGAAGGCGTGCGTCATCAGGTGAAATACAGCCACCGAGTAGGCAGATGTGCCCAGAGCGACGGTCATGTAGCCCAATTGGGACAAGGTGGAGTAGGCAACCACACGTTTGATGTCATTCTGGATAATGCCAAGCAGGCCCATGAACAGTGCCGTGATGGCGCCGATCACCATGATCAGGTTGAGGGCGGTGTCACTGAGCTCAAACAATGGAGACATGCGGGCCACCATGAAGATGCCGGCGGTGACCATAGTTGCCGCATGGATCAAAGCGGAAATCGGAGTCGGGCCCTCCATCGAGTCAGGCAACCAGACATGCAAGGGGAATTGGGCGCTTTTACCCATGGCGCCAATGAACAGGCAGATGCAGATAACTGTGATCAGCATCCATCCGGTCCCCGGCAGGTTGATTTTTACGAGTTCATCGGCCTTGGCGAAGACCTCGCCGTAGTCCAGACTGCCGGTATAGGCCGCGATCAGGCCAATGCCAAGGATGAAGCCGAAATCACCGACACGGTTGACCAGAAAAGCTTTCAGGTTGGCAAAAATCGCGCTGGGCTTGTTGAACCAGAAGCCGATCAGCAGGTAAGACACCAGCCCCACAGCCTCCCAGCCAAAGAAAAGCTGTAGCAAGTTGTTGCTCATCACCAGCATAAGCATGGAGAAGGTAAACAGGGAGATGTAGGCAAAGAAACGGTTGTAGCCGTCATCCTCCTCCATATATCCGATGGTATAGATGTGCACCATCAAGGAGACAAAGGTGACGACACACATCATCATGGCCGTCAGACCGTCCACCAGGAATCCGATCTCCATCTTGAGGCCGCCAACCACCATCCACTGGTAAATGGTGGCATTGAAGCTGGCGCCATCCATGGCAACACTTTTGAGGGTGAGCGCAGAAAGGATGAATGCCACCAAAACACCCAGAATGGTCAGGCTGTGTGCAAGACGGCGACCTATCCAGTTGCCACCAAATTTGGTGCCGAAGATGCCGGCCAGCGCCGAACCGACCAGGGGCGCCAGGGGGATGGCCAGCAATGTGGAGGCGTTCAAGGATTGGCTCATGTTGCGGTGACCCGGTTAACCCTGCAGCGAGTCGAGTTCATCGACATTGATGTTGGAACGGTTACGGAACAGGATGACCAGAATAGCCAGTCCAATGGCCGACTCGGCCGCCGCGACGGTGAGTATGAAAAACACAAAGACCTGGCCATGCATATCGCCCAGAAAGTGAGAGAACGCCACGAAATTCATGTTGACCGCCAACAGCATCAGCTCGATGGCCATCAACAGAACGATCAGGTTCTTGCGGTTGAGAAAAATACCGACCACGGCAATGGCAAACAGCATTGCGCCCAAGGTGAGGTAGTGCCCAAGAGTCAGGGTCATGACTTGTGCTCCCCGGCAGGGTCTTTGGCCACCTGCTTGACAGGATCGAGTTGAACCACCTGCAGGCGGTCAGCTGCACGCACCCGCACCTGCAGCGAGGCGTCGATGGCCTTGCTGTCCTTGCGCTGACGCAGCGTCAGGGCGATCGCAGCGATCATGGCCACCAGCAGGATGGCTGCAGCCACCTGAATTGGATAGACATACTGGGTGTAGAGAAGCTTGCCCAGTTCCTTCGCATTGGACAGTTCAATTTCGACCCCGATAGGTTGGGTCTGGGCGGGAGCCTCGCTCAGACGGAAACCCGACAGGAGCACCGCCGCCATTTCGAGCACTACCACCACCCCCAACATGGCTGCCACAGGAAAGTGGCGCCAGAAACTCTGGCGCATCTGATCGATCTTGATGTCAAGCATCATCACCACAAACAGGAACAGAACCATGACCGCGCCCAGATAGACCAACACCAGGGTGATGGCAAGAAATTCCGCCTTAAGCAACAACCAGATCGCCGCCGCCTGCGAAAACGCCAGCATCAGGTGCAGGACTGCGTGAACTGGGTTGCGTGAAGTCACCACCCGCAATGCGGCATACAGCAGCACCAGCGAAAACAACAGGAATAATGCGGTCTTGATTTCCATGAGACTGTGCTTTTGGCTAGGCTTCAGCGATAGGGGGCGTCGGCCGCCTTGGCCGCTGCTATCTGTGCCTCATAGCGGTCGCCCACGGCAAGCAGCATATCTTTGGTGAAGTAAAGGTCACCCCGCTTTTCACCGTGGTACTCAAGAATGTGTGTCTCAACAATCGCATCGACCGGGCAGGCCTCCTCGCAAAAACCGCAGAAGATGCACTTGGTCAGGTCAATGTCATAACGTGTGGTGCGGCGACTGCCGTCATCACGTTGCTCCGATTCGATGGTGATGGCCAGAGCTGGACAGACTGCCTCACACAGTTTGCAGGCGATGCAACGCTCTTCGCCGTTTTCATAGCGTCGTTGCGCATGCAGGCCGCGAAAGCGTGGCGACAGCGGGGTTTTTTCCTCTGGGTATTCCAGTGTGATCTTGCGGCGAAGCGCGTAACGACCAGTCAGAGCCATGCCCTTGAACAGCTCCACCAGCAGGAAGCTCTTGAGGAAATCTTTAAAGAAAAATTTTGGTTCGGCAACTGCATTCATGATCGGCTCCGGATCAGTTCCAGATATTCCAGGATGTCTGCATCCAGACGCCCACGATGATCAGCCACACCAGCGTGACTGGAATGAAGATCTTCCATCCAAGGCGCATGATCTGGTCGTATCGAAAGCGCGGGAAGGTGGCCCGAATCCAGATGAACATGGAGACCACAACAAAAGTTTTCACGCCCAGCCAGATCCAACCGGGGATCGCATTGAACAGGTCACTGTCAATCGGCGGCATCCAGCCCCCCATGAACATCACCACGGCCAGGATGGACACCAGCCACATGCTGGCGTATTCGGCGAGAAAGAAGATGGCAAATCCCATGCCCGAATACTCAACCATGTGGCCAGCCACGATTTCGGCCTCGCCCTCGACCACGTCAAATGGGTGGCGGTTGGTCTCAGCCACTCCGGAGATCAGATAGACCATGAAGATAGGCAGCAAGGGCAGCCAGTTCCAGGACAGGAAATTCAGACCCTTGTCGGCGAAGTAGCCCATGCCCTGCCCCAGCACGATATCTGTCATGTTCATGCTGCCAGACACCATGACCACTACCAGGAAACAAAAGCCCATGGCGATTTCATAGCTCACCATCTGGGCCGATGCTCGAAGCGCGCCAAGAAAAGCGTATTTGGAATTGGACGCCCATCCCGCAATGATCACGCCATAGACCTCAATCGAGGTGATGGCCATGATGAGCAAAAGGCCTGCATTCACATTGGCCAGGGCGATATCAGGACCAAACGGCACCGCGACCCAGGCCGCCAGGGCTGGCATGATCGCCATGATCGGACCTAGACGGAACAGGCCTTGATTGGCGGCTGTTGGGTTGATGATCTCCTTGGTGAGAAGCTTGAGCGCATCAGCAATCGGCTGCAACAGGCCAAAAGGCCCGACCCGGTTGGGCCCCAGGCGAACCTGCATGAAGCCAAGCAACTTGCGTTCCCACAAGGTAAGGTAGGCCACCGCTCCCATCAGGGGCGCCAGCACGCAGACAATTTTGGCCAGAGTCCAGATCACCGGCCAGGCCAGCACGCCCCACCAACTGGCAGCCAGCAGATTCTGCCCGGCAAAATACAGCGCATCGATCATGCGGGCACCTCGTGATGGCGCGCATCGGCGGTCAATTGCAAGGAAGTTGCCCGCCGCACCAGCCCGTCAAGCTGGTAGATGGAAGCCACCACTGGCTTCCTGACAGGGGCAGACAACCTGATGGCGGTGGAAGTTGCGTTGGACAGGTTGAGCGGCTGTGTGCTGGCTTCTGCCAGCACCTCCTGCGAAGACTCGAAGTCAAATCCATCGAGCTGCAGCAAATTGCCCAGCACCCGCATCACCTTCCAGGCTGGCCGGGTCTCCGACAAAGGCCTGACCACAGCATGAAAACTCTGCAGACGGCCCTCGGCATTGACGAAGCTCCCGGAAGTCTCGGCGAAGGGGGCAATCGGCAACAAGACATTGCTGAAATCAAGATTGGTTTTAAACGGACTGAGCGTGATCACCAACTCGGCTTTTTTCAGCTCTTCGGCACCTGCCCTGGCAGATGCCATGTCCTCAGGCTCGACATTGAGCAACAGGGCGGCCCGCAATGCGCCAGCACCAAGCATCTGCTCGGCATTCAGGCCTCCTGCCTGAGGATGGGCGCCCATCCATTGCGCACCCACGGTGTTGGCCGCCTCGGTCAGATACCCCACGCTGGCACCTGTTTGAGTGGCAATCCAGTTGGCCAGGCTCAAGAGGTCGGAGGCGTTGGCGGCATGGGCTGCTGCGTTGCCCAGCAACACTGCCTTGCGCTCGCCAGTCAGAAGCGATTTGGCTACAAGCACGGCCTCAGGGTTGCTTTCTCCTGAAACCGGCGAAGCCAGGCCTTTTTCGACAGCGATGGCAGTTGCCAGGTTGGCGAGGACTTGCACCCAATGGGAAGCGGGCACGATTTGAGCACTGGAGAGTTTCAGCGCCCAGCCTTCCGGGCTTTGAAGCAAGTCGGCCGAGGTCAGGGCATGAGCATGGGCACCCTGTCGCACAGCCTGACGGATGCGTTGGGCAAACAAGGGATGGTCCTTGCGTAGATTGGTGCCCACCAGCAGCACACGCTGGAGCTGGGAGAGTGAGGCGATAGAGGTGCCCAGCCACCGCACGCCGCTGAACGGCTCAAACTCTGCGTGGCGAAGACGATGGTCGATATTGTCACTGCCCAGGCTGCGCATCAACTTGCCCATCAGGTGCAATTCTTCCAGCGTGCTGTGCGGGCTGACCAGGGCGCCGATGGCCTGAGCGCCGTGGCGGGCCTTGATGTCGTGCAGGCCCTGGGCCACATGTTCCAGGGCGGTCTGCCAGTCCACCTCCCGCCACTGCCCGTCCTGCTTGAGCATCGGGCGGTTCAGGCGCTCGGTGCAGCTGAGCGCCTCATAGGAGAAGCGATCACGGTCGGCAATCCAGCATTCATTGACTGCCTCATTCTCCAGCGGCACGACCCGAAGCACCTGGTTGTTCTTCACCTGCACCACCAAATTGGCACCAGTGGAATCATGCGGGCTGACCGACTTGCGCCGGCTCAACTCCCAAGTCCGCGCGCTGTAACGAAAAGGCTTGCTGGTCAACGCACCCACAGGGCACAGGTCGATCATGTTTCCAGACAACTCGGAGTCAACCGACTCGCCCAGGAAAGTTTCGATTTCCGAGTGCTCGCCACGGTGGCTCATGCCCAATTCCATGACCCCGGCGATTTCCTGGCCAAACCGGACACAGCGGGTGCAATGGATGCAGCGGCTCATTTCCTCCATCGAGATCAGAGAGCCGATGTCCTTGTGGAAAACAACCCGTTTTTCTTCCTGGTAGCGCGAACTGCCACCGCCATAGCCAACGGCCAGATCCTGCAGCTGGCATTCACCGCCCTGGTCACAAATCGGACAGTCCAACGGGTGATTGATAAGCAAAAACTCCATCACCGATTTCTGCGCCTTAATCGCCTTGTCCGATTTGGTGCGTACGACCATGCCCTGTGTCACCGGGGTGGCGCAGGCCGGCATGGGCTTGGGCGCCTTTTCCACATCGACCAGGCACATGCGGCAATTGGCAGCGATGCTGAGTTTCTTGTGATAGCAGAAGTGGGGAATAAAGACGCCGGCTTTTTCGGCTGCATGCATCACCATGCTGCCTTCCTTGACTTCCACCTTCTTGCCGTCGAGTTCGATTTCAACCATTTTCATGTACCTGGTATTGAGCTCAAAGGTAGGGCGAAACCATGCAGGTTTTGTTGGCCACGTGGTATTCGAACTCGGGCCGGAAGTGCTTTAGCATCGCGCGCACCGGCATGGCCGCTGCATCACCCAAAGCACAGATGGTGCGCCCCTGAATGTTTTCAGCCACGTTGTCGAGCAAATCCATGTCTTGCGGGCGTCCGAGTCCACATTCAATCCGGTCGACCACACGATGCAGCCAGCCAGTGCCCTCGCGGCAAGGGGTGCATTGGCCACAGGATTCGTGGGAATAAAAGTAGGAAAGTCGGCGCAGCGATTTGACCATGCAGCGCGAATCGTCCAGAACAATCACTGCACCCGAGCCCAGCATCGAGCCGGCTTTGGCAATCGAGTCATAGTCCATGGTGCAGTCCAGCATGACACCTGCTGGCAAGACCGGGGCCGAGGACCCGCCAGGAATCACCGCCTTGAGCTTGCGGCCTGAACGTACGCCGCCAGCCAGTTCGAGCAGTTTGACAAACGGAGTGCCCATGGGGATTTCATAATTGCCGGGGCGCTCCACATCGCCGCTGACAGAATAGATCTTTGTTCCCCCGTTGTTGGGCTTGCCGCATTCCAGATAGGCCTGGCCACCGTGACGGATGATCCAGGGCACGGCGGCGAAAGTCTCGGTGTTGTTGATGGTGGTCGGCTTGCCATACAGGCCAAAGCTGGCCGGGAACGGCGGCTTGAATCGCGGCTGGCCTTTTTTGCCCTCCAGTGATTCGAGCAGGGCCGTCTCTTCGCCACAGATATAAGCACCAAAACCATGGTGGGCATGGAGTTGGAAGCAAAAGCCGCTGCCCAGAATGTTGTCACCCAGCAGGCCAGCAGTCCGGGCTTCTTCCAGGGCCTTCTCAAAGCGCTCGTACACCTGAAAGATTTCGCCATGGATGTAGTTGTAGCCCACAGTGATGCCCATGGCGTAGGCTGCGATCGCCATGCCTTCGATGACGATATGGGGGTTGAACATGAGAATGTCACGGTCTTTGCAGGTGCCTGGCTCTCCTTCGTCGGAGTTGCAGACCAGATAGCGCTGGCCGGGGAACTGGCGCGGCATGAAGCTCCACTTCAGACCGGTCGGAAAACCAGCCCCCCCGCGCCCGCGCAAGGCAGATTCCTTGACCGTTGCGATCACCTCATCCTGGGTCATGCCCTGGCCACCGGACTGGCCCAGAATTTTGCGCAAGGCCTGATAGCCACCACGGGCCTCGTAATCAGCCAGGCGCCAGTTGTTGCCAGTCAGACCAGCATAGATTTGGGGCTCGATATGTCGGCCATGAAAGCAGCTTTCGCTGCCGCTGGCGGCAAATTGGGCGAGGAGTTGCTCGGCGCTCATACCTTGCCCTCCATCTTGCGCAGGCCGTCGACCAATTGATCAAGCTTGTCGTTGTTCATGAAGCTGCACATGGTTCGGTCATTGACCAGCAAGACCGGAGAATCTGCGCAAGCGCCCAGGCATTCGGATTGCTGCAGCGTGAACATGCCATCAGCAGTGGTCTGCCCAATGGAAATACCCAGCCTATGTTCGAGGTGCTTGAGCGCCTTGGCGCCATCGCGTAATTGGCAGGGCAAATTGGTGCACACATTCAGTTTGTACTTGCCCACAGGCTGCCGGTTGTACATGTTGTAGAAAGTGGTCACTTCATGTACAGCCATGGGAGCCATGCCCAGAAACTGTGCAACCTCACGTTCGCTGTCCGGGCTGACATGGCCAAACTCGTGCTGAACGATGGACAGGCAGGCCATGACGGCTGACTGTCTCTGGTCGGCCGGGTACTTGGCGACTTCGCGCTGGAATTTCGCTTTGACTGCATCGGAGATCATCGGTCAATCTCCCCAAACACAATATCGAGCGTACCGATGATGGCTACCGCATCGGCCAGCATGTGGCCACGCGCCAGCTCATCCAGCGTGGACAAGTGGGCAAATCCGGGCGCGCGTATCTTGAGGCGGTAGGGCTTGTTGGCGCCGTCGCTGACCAGATAAATGCCAAACTCCCCCTTGGGATGTTCAACGGCCGCATAGGCCTCGCCTTGCGGCACGCGAAAGCCTTCGGTGAAGAGCTTGAAGTGATGAATCAGCTCTTCCATATTGGACTTCATGGCCTCGCGAGAGGGCGGTGCCACCTTGTGGTTGTCAGTGATGACCGGCCCCGGGTTGGCGCGCAACCAGTCCACACATTGCCTGATGATCCGGTTGGACTGCCTCATCTCCTCCATGCGCACCAGATATCGGTCGTAGCTGTCGCCGGTACGGCCAATGGGAATATCGAAGTCAACCAGGCCGTAGGCATCATAGGGTTGTTGTTTGCGCAAATCCCAGGCCACCCCAGATCCACGCAACATAGGGCCGGTCATGCCAAGGTTCATCGCGCGTTCAGCACTCACCACGCCGATGCCAACAGTGCGCTGCTTCCAGATCCGGTTGTCAGTCAACAAGGTGTGGTATTCGTCCAGATAGGTAGGGAAGCGACGGGTGAAATCGTCAATGAAATCCAGCAGGGAGCCCTGGCGATTGGCATTGAGCTCAGCCACGGCCCTGGCATTTCGCACCTTGCTGGCCTGATGCTGGGGCATGGCTGCGGGCAGGTCACGATAGACGCCGCCAGGCCGGAAGTAGGCCGCGTGCATGCGCGCACCCGAGACGGCCTCATACATATCGAACAGGTCTTCCCGCTCTCGGAATGCGTAGATCAGGATGGTGGAGCTTCCACAATCGTTCCCATGCGACCCCAGCCACATCAGGTGGTTGAGCAGGCGGGTGATCTCACCGTACATGGTTCGGATGTACTTGGCCCGCAAGGGAACTTCAAGACCCAGCAATTTCTCGATCGCCAGGCAGTAGGCCTGCTCATTGCACATCATCGAGACATAGTCGAGCCGGTCCATGTATGGCAAGGACTGGATGTATGTCTTGTGCTCCGCCAGCTTCTCCGTTGCACGATGCAACAGGCCAATATGCGGATCGGCGCGTTGCACCACCTCACCATCGAGTTCCAGCACCAGACGCAACACACCGTGCGCCGCCGGGTGCTGAGGGCCAAAATTCAGCGTGTAGTTCTTGATTTCAGCCACGGTTAGCCCAACCCTCCGTAGTTGTCCTCGCGGATGATGCGGGGCGTGATTTCTCTCGGCTCAATGCTGACTGGCTGGTAGATCACCCGGCGCTGCTCGGCGTCATAGCGCATTTCGACATGGCCAGACAGCGGAAAGTCCTTGCGAAACGGATGCCCAATGAAGCCATAGTCGGTCAGAATGCGGCGCAGGTCGGAATGACCTTCAAAGACAATGCCAAAGAGGTCAAAAGCTTCGCGCTCGTACCAGTTGGCCGATGCCCAGACAGTGGTGACCGAGTCAAGCAGGGGAAATTCGTCGTCCTCGGCAAGCACTTTCAACCGCAGCCGCTGGTTCAGGCTGACCGATAACAGATGCACCACGACGCCATACCGGCCCGACTCCCAGGCACCTTCGCCATACTGGGAATAATCCATCCCGCACAAGTCGACCAATAACTCGAAGCGGCAGGTCTTGGCATCGCGCAACAGTTGTGCCGCCGCCAGATAGTCGGCCGGTGCAACCTGCACCGTGAGTTCGTCGAGCTGGATTTCGGCACGGATGACCCGCTCACCCAGGACGGCATGCACCGCTTCTTTCAATTCGATCATGGCAACAGCAGTCGAAGTCATCAGGATCCCTTAGACGCGCGCAATGGTTTGCGTACGACGAATCTTCTGCTGGAGCTGGATGATGCCGTAGATCAGGGCCTCGGCCGTGGGCGGGCAGCCTGGCACATAGACATCGACCGGCACGATCCGGTCACAGCCGCGCACCACAGAATAGCTGTAGTGGTAATAGCCACCCCCGTTGGCACATGACCCCATGGAGATCACATAGCGCGGCTCGCTCATCTGGTCATAGACCTTGCGCAACGCAGGGGCCATCTTGTTGCAAAGCGTGCCAGCAACGATCATCAGGTCAGACTGGCGTGGGCTGGCACGGAATACTTCGGCGCCAAAGCGGGCCAGGTCGTAGCGCGCAGTGGCCGCATGCATCATCTCCACCGCGCAACAGGCCAGGCCAAAGGTCATGGGCCAAAGAGAACCAGTCTTGGCCCAATTCACCACCGCATCGTAACTGGTGGTGACAAAGCCTTCCTTGAAGACGCCTTCAATCATGCTTATTCCCAGTCAAGGGCCCCCTTCTTCCATTCGTAGATGAAACCCACGACCAGGATGCCCAGAAATACCATGGCAGCCCAGAAACCGACCGCCCCCACCTCCTTGAGCACGACCGCCCAAGGAAATAGGAACGCAATTTCAAGGTCAAAGAGGATGAACAGGATGGCCACAAGGTAGTAGCGCACATCAAACTTCATGCGCGCGTCCTCGAAAGCCTCGAAACCACACTCGTAGGGGGAATTTTTGGCCGGATCGGGGCGATTGGGGCCAAGCAGATAGCCCAAGGCCTGGGGAAGAATACCGACAGCAATTCCGACCAAAATGAACAGAAGAACGGGCAGGTACTGATCGAGGCTCATCTTGTTTGTAATCACCACAGACCCAGGCTGCCATTCAGCCTGGAATCAACTGTTAAATCTGGTGCCGTCGGCGAGACTCGAACTCGCACAGCTTTCGCCACTACCCCCTCAAGATAGCGTGTCTACCAATTTCACCACGACGGCTTGCCTAGTGCGCCCGCATCGCCTGAGGAGCTTGCTCTTCGGACTGCAGGATTCTACTCGGAATCAGAGCCAATTCCCTCTGGCTGCTGGTCAAAGTTCACCCCGAAGAAAGACCCTCATTTGGCGGGAATCTGAGCCGGTCCCGAGGCTGGCGGCGTTGATGCGGCCGGGATTTCCGCAGGGGGCGTTTGCGTGGAGGGGATCGCGGCGGCTGGGCTTTCGAGCACGCTGCCTGAGCTTGCCGGCGGTTGCTTGTCGCTGCCCAGATAGGCCAGCGCCAGGGTGCAGACAAAAAAGACCGTCGCCAGCACAGCAGTGGTGCGGGAGAGGAAGTTGGCGCTGCCAGTGGCGCCAAACAGGCTGCCTGAGGAACCACTGCCAAAGGCGGCGCCCATGTCAGCACCCTTGCCGTGTTGCAGCAGGATCAGGCCAATCATGCCCAAGGCCGAGAGAAGCTGCACGGTCAAAATCAGCGTCATGACGAAACTCATGTGTACTCCTGGAACTGTAAATTGGCCTGCCCTCAGGCGGCCGCCGCAATGATTGCCAAAAAGTCCTGGGGCTTGAGCGAGGCACCCCCAATCAGACCGCCATCAATATCTGCCTGTGCCAGCAGTTGCTGCGCGTTGGCCGCATTCATGCTGCCGCCATAAAGAATGCGCACCCGATCGGCATGCGCCGATGCAGCCTTGAGCTGTGCGCGCAGCACCGCATGCACGGACTGCGCCTGCTCAGGCGTTGCCGTCTTGCCTGTACCAATGGCCCACACTGGTTCATAGGCCACGACAATCTCGCTGATGCAGTGCCCATTGAGGTGGATCACAGCCGCCAGTTGGCGCTTGACCACCTCGTCAGTCTGGCCAGATTCGCGCTCAGCCAAGGTTTCGCCCACGCAGACAATCGGCGTGATGCCATTGGCCAGCGCCCGTTGCGCCTTGGCTGCAACAGCGGCATCGGATTCAGCATGGTATTGGCGTCGCTCAGAATGACCGACGATGACATAACGCACACCGAAGTCCTTGAGCATCAGCGCAGACACTTCACCAGTGTAGGCCCCTGCCTCATGCTGGGAGAGGTCCTGCGCGCCAAGTTCGATCGGGCTGCTGGCCAGCAGTGTCTGACACTGGGCCAGGTAAGCGGCAGGCACACAGACAGCAATGTCAGAGGCTGGCGAGTTTAGCCCCGCATGGATGCCCTTGAGCAAGGCCACATTGGCATTCAGGCCGCCATTCATTTTCCAGTTGCCGGCTATCAGCTTTCTGGTTGTCATGACGCAGCACCCCAGGTCAGCACGATCTTGCCAATATGCCGGTTTGACTCCATCAGGGCATGGGCACGGGCAGCGCCGCTTCCACTGGGGTCGCTCGGATCGAGAGCGGGGAAAGTGCTATGGATGACCGGCTTGATACGCCCGGTTTCAATCAGAGGCCATACATTTTTGAGACAGGCCTGCGCGATCGACTGCTTGAATGCGATAGGACGCGGGCGCAAGGTTGATCCGGTGATGGTCAGACGCCTGCGCAGCACCAGCCCGGCGTTGAATTCACTTTTGATTCCGCCCTGCACCGCAATGATGGCAATTCGGCCATCTTCGGCCAGGGCTTCAACTTCACGTGCCACATAGCTGCCGCCGACCATGTCGAGGATCACATTAACACCCTTGCCGCCGGTCAGACGTTTGGCTTCCTCCTTGAAGTCCTGGGTCTTGTAGTTAATCGCATGGTCAGCGCCGAGGCTGATGCAGGCAACACACTTGTCATCGCTGCCAGCGGTCACCATCACCGTGGCGCCGATGGCTTTGGCCATTTGAATGGCGGTCACACCGATGCCGCTGGAGCCGCCCTGAATCAGAATGGTTTCGCCGGCCTTCAAATGGCAGCGATCGAACACATTGCTCCAGACCGTGAAAAAAGTCTCGGGCAGCGAAGCGGCTTCGACATCGCTCAGGCCACTGGGATAAGGCAGACATTGGGCAATCGGGGCGGTGCATAGTTCGGCATAGCCGCCCCCAGGCACCAGGGCGCACACTTTGTCGCCTAGGCGCAGGCCAGCCCGCGCCAGCTCAGCGGTATCCCCACCCACAATCTGCCCCGCCACCTCCAGACCTGGAATGTCGGAGGCCCCGGGCGGAACAGGGTAGTTGCCGGTACGCTGGAATACGTCAGGGCGGTTGATGCCACTGGCAGCCACTTTTATCAGCAACTCACCAGCGGCAGGCACTGGGTCAGGGCGTTGCCCCAGCCGCAGCACCTCGGGTCCGCCGTAGGAGGTGATTTCAATCGCATTCATGCTCGGCTTTCCTAGGCCCTGGCCTTCCTTGTTTGCACCTTGATTGACCAAGAAACCATTTCGCGGTCAGGACGCCGGCTGCTCGCCGGCATGGGCCTGAGCGGGCTCAGGTCGATCCAGCAGCGCCTTCATCGACAGCTTGATACGCCCCTTGTCATCGGTTTCGAGCACCTTGACCCTGACCACCTGGCCCTCGGACAGGTAGTCGGTGACCTTTTCCACCCGCTCATGTGCAATCTGGCTGATGTGCAGCAAGCCATCCTTACCCGGCAGCAGATTGACCAGGGCGCCGAAGTCAAGAATCTTGGTGATCGGACCCTCATAGATCTTGCCCACCTCCACCTCGGCAGTGATTTCGGTGATGCGACGCTTGGCCTCATCGGCCTTGGTTGCATCGGTCGAGGCAATGGTGATGGTGCCGTCTTCGGCGATGTCGATCTGGGTGCCGGTTTCCTCGGTCAGGGCACGAATCACCGCACCGCCCTTGCCGATCACATCCCGAATCTTCTCGGGATTGATCTTCATGGTGTAGAGCCGTGGGGCGAAATTGCTGACCTCGGTTTTTGCAGCACCCATGGCGTCTTGCATCTTGCCCAGAATATGCATGCGGGCTTCCTTGGCCTGGGCCAGGGCAACCTGCATGATCTCCTTGGTGATGCCCTGAATCTTGATGTCCATCTGCAAGGCGGTGATGCCGTTGGTGGTGCCGGCCACCTTGAAGTCCATGTCGCCCAGGTGATCTTCATCGCCCAAAATGTCGGTCAGCACGGCAAAGCGGTTGCCGTCCTTGATCAGACCCATGGCAATGCCAGCCACATGGGCCTTCATGGGAACACCCGCATCCATCAGGGACAGGCAGCCGCCACAGACCGAGGCCATGGAGGACGAACCATTGGATTCGGTGATTTCTGAAACCACACGCATGGTATAGGGAAATTCTTCCTTGCTCGGCAGGCAGGCCACCAGGGCCCGCTTGGCCAGACGGCCATGACCAATCTCGCGACGCTTGGGGCTGCCCACGCGGCCGGTTTCGCCGGTGGCAAAAGGCGGCATGTTGTAGTGCAGCATGAAGCGGTCTTCGAAATCACCGGACAGGGCATCAATACGCTGGGCATCACGCTCAGTGCCCAGGGTGGTGACCACCAGCGCCTGGGTCTCACCACGGGTGAACAGCGCCGAGCCGTGGGTGCGCGGCAGCACACTGTTGCGGATCTCGATCGGTCGCACCGTGCGGGTGTCTCGGCCGTCGATCCGTGGTTCTCCGGCAAGGATCTGGCTGCGCACAATGCGCGCCTCGATGTCAAACAACATGCCCTCGACCTTGACGCTGTCAAATTCGATGCCAGCTTCTTTCAGGTTGGCCATGACCAGGGCATAGGCCTCACGGCAGGCGTGGGTACGAGCCTGTTTGTTGCGGATCTGGTAAGCAGCGCGCAGGCGCTCCTCGGCCAGCGAGGTGACTTTAGCGATCAGCTCCTCGTCCTTGGCAGGCGCCGTCCAGTCCCAAGCCGGCTTACCGGCTTCGCGCACCAGCTCGTGAATTGCATTGATGGCGATATTGCCCTGCTCGTGACCGAACACGACGGCACCCAGCATCACTTCTTCGCTAAGTTGTTGAGCCTCGGATTCAACCATCAGGACGGCCGCTTCGGTACCGGCAACCACCAGGTCCATCTGGCTGTCTTTGCGCTGGGTTTGCCCCGGGTTGAGCACATACTGTCCGTTGATGTATCCCACGCGTGCTGCGCCGATCGGCCCATTGAAGGGGATGCCGCTGACAGACAAGGCTGCGCTGGTGGCGACCATGGCCGCAATATCGGCATCCACCTCAGGATTGAGCGACAGGGTATGCACCACCACCTGCACTTCATTGAAAAAGCCATCCGGAAAAAGGGGACGGATCGGTCGGTCAATCAGTCGGCTGGTCAGTGTTTCAAATTCACTGGGGCGACCCTCACGCTTGAAGAAGCTGCCAGGAATCTTGCCCGCCGCATAGCCCTTCTCGAGATAGTCCACTGTCAGGGGAAAGAAGTCCTGACCAGGCTTGGCCGACTTGGACGCCACCACAGTGGCCAGCACCACGGTGTCATCAATATTGACCATCACGGCACCGCCGGCCTGGCGCGCGATCTCACCGGTCTCCATGGTGACCGTATGCTGGCCCCACTGGAATGATTTACTTACTTTGTTGAACATGCTCATGTGTGTTCTCCTGTACGGATCAGGGAAGGTCTAAGCCGCCTTCCGGGTGGCCGGAGTCAACATCACAGAACACGATGCCATTCCAGAGTCAATCGGAAAAATCAACCTGATCGGGCCAATTTCCTCTGGAATGACACAGCTTCGCTCTGTTTTTGCCGTCTCCGAAGTGCAAAGTGCCTGAGCTAGCGGACCCACTCAGGCACTTTTGTCATCTTGGTTTGCAATTACTTACGCAGACCAAGCTTGGCGATCAGTGCCATATAACGGTCAGCATCCTTGGCCTTGAGATAGTCCAGCAGCTTACGGCGGCGGCTTACCATGCGCAGCAGTCCACGACGCCCATGATGGTCCTTGGCATGCTGCTTGAAATGCGGGGTCAGTTCATTGATACGGGCCGTCAGCAGGGCCACCTGAACTTCCGGGCTACCTGTGTCAGCGGCAGAACGGGCATTGGCCTTGACAACTTCGGCCTTAATGCTGGATGCGATCATTTTGATTTCCTCAAAAAGGACAATGCCAGCTCAGAGGCTGGACAGGGTCCCAGGTTTCAACTTGCGCCGGCGGCTGGAACTGCTGCCGGCGTGCGCCCCACCCAATGCGAGGCCGGGAAATTATAGCCGAAGCGGATTGAACAGGCCGAGTTGGCTGAAACGCCAGCCTCAAAGGCGGGCGCATAGCCCGGCAATCTGATCCACCTGAAGCGCTATCGACTGCGGTATGGGCTGGGCACCGTTGAGTATGCGCCGGGTGAGCACTCCGGTGCTGGCAGCATCTATTTCAACAGGCAATGCCTCCATGCCGGTGTCTGCGCCACTTTGGGATTCTTGCAGCAGGCTGTGTTGGCCCGCGATATAAGCATCGGTGCGTGGAAAACGGCGCAGGTCAGCTACAGATTCACCCTCAGTCCCGCGCAGCAGCATGGCGTCGGCCTTGAGCAGTTCCAGTGTTTCACCCATGGATTTCAGATACTCCGGGTGGGTGTAACTGGTCACCAGCAGGCTTTTGCCCACCACCGGGTTGATCAACTTGACAAGCGCATGCGCCGGATTGCGCAGCCCGATCACACGGCGCACTTCCAGCAAACGCAGGAGCCCTGTGCTCAGCAATCCTGTAGGCACAAACACCGCCTCAGCCGCACCCAGTGGACGCAGGGCATTGAGCACCGGCAAACCCAATTCAAGAAACACAGCCGACGCCTCCACCCGTCTGTCTTCGGT
>CAXRBE010000055.1:0-11081 GCA_964228805.1 Burkholderiaceae bacterium
AACCACCAGCGTGCCACTGGACAGGCCGGCGATCAGCCGGTTGCGGCGGGGAAAATTCGCTGCCAGCGGGGGGCTGCCCAGCACATATTCGCTGACTATGAGGCCTCTGCGTGAGATGCGATGCGCCAACTCACGATGCTCTTTGGGGTAGACCCGGTCCAGACCGGTTCCGACCACAGCAACTGTGGCCAGCTGAAGGGCGTCGTCGCCCGGACCATCCAGGGCACCCTCATGCGCTGCCCCATCCACCCCCAGGGCCAGGCCGGAGACGATGGTCAGGCCGGCACCCCGCAAAGAGTGAGCGAACTGGTGTGCATTGAGCCGCCCCTGCGGGGTCGGATTGCGACTGCACACAATGGCCAGGCTGGAGGATGCCGACCAGGGCAAATCAATCCGCCCCAGCAAATACAGCAGCAGGGGCGGGTCGGCAATATCCAGCAGTGCACTGGGGTAGAGAGGGTCGCCCAGAGTGGCAATGCGGCGCTGAACCAGCGCGTCGTGCTCCTGCTGTTGCAGCCAGGTCTGGGTTTGCTCCAGCAAGGCTGCAAGTTCAGGCGGTTCCTGTTTCAGGGCCTGGGCCAGGGGCGCACCCGCTACGCGAGCCAACTCGGAAGGGGGTTGCGCAAAGATTGCCTCGGGCAGACCGAACTCGGCCAGGAGCCGGTGGGCGTGTCTGTTGCCGATACCCGGGGTCAGCTGCAAGCGCAGCCAGGCGGCCAACTCCGAACTGGTGATGGCGGCTGGCGCGCCTGCCGCCCCTGGCGCTTGGTGCGGCTGCATGATCAGCGCGCCGAGACCAGGCGGTCGCCGATCTTGACCCCGTCGGTGATGTCAAGCACCAGGCCGTAAGAAAGCTTGTCGAAGGTGAGAAACACCATCAACAGGCCATTGCGCTCATCGGGCAACTTGAGCAGGGGCCGATTGGGGTCGGTCTTGTCTGGCAGCACCTTGCCGTCCTTGAGGATGGCCAGGACGTGACCGCTTTCCAATCCGTCGCGCCGCCCGCGATTGATCACCACCACCTGGTTCTGGGCGGCATTGGCCACGGCGCTGCCATAGATGGAGACAATGCGGCCGTTGATGTCGGTGTCGGGTGAGCGCGGAACGTAATTGACGTAGCCCCTTGGGGCTTCAGGAAGGAGCCGATCGCCCACCAGCATTTCTTCCCGCGCGCTCGTGATATCCACTGTGGCTGGCACTATGGCGGTCGATGGCTTGCCATCAGAACCCTGCAGTTCCTGCCTGGATTCGGCGCGCACCAGCCTGGCCTTGCCCAGAAATTGCGCTTCATAACCCAGGATTTCGCCACTGGCTGGGTCCTTGAGCGCACGGGGGTTGCGAAACACGCGCAGATTGCGCTTGTTGTCATCGGATTCCAGCAAGGACGCATCGGCAGGGCTGCGCGCATAGGCCCGGTCGCCACGGGTCAGCAGCATGCGGTTTTCTGTGGTGGCCACGATACGCGGCGCCGCATTCAACTCACCCTCTTCGACAATCAGGGGTTCGGTCAGGAAGGGTTCGATCACCCGTGTATCCAGTGTGCTCAGCGCCAGGGGCTGCGAGCGCACCTGCGGCGACAGACGAACCGTTTGCAGGTCCTGTCCGGCATTGGCTGAGCCCAGGCGCAGCAATGCGCGGCCGCTGCCGCGCATCAGCTGCAGTTGCTGGCCGGGGTAGATCAGGTGCGGGTTGCGGATATCCTTCAGATTCATGCCCCACAGCTCGGGCCAGCGCCAGGGGCTGCGCAGGAACATGGCTGAAATTCCCCACAATGTGTCGCCGCTGCGCACGGTGTAGCTGTCGGGTGCATCGGGTGCCAGGTCGCTCAGCGCCACCCCGGCCTGTGCAACCTGGCGCGCAGTGGCGCTCTGTTCCGAAGTGACGGGAAAAGTTTGCGCCCAGCCGGCTGGCAGGGCCAGGCCAAGGGTCAGCATCAGGATCAGCCTGGGGCGCTTGGGTGGTGTCGGAGTCATGGCTTGGTACATCCCTGATTCGCCCGGTCCTGGACCAGGCGCCCCGATTTTGCGCGCAAGCCCCTGTTCCGGCAATGCGCTTTCATTGGCGTAGGTCAAGGGCAGGGGCAAAAGTGGCGAAAATAGCGACTTCTTCAAGTATCGACCATGGCACTGCTCCCCATCCTCCGCTACCCCGACCCGCGACTGCACACTGTTGCCAAGCCGGTGTCGGTGGTGGACGCGCGCATCAAGACGCTGATCAGCGACATGCTCGAAACCATGTACGAGGCCAATGGTATCGGGCTGGCGGCGACCCAGATTGATGTGCACGAGCGCTTGATCGTGATCGATGTGTCCGAGGAGCGAGACGAGCCCCTGGTGCTGATCAATCCCGAACTGGTTTGGACAAGCGAGGAAAAGCATGTCAATGACGAGGGCTGCCTGTCGGTGCCTGGCATCTATGACAGTGTGGAGCGCTTCAACGCGGTGCATGTACGCGCGCTGGACGGTCAGGGCCAACAGCGCCTGACCGAGGCCGATGGCCTGCTGGCAGTCTGTATCCAGCACGAAATGGACCATCTGGTGGGCAAGGTGTTTGTCGAATATCTCTCTGCGCTCAAGCGCAATCGCATCAAGACCAAGTTGATCAAGGCCCAGCGCGAGGAGCTACGGCGTTGAAGCTGATTTTTGCCGGCACACCCGAATTTGCCCGGGTGGCGCTGGAGCATCTGCTCGCGGCGGGGCATGAGGTCGCGCTGGTACTGACCCAGCCTGATCGGCCCGCCGGGCGCGGTCTGCAACTGCAGGCCTCGGCGGTGAAGCAGCTTGCCCTGGCCCGTGGCATTGCTGTTTTGCAGCCGCGCAGCCTGCGCCTGGAGGGCGAGATGTCTGCTCAAGCCAAGGAGGCGCGCCAGGCCATTGAGGGCGCACAGGCCCAGGCCATGGTGGTGGCTGCCTATGGCCTGATCCTGCCGCAGTGGGTGCTGGACTGTTTTGCGCCAGGCAGCAGGCCAAGCACGAGCCCTGCCAGGCTTTACGGTTGCCTCAACATTCACGCTTCTTTGCTGCCGCGCTGGCGCGGGGCAGCGCCGATACAGCGGGCCATCGAAGCCGGGGATGCCGAAACCGGCGTGACCATCATGCAGATGGACGCCGGCCTGGACACTGGTGACATCGTGTTGGCCGAGCAGCTTGCGATAGCGCCGGATGACTCCGCGGCCAGCCTGCATGACAAGCTGGCCCTGCTTGGGGGTCGCCTGATTGTGCAGGCGCTGGCTGATGTGCAGCGCGGCATTTTGCAGGCCACGCCCCAGCCGACGCAGGGGGTGTGTTACGCACACAAGCTTGCCAAGCACGAGGCGGTCCTGGACTGGGCGCAGCCGGCGCAGGTGCTGGAGCGGCGCATCCGGGCCTTCGATCCATTCCCGGGCGCCACGGCACAGCTGGGGGCGGAGTCCCTCAAGATCTGGCGTGCCAGCAAGCTTGCTCTGGCGCCGGCACAGGCGGTTGCGGGACAGGTGTTGGCGGTGACAGCACATGGCATCGATGTGGCCACTGGTGATGGGGTGCTGCGCCTGCAGGAGCTGCAGCGTGCCGGTGGCAAAAGGCTGGCGGCGCAGGACTTTTTGCGAGGGTTTCCCGTTCAGCCTGGCCAGGTCTTCCGCGCCAGCGAAAGGCCGCGAGCAGGACTTAGCCCCTGATGTTTTTGTCTTCCCGCCTGAGGCGACAGCCCGAGTTTGCACTGGCCATGCGCGACATGCTGCCGCAGGCTGCTGGCCTGGCGGCCTGGGGCCTGATGACCGGCGTGGCCATGCTCAAGTCGGGCATGAGCGTGTTCGAGTCGGTGTTGATGACGCTATGGGTTTACGCTGGCAGCTCACAGCTGGCGGCGATTCCCCTGATCGTCGCTGGCGCGCCGGCCTGGGTGATCCTGGCAACTGCTTTTTGCGTCAACCTGCGCTTTGTGGTCTTCAGTCTTCACTTGCGTGAGTACCTGATGCACCTGCCCCGCTGGCAAAGGCTGCTGCATGGCTACCTCACCGCCGATGTGAGTTACGCGCTGTTCACCAAGAAATTTCCCCATCCGGCCAGTTTGCAGGTCAAGCCAGCGAGCGCCCCTTCAGAGGGTCGCGTGGGCGGGCCCCTGCCAAGCGTGGGGGCAGGTCGGCTGGCCCAGGAGGCCTACCTGGCTGGCAGCTGCCTGATGGCCTGGCTGAGCTGGGTGGGGGCCAGCCTGGCCGGCATCGCTCTGGCCAATATGATTCCGACCCACTGGGGCCTGGGCTTTGCCGGCATTTTGTGCCTGCTGGGCATCATGAGCTCCTTGGCCAGCACACGCCTGCGCTTGATCGCGGCTTCGGTGGCCGGGGTGGCTGCGGTGGCTGCATATGCGCTGCCACTCAAGCTCAATATCGTGCTGGCGATCGCCGTGGCGGTGCTGGTCAGCATGGTGCTGGAGAAGTCAACACGGATGCGTCCTCAAAGAGGTTCGGCATGATCGTTGCCAGCCAGTCGCCAGGCGCGCAGGCCGCAAGCCGCTTCGAAACGCGGGGCTTGCATCCGCCTCGGGACGCCGGCTTGGCCGGCCCGGCAACTATGGGGGCACGGGTCAAATGACCGATCTGTGGACCATTGCAATCATCGTTGGCCTGGCGGGCGTGACGGTGCTGACGCGCTGCTTCTTTTTCATTTCCAGCAGATCATGGAGTCTGCCGCACTGGGCCCAGCGCGGCCTGCAATATGCACCGATAGCCGCGCTATCGGCGGTGGTGGTGCCCGAGGTGGTGATGAGTCAGGGCGTGCTGGTCGGTACCTGGCAGGATGCTCGCCTGTTTGCCGGTGCCGCCGGCTTGCTGGCCTATTACCGCTGGCGTGATGTGTTGCTGACCATTGTCTTGGGTATGGCGGTCTATCTGCCGTTGCACCTGGGGCTGGGCTGGTAGTCAGCCGCCTGGAAGGCCCGCCTAGAATTGCTGATCACCCGTGGCCCGTGTGTCCCCGCATCAATTATCAGCCTCATACTTCTTTCATCATGAACTTCAAGCGTTTTCAGGACTTGTGCACTGAGGGCCTGGCCCAAAACCAGCGCGTCTTCATCCGCGCCGACCTCAATGTGCCGCAAGATGAGTCGGGCAATATCACCGAAGATACCCGCATCCGCGCCTCCATCCCTTGCATTCAGATGGCGCTTGATGCCGGTGCGGCTGTCATGGTCACCTCCCACCTGGGCCGGCCCACCGAAGGCGAGCTCAAACCCGAAGACAGCCTGGCCCCGGTGGCCAGGCGCATGGGTGAACTCATGGGACGGCCTATTCCGCTGCTGGCCAACTGGACCGAGGGCGTGCGCATTCAGCCCGGCCAACTGGTCATGCTGGAAAACGTACGTGTCAACAAGGGAGAAAAAAAGAACAGCGAGGAATTGAGCAAAAAGATGGCCGCCCTGTGCGATATCTTTGTGCACGACGCCTTTGGCACTGCCAACCGCGCCGAAGCTTCCACGTATGGGATCGCCCAGTTTGCCCCCATCGCCTGCGCCGGCCCCCTGCTGGCGGCGGAGATGGATGCCATCGGCAAAGCCCTGCAAAATCCGAAACGCCCGCTGGTGGCCATCGGTGCGGGCTCCAAAGTGTCCACCAAACTGACCATTCTGCAAAGCCTGGCCAAGAATGTTGACCAGTTGATCGTGGGCGGGGGCATTGCCAACACCTTCATGCTGGCTGCGGGCCTGCAGATTGGCAAAAGCCTGGCCGAACCCGATCTGGTGCATGAGGCCAAGGCAGTCATTGAGGCCATGAAACAAAGGGGGGCGGGCGTGCCCATCCCGCTCGATGTGGTCACCGCCAAGGAATTCAAGGCCGACGCCAAGGCCCAGATCAAGAATGCCAGTGAGGTTGCCGCCGACGACCTGATCCTGGACATCGGACCGCAGACGGCGGCCCTGCTTGCCAGCCAGCTCAAGGCCGCTGGCACCATTGTCTGGAATGGCCCGGTGGGCGTCTTCGAGTTTGCGCCCTTTGAAAACGGCACCCGCGAGATTGCCAGGGCGATAGCGCAAAGCAGCGCCTTTTCGATTGCTGGTGGCGGCGACACCCTGGCGGCAATCGCCAAGTACGGCATCGAAAAGGAGGTGGGCTATATCTCCACTGGTGGCGGCGCCTTTCTGGAGGTGCTGGAGGGCAAGACCCTGCCCGCCTTCGAGGTCCTGGCCCGGCGCGCGGGCTGAAGCGCCCGATTTGCGCCTGACTAAAGGGCCGGCGGGTTAGACCTCGCTGGCAGCTTTCTCTGCCAGTTCTGCCTTCATGCTTGCCCGGTTCTGGTGGAAAAAAATGGCCAGACCCGCGCCAACAATCAGGGCGGCACCCAGCAGGGCCCTGGCGCTTGGCACATCGCCCCAGACCAGATAGCCCAGCGCCATGGCCCAGACGATGGCGGTGTATTGAAAGGGTGCCACCACATTTGCAGGCGCCAGCCTGACGGCATGGTTGAGCATGAAGTGCGCGGTGGTTGCCACAATGCCCAAGAGGCAGATCAGGCCGAAGGCGAGCGGGCCGGGTGAGAGCCAGCCAAAGGGCCAGGTGGACAGGCCCGCCAGCGCCACGCCCGATGTCTGCAGGGTGATCAGATGAAAGCCGTTGCTGCCACGCAGGTGACGGGCCAGGATCATCATCAGGGCCAGCGACAGGCTGCCCGCCAGCGCCATCAGTGCGGGCAGGGTCAGAGCGGCGGCGCTGGGGGGAAAGACAAGCGTAACACCGGCAAAGCCTGCGATGACCGCCAGCCATGAGGTGAGCCCCACTTGCTCGCGCAGCAGCAGGGCTGACAACAGGGTGACAAAAATCGGAGAGGCCAGGTAAAACATGAACACATCGGCCAGCGGCAGATGACGCACCGCCAGATAGAACAGTGCGACCTCGGCGATTACCAGGGTCACACGCAGCGCCTGCAGCCCTGGGCGCTCCACACGCCAGAGGCTACCCAGCAAGCCCTGGCGCCACAGATAGGGCACTAGGATCAGCAGTGCGGCGGCACTGCGGATGGCCAGGATCTGGCCCACGGAATAATCGGCGACCAGCCATTTTCCCAGGGCATCGTTGAGGGTGAAAAGCAGCATGCCGCCGACCATCAGCAAAATGCCGGCCAGTTGGGGATGGGTTGTCATGAGCTGTGTGCTTGGTTGCTGAGGTGGTGAGCCGCGCGCGTTCAAAACGCTTTACCAGCCAGGGTGTTTTGCACGGTGATTGGCACTTTTCGAGGCAGGCATCAGTTTACGTGTGAAAATCAAGGGCTGAAATCCAAACCAATCTTCCATGCCAAGCCGAGCCACCAAAATCGTTGCCACCCTGGGACCCGCCTCAAGCGACCCACAACTGCTTGAAAAAATGATTCGCGCCGGGGTCAATGTGGTGCGACTGAACTTCAGCCATGGCAAGGCCCAGGATCATATCGATCGCGCGGCCCTGGTGCGCACCGCCGCCCAGCGCGCCGAACGGGAGGTGGCCATCATGGCTGACCTGCAGGGCCCGAAGATACGCGTTGGCAAGTTTGCCGACAACAAGGTCCAGCTGAGCAGCGGGCAGAAGTTTGTGCTTGACGCTGCGCGCACCGAGCCCGGCGATGCATCAGCAGTCGGCCTTGACTACAAGGAGCTGCCGCGCGATGTGGTGGTGGGCGATATGTTGCTGCTGGCTGACGGGCTGATCGTGATGGTGGTCGAAGCGGTCAAGGGGCAGGCTGTCCATTGTCAGGTCACAGTTGGCGGTGAACTCTCCAACAACAAGGGCATCAACAAGCGCGGAGGCGGGCTGACCGCACCAGCCCTGACCGGCAAGGACATGGAGGACATCAAGACGGCCATGGCCTTCCAGGCCGACTATGTGGCGGTGAGCTTTCCGCAAAGCGCCACCGACATGGAAATGGCGCGCCAATTGTGCAATGTGGCGGCAGCACCTTTTGGGCATAAGCCTCATCTGATTGCCAAGATTGAGCGGGCCGAGGCAATTCCAAGGCTGGAGGAAATCTTGCGTGCCAGCGACGGCATCATGGTGGCGCGGGGTGATCTGGCCATCGAGGTCGGCAATGCGGCGGTGCCGGCCCTGCAAAAGCGCATGATCCGACTGGCCCACGACATGGACAAGACGGTGATCACCGCCACCCATATGATGGAATCGATGGTCAACAACCCGGTGCCCACCCGCGCCGAGGTGAGCGATGTGGCCAACGCGGTGCTCGATGGCACCGATGCGGTCATGACGTCAGCGGAAACCGCCGCTGGCCGCTTTCCGCTGGAGACGGTGGTGGAGATGGCTGCGATCTGCCTGGCGGCCGACCAGGCCGAGGCCTTGGCGCTGGACGATGATTTTTCCGGCAAAAAATTCACCCGCATTGACCAGTCGATTGCCCTGGGCGCCCTGTTCACTGCCCACCACTTAGGCGCCAAAGCGATTGTGGCCCTGACCGAGAGTGGTTCCACTGCGCTGTGGATGAGCCGTTATCGCATCAACATTCCAATCTACGCCCTGACCTCCAAGGTGGCGACACAACGCAAAATGGCTCTGTATCGCAATGTCCGGCCCTTGCTGATGAATACCAGCGGTGACCGCGACACTGCCCTGGAAGAAGCGGAAAAGCACCTCAAAGACCGCGGCATTGTCCAGCCTGGTGATATTTATGCCATCACCTGTGGCGAGCCGATGGGCTCGCCCGGCGGCACCAATATGCTCAAGATCTGCCGCGTTGTATGAGTGGCTGCGGCAGCTTGGGCGCGATGCGCTGATGGCGTCATTTTTTGCTGGCCAACCTTGATGTCAGCTATTTCTCAGGAGTTGAAAATGAAAGCACCGTTGACATTGGCATTTAACAAGCGGGGCCGCTTGGCTATGCTCCTTGCCGCATATTTATTGGCCGGGTCCGCCTGGGCGCAGGCCTATCCAAACAAACCCATCCGGCTGGTGGTGCCGTTTCCTGCCGGCGGCCCCACCGACATCGTGGCACGTCCCCTGGCGCAACTGTTGGGCGACGAGCTCAAGCAGCAGGTCATCATTGACAACAAGGGCGGGGCCGGTGGTTCGATCGGCGCTGATGCCGTGGCCAAGTCATCCCCCGATGGCTACACCTTGCTGATGGGCACAGTGGGTACCAATGCCATCAACGGCAGCCTCTACAAAAAATTGTCTTATCACCCGGTGAAGGACTTCACGCCGATTGCGCTGGTGGCCAGCGCCCCCCTGGCGATTGTGGTCAATCCTGCCAATCCCGCCAAAACCCTGGCCGAATATATTCAACAGGCCAAGGACAAGCCCGACACCATGGTGTTCGGTACCGCCGGCAACGGCACCCCGGGCCACCTGACCGGCGCATTGTTTGAGTCTGCGGCGCAGGTCAAGCTCAAGCATGTTCCCTACAAGGGTAGCGCGCCGGCGGTGACCGACTTGATTGCGGGTCAGATCTATTCCATGTTTGATCCGGTGCAGTCGGTGATCAGCCATATCAACTCGGGCCGTGTTCGCGCGCTGGCCGTTACCAGCAAAACCCGCTCGCCGGTGTTGCCCAATGTGCCTACGGTGGCCGAGCAGGGCTTGCCCCAGTTTGAATCGACGGCCTGGTGGGCGGTGTTTGCGCCTGCCAACCTGCCCGCAGCTGTGCAGCAGCAACTCAAGGCGGCGGTGGAAAAAGTGGCGACCTCGGCAGCCTATGGTCAGAAGCTTGGCAATCTGGGCGTGGTGCCCAATACCGAATTGCAAGAGGGCCTGGCTGCGTTTCAGTTGCGCGAAGTTGCCAAATGGGCCAAGGCGGTGCGGGATTCGGGTGCCACGGTGGATTGAGGCGGGTTGATTTTTTCGAGGACAAGGTTTTTAGGACGAGGCATGAAGCTCAACGCAGAAGAACAGGCCATGCTGGCCGGTGAACAGGGTCCGGTGCGCCAGGCGGCCATCAGGCACCAGATCCAGGTGGGGGAATTTTTTGGTGCGGCTGACATGGTGCCGGTCTCGCAGTCGCACATCATGGCCGACACCGAGAGCCTGGGCCAGGCCGGGGTCGAGTGGCTGGAGTTCCTCACCAAGAACGCCGGTAAGGACCGGGTGGTGCGCATCCCGACCATTACCGACCCCCGCGGCACTGATTTCAACAAGGCCAAGCAGCTCGGGCAGACCGACCAGATGATCAGCCTGGAGCGCCGCGCCATCGCCGCCTTCGTCAAGATGGGTGTGTCGATGACCGACACCTGCATCAACTACCAGACCATCATGGCCCCGGGCTTTGGCGAGCATGTTGCTTTTGGCGACACCGGTGTGGTGATCTATTCCAATTCGATTTGTGGCGCGCGCTCCAACTTCGAGGGTGGCCCCTCGGCCCTGGCTGCCGGCCTGACCGGGCGCACACCCCGCTATGGCTATCACCTGGACCAGCACCGACAACCGGGCCGGCGCTTTCGCATCAATTGGCGCCCGCAGACGCTCAATGAATGGGGCGCTCTGGGCGGCTTCATCGGCAAGCAGTCGGGCAATTACTGGGAGGTGCCGGTCCTGGAAGGTGTGGAGGGCAACCCCGGCTCCGACTCGCTCAAGCATTTTGGCGCGGCCATGGCCAGTTTTGGCTCGACCGCGCTGTTTCATATGGTGGGCATCACACCGGAGGCCATTCGCGCACAAGACCTGAAGATGGAACACTTGCCAGTGCGCACCATAGAGCGTGCCGAAGTCATGGCCCTGCAAGGCTCTTACCGGGTCACTGATGAGGTGGATGTGGTGGTGTTTTCCGCTCCCCAGCTGAGCTTGCTGGAAATTCGCGACCTGGCATCCCTGTGTGAAGACAGGAGGTTCAAGATTCCATTGCTGGCGGTGACCAGCCCCCAGGTCAAGCCCGATGCCGACCGCATGGGCTACACCGAGACAATCGAGGACGCTGGCGGCACCGTGTTTGCCGGCATGTGCTTTTACCAGTCCTACGCGCGAGAAATTGCCGAGGCCAATGGCTGGAAGCGTCTGGCCACCAACAGTGCCAAGATGGTCAACAGTCTCGGAGGCTACGGCTACACGCCCATGCTGGCATCCATGGAAGAGTGCGTCGCAGCCGCTGAAACCGGGAGGCTGTCATGACAGGAAAAATTTTCACTGCCCGCCATGCCAT
>CAXRBE010000056.1:0-2828 GCA_964228805.1 Burkholderiaceae bacterium
CCATCGCGTGGATGGATGACAACCCCGGAGAGTTCCCTACCACCCGAAAGCTGTGCGAACTGGCCGGCGTCACTGCACCCACGCTGTACCACCACTTTGGCGACAAGGAAGGACTGATGCTTGCGGTCGCTGAGCGCAAGATGCTCTCGTTCTTCCAAGGTAAGAAAAGGCAGCCTGAGACCAGCGATCCGGAAGCAGACTTGCTCAAGGGCTGGGATCAGTGGATCGACTTTGCGTACAAGCACTTGGCGCTCATCGGCGCACTGCAGCAATCACCCGCCATCAGCGCGCGCCTGCGCATGGGGGCTGAAGCCATTGCGATGGGTCGACTTCAAAGGCTGCACCAACTCAAGCCACTTCGTATCTCGCCTCAACAGGCTGCGCAAACAGTGGTTGCAGCCTCCAATGTGGTGGTGCAGTTGATGCTGCAAGGCATGCCGGCTGCTCAAGTCAAAGCGGTGAATGCTCAGCTTCAGCAAGCTGTGTTGCTTGTCATGAGGGGGCGATAAGACGCTGTTGGGCGCAGCCAAGCACCTGTTTGCGGACAGTTCGAATCCCCACCGCTCGCTACCCGCATGAAACCTTGATTTCCGCAAAAGCTCCTGACTTTTTTGCGGCAGTACGGCAGCAGGGGCTGCGGAAAAATCGCGCAAACCCTTGTTCTAATTGGATTTTTTCGAACTCGCTCAGTCAAGTGGTTCTGAGCAGAACAGCGTCTCAATCGCGCTGAAGCCCCTGTATGAAGGGACTTTCTTCAATCTCTGGTCAGGAGGTGACCGAGAAAAATTCAATCAGATCAACAACTTGTCGGCTGCGGTTGAAAGATTGAAGATTTGAAGAAACTTTGCATGGCGGCCCAGAAGCGATTGTTTAACCGACTCGCTCTGTTTTCGACCCCCCATTTTTTGGTGGGGTCGTCGATTCGAACTGACCTGACCTCATGGGCTGCCGACAGCCCATTGCAGTCAATTCAGTTTTTTCCCCAAAGAAGGAACTGCTGTGGTGACTGCCACGATCAGACCGGTCATCACCATCAGCAGTCCCAACGTTTCGAAGATGCCCGGGACATGCCCCAAGACTGGCCAAGCCATCAAAGCGGCCAAACCGGGCGCCAGCGCTGGGAAGACGGCAGCACGAGATGGCCCGAGCAGGGACACCATCTTGGAATACGTGTACAGAGTCCCAGCGCCAGCGATCACGCCCTGCACCAGCACTTCTACCCAGAGCACGTGCGGTGCCGCCGCCATCAGTTGCTCGCCGCCGGTGAGGAGCACATAAGCGGGCACATACGTGAGCAATGCACTGATCGAAATGACCGCTGTAGCCAACAACGGGTCCAAACGGTGTTTGCGTAAAACAATGCCGAACCCTGCCCAGAGTGTGCCGGCAGCCAGGAACATGGCATCGCCCCATGCGGCCCGCAGCGTCAAGCTGGACAGTTCTATCCCAGAGACCAACACCAAGCCCAGCAACACCACTGCGATGCCTGTCACGCGTCTGGACGTCATGCGGTCTCCCAACACGACAGACCCCAACACCATCCCCATCACGCTCATCGCGGTGAATGGGAAAACCGCTGCGTGACTGGGTGGTGCAAACTGAAGAGCGCCGAACATCAAGAGGCCAAAGGGTGTCCCTGCCAGCAACGCAATCAGCAGCCAGATCCTCCAGCGCGTGGTGAACTGAGCGCAGTCACGCCAATAGGCCATAGCCAGCACGGGCAGCATCAGTACACCCGCCACACCGAAACGCAACACGGTCAAGTCGGGTGAGGACAAGCCGCGCGAGATGCCCCAGCGCGCAAACACGGTGTAAAGGGCTCCAATGCTGGCCGCCAGCAAGCCTACAGCTATGCCTTGAACGAATTTGCGTTGGTCGTTACCGGATGTTTGCGGCATGGACAAGGTACCTGCATTCATGGGATGCACCTGGTTGATTTGTGATGATGCGAGTCTGACTCCCTCTCAAAATATGCACTAGATGATGGTTTGGACTTATATTTAGTCCATATTGGAATAAAAGGAGCGGCCGATGGACAAACTGCAATCCATGAACACCTTCATACGTGTGGTGGAAAGTGGCAGCTTCTCTGCTGTGGCACGCGAGAAGCAGACGACACAAAGCCATGTGAGCAAACAGGTGGCAGCGCTGGAGCGTGAACTGGGGGCCAAGTTGCTGAGCCGCACCACCCGCTCTTTGGCCTTGACCGAGGCTGGTGAGCGCTACTTCACACAGGCACGGCGCCTGGTGGCCGAGATTGCAGAGGCCGAAATGGCTTTGCATGAAGGGGAGCAAAAGTTGAATGGTTGGCTGCGCGTGGCCGCATCCGTCGGCTACGGTCGCCTCAAATTGCTGCCCCTGGTCAGAAGCTTCCTGGCGGCGCACCCGAACGTGAAAATCGACCTGCGGCTCAACGATGGCTTCGTGGATCTGGTAGAAGAAGGCATCGATGTGGCCGTGCGGATTGGCGAATTGGCCGACAGCTCCCTGGTTGCCAGGCGAATCGGCACCACCCAGCGTGTTCTCATCGCCAGTCGCGAGTACTTGCGTTCCTTGCCCAAAGGGCTCAAAGCACCCAAGGTCCCGCAGGATCTGGAGAGACACAACTGCATCGTCTATTCGGAACTTGCCACACAGAACGTATGGACATTCACCGCAGGTCCCGGTGCTGCCGTCAAAGAAGGCACCCAGGTCACGGTCCGCGCGCAAGGCAATCTGCAGACCAACAGCAGCGAGGTGATCCGCGCCTCGGTGTTGTCGGGTATGGGCATAGGCTACTCACCGACCTGGCTCTTTGAGGGCGAGTTGGCCAGCGGGGATCTGCAGGT
>CAXRBE010000057.1:0-39827 GCA_964228805.1 Burkholderiaceae bacterium
AGCAAGAGGGCGTTGCTCATCACGCTGACCGAGCTCAGCGCCATGGCCGCGCCCGCCACCACCGGGCTGAGATAGCCCAGCGCCGCCAGCGGGATGCCGGCCACGTTGTAGATGAAGGCCCAGAACAGGTTCTGCCGGATCTTGGCCACGGTGCGGCGTGAGATCGACAAAGCCGCTGCCACCAGGGTGGGGTCGCCGCGCATCAGGGTCACCCCTGCGGCATGCATCGCCACATCGGTGCCGCTGCCCATGGCCAGGCCCACATCGGCCGCCGCCAGAGCAGGTGCGTCGTTCACCCCATCGCCCACCATGGCCACCACATGGCCGCCGCTCCGGAGCGCCGCCACCTGCGCCGCCTTGTCGCCGGGCAACACCTCGGCCAGCACCTCGCCCTCCTCGGGGCGCAGCCCCATCCGGCGCGCCATGGCCTCGGCCGCACCCCGGTTGTCGCCCGAAATCATCACCAGCCGGATGCCTTGCGCGCGCAGGGCCGCCAGGGCGTCGTTCACCCCCGGCTTGGGCTCATCGCCAAAGGCCAGCAGGGCGCAGGGCGTCAGTCCGGCCGTGGTGCGCTGCACCATCAGCGACAAAGTCGCCCCCTGTGCCTGCCACTCGGCCGCTCGCTGAGCCAACACACCCAGCGGCACGCCCAGCTCGTCCATCCAGCGCAAGCTGCCAATCAGGTAGCTGCTCACACCCACTTCGCCTTCACTGCCACGCCCGGGCACGGCACGCACATTGTCGGGCGCACGGATCGTCAGGTTTTTGGCCTGTGCTGCGGCCAGCACCGCCCGCGCCAGTGGGTGCTCGCTGCCGCTTTGCAGGCTCGCTGCTGCGGCCAGCAAGGCGTCGCCGTCCGCCTGCGGGGCCGGCTCAAACGCCAGCAGCCGCGGCTGGCCCACGGTGAGGGTGCCGGTCTTGTCAAAGGCCACGGTGTCCACCCGGTGCGCCACCTCCAGCGCCAGCGCATCCTTGATCAGAATGCCGTGGCGCGCCGCCACCCCAGTACCGGCCATGATGGCGGTGGGCGTGGCCAGCCCCAGCGCACACGGGCAGGCAATCACCAGCACCGCCACCGCATGAATCACCGCGGTTTCGGTGGCTGCACCGCTCCAGAGCCAGCCCAGCAGGGTGAGCAGCGCAATGCCCAGCACCACCGGCACGAATACGGCGGACACCTGGTCCACCAGGCGCTGGATCGGCGCCTTGGCCGCCTGCGCATCCTCCACCAGCCGAATGATGTGGGCCAGCACGGTCTCGCGGCCTACCGCGCTCACCTGCATCACCACCCGGCCCTCGCCATTGATCGAGCCCCCGGTGAGCTTGTCGCCCACGCCCTTGCTCACCGGCAGCGGCTCGCCGGTCAGCATCGATTCGTCCACCTGGGTCTGGCCTTCGAGCAGCGCGCCATCCACCGGCAGGCGCTCGCCCGGGCGCACCACCAGCCGGTCGCCCACCAGCACCTCGGCCAGCGGCACATCCACCTCGCCCTCGGGGCCGATCAGGTGGGCCAGGTCCGGGCGCAGCGCATGCAGGGCGCGAATGGCCGCGGTGGTCTGCCGTTTGGCGCGCGCCTCCAGCCATTTGCCCAGCAGCACCAGGGTCACCACCACGGCCGATGCCTCAAAGTACAGGTGAGGTGTGTCACCATGGCTGGCATCATGGCCGGCAAACAGCCAGAGCCAGACCGACAGGGCCCAGCCCGCGCTGGTGCCCAGCGCCACCAGCAAGTCCATATTGCCGCTCAAGGCCTTGAGCGCATGCCAGCCGGCCACATAAAAACGCGCCCCCAGCACAAACTGCACTGGCGTAGCCAGAACAAACTGCAACCAGGCTGGCAACATCCAGTGCCATCCCGCCAGGTCGCCCAGCATGGGCAGCACCAGCGGCAGCGACAAGGCAATCCCCGCCCCCACCGGGGTAAAGCCGGCCCAGGGCGAGGCGTCTTGCTCCTTCTCCAGCGCATCGGCCGCGCGCGGCTCGTAGCCGGCATCGCGCACCGCGCGGCGCAGCAGGGCCTCCATCTGCTCGCCCGGGGCATAGCGCACCCGCGCCGACTCGGTGGCCAGGTTGACCGAGGCCGAGGCCACACCCGGCACTTTGCTCAGGGCGCGCTCGACCCGCGACACACAGGAGGCGCAGGTCATGCCACCAATGCCGATGTCGAGCTCTGCGGGCTTGCTGGGGTCTTGCATATTGGAATTTTGCGCCAATCTGAGTGATGGGCGCACAATATGTCTGCCCTTAATGACGCATCTCAGGAGTTGAATCCCATGAACCAGACCTTTGAAGTCAGCGGCATGACCTGTGGCCATTGTGAAAAGGCCGTTACCCGCGCAATCAAGCAGGTCGACCCGCAAGCCGAAGTACACATCGACCGCAGCCAGAACAAGGTGGAAGTGCAATCGCAGCAGTCACGCGAGATCCTCGCCAAGGCCATTGCCGAAGAGGGGTATGTTGTGGCAGCATGAGCGCTGGTTGATCACTAACTCAAGGAGTGCAGCGATGAAAGCAAATGTTGGCGGCATCGACCGCAAGATTCGTATCGTGGCCGGCCTGGTGCTGATCGGATTGGCTGCTACTGGAACGGTGGGCTGGTGGGGCTGGCTGGGTCTGGTGCCCTTGGCCACCGGTCTGATTGGCTGGTGCCCGCCCTACTCGATCTTTGGCATCAACACCTGTTCAGTCAAGGACAATGCCGATCCCGCCTAAAGAGCGCACCGCGCGCTGACTGTCACCACCAGGGCACTGGTTTGATGCCGATCAGCCAGCCATGCAGCTTGCTGGCAAACAGCCACCAGGCCAGCAGGCCCAGCACCAGCGTGATCAAAGTCATGGGTGCCCTCGCAGGCGGCGCAGCGGCACCTGAAAGCCGATCGCGCTGACGCGCCGCCCGGTAGGCCAGCACCGCCCACACCAGCAAACTGCCAAACAGGATGGCGTGCACCAGCATGCCGTTGAGCAACAGGTGCGCCAGCGCCCAGGTTTTCAGCGCCAGCAGCAGCGGGTGCCGCAGGCGCGCCTTGAGATGATTGGCTGGCACCAGCGCAGCCAGCAGCAGAATGAAGCTCAGTGCGGTGAGCGCCAGCGCCGCATGGCGCAGCGCGGGCAGAGGCTGCCACAGCACCTGCGGCTGCTCGCGCGCCTGGGCAAAGCCCCACACCAGCAGCACCAGGCCCACCATGGAGACCAGGGAAAACAGGGTCAGCCACAGTGGCCGGCCCAACCGGGCCACCGCTCGGTTGCGCCAGTCTTCGGCCACCAGGCGCAGCGAGTGCACGCTCAGCACAATCAACAGGCCCAGCAACATGCGCGTCATGGTCAACTCCTTCCTGGTTCAGGGATCGCGCCCGATTGTGCGTCACGAGCAGTTACCCGCACCGGTATCTTGCGACGGTTTGCCTTTCGCGCAGGCCCAATTTCATTAGAATCCACCGCTTCATTCTCTCCTAATGGTTTTGCCGGGCCGTTCATGGCTTTACGCAGGAATATTTCATGAGCAAAAGTTACAACATTCTGATCATGGGCGCCTCCTATGGCTCTTTGCTGGCCAGCAAGCTGCTGATGGCCGGTCACAACGCCACCCTGGTCTGCCTGCCAGCCGAAGCCGAGCTGATCAACCGCGAGGGCTTTCGGGTGCGCATGCCCGTCAAGGGGCGTGAGGGCCTGATTGAAATCGACTCGCGCAAACTGCCCGGCAAGGTGCGTGGCGCTGGGCCGGCGGATGTGAACCCGGCTGACTTTGACCTGATTGGCCTGGCCATGCAGGAGCCGCAATACCGCAGCCCGGGTGTGCGTGAATTGCTCGAGGCCATTGCCAAATCGAAAAAGCCCTGCATGTCGATCATGAACATGCCGCCGCTGCCCTACCTGGCTCGCCTGCCCGGCGTGGATGTGAAGGCCTGCCGCAACGCCTTCACCGACCCCACCGTGTGGGACAGCTTCGACCCCTCCTGCATGACCCTGTGCAGCCCCGATCCGCAAGCCTTCCGCCCGCCCGAGGAGCAAGTCAATGTGCTGCAGGTGCGCCTGCCCACCAACTTCAAGGCCGCGCGCTTTGACTCCGAGGCGCACACCGCCATCCTGCGCCAGCTGCAGGCCGACATCGAGGCCGCCCGCCTGCCGGTGGGCCATGAGCAGCTGGAGCTGCCGGTCAAGCTCAAGGTGCACGACTCGGTCTTTGTGCCGCTGGCCAAGTGGAGCATGCTGCTGGCCGGCAACTACCGCTGCGTCACCCCGCAAGGCATGCGCCCGATCAAGGAGGCGGTGCACTCAGATGTGCAGGCCTCACGTGCTGTTTACAACTGGGTGAGCGAGCTGTGCATCGGCCTGGGTGCCAAGGCCGAAGACATGGTGCCGTTTGAGAAATATGCTGCCGCGGCCCAGGGCCTGGCCAGCCCCTCCTCGGCCGCACGCGCACTCTACGGCGGCGCGCCCAATATCGAGAGGGTTGACCGCCTGGTGCAATCCATCGCCGCCCAGCGCGGCCAGCGCAACCCGGTGGTTGATGAGATCGTGCAACTGGTCGATGCCCAGCTCGAGCTCAATCGGCAGAAAAAATAAGCTCAGCGCCTTAGCACCCGCTGTGTGCCCGGGGTCAAGGCCAGCGCCCGTCTGGCCAGCCAAATTGGAATCTGACCCCAATTCATTCATATAGCTCAGCCAAAGCCAGCCCAACTTTCGTTTACCGTCCCCCAACCATCGTTGATTGTCAGGTTGTGCTTAACTGGCTAGGATGCCGGCTGAAACAAATTGCCCTTTAGGGACTTGACATGGGTACGCCCTCCGAAGGTCTGCAGCCCGCGCCGCAGGCACTAATCGGTCTTAACACCGGCCCTGATAACGGCACCGACATCGACACCGGCCAGATCCATGTCAGCAGCCAGCCCGGCCTGGGCAGCACCTTCACCATCCAGCTCGAACTGCCGCTGGCACTGGGCATGGCAGCAGCAGCAGAGCCGGCTGACCTGAGCGGCGCTAGCGACCGCATCGTCGGGAACACCCCCCCGGATGAAATGGCCGGCGTACAAACCGCCATACAGACCGCTGCACAGTCCGCCGTACAGACCGCCCCACACGCCGCAGACGACGCGCTCACCTCTGGCAAGCGGCCGCTGGCGGGCCTGCGTGTGCTGGTGGTGGACGATGTGCCCATCAACCGGATGGTGGCTTGCACCTTTCTGGAAGAGTTTGGCGCCGAGGCGGTCGAGGCCGAGAACGGCGCCGAGGCGGTTTACCTGTTGCGCGACCAGGGTGAAGTGTTCGATGCGGTCCTGATGGACATGCAGATGCCGGTGATGGACGGCAAGGAGGCCGCCCGGGCCATCCGTGCCTGTGCTCACCTTCAGACGGTGCAAATTTTCGCCATGACCGGCAATGTGCAGACCGAGGAACGCATGGAGGCCGAGGCGGCGGGCATGAACGGCTTTCTGACCAAGCCGCTCACCATTCCTGCCCTGCTGGCCACGTTGGCACCCCTGGTCCCTCAGGCGTCAGCCTGATTTGCCAACCCCATACAAGAGCGCTGGATGATCGCAACATAGATTGGTTTTAAGGCTGTGTCAGCAGCCTATTCCGGCTTGATGCCCTGCGCCCTGGCCAATTTCATCCATTTCTCGGCGTCCTGCTCGATTAGGCGGGCAAACTCGGCCGGACTGGCACTGGAGGGGTCCATGCCTTGGGCAGAAAACGCGGTCTTCACTTCCGCACTGCCGATGATCTGGTTGATCTCGCGGTTCAGACTGGCCACCAGCTCGGCCGGCAGCCCCTTGGGGCCGAATACGCCAAACCACATGCCCACACTGACTTTGGCCAAGCCGGTTTCGGCCACGGTGGGCACCTCAGGCATGAGCGCATGGCGGCGTTCGCTGCCAATGGCCAGGGCCACCAGGCGACCCGACTTGACATGCGCGAGCGCCACATGGATGGGCAGGAACATCACATCGACCTGGCCGCCCAGCAGATCGGTCACGGCGGGTGCATTACCGCGATACGGTATGTGGGTGATGAAGACCTGGGCGGTGTTCTTGAACAGCTCCATGGCCATATGGTGCGGCGTGCCCACCCCGGGGGAGGCGTAGTTGATGCGCCCTGGCGCAGCCTTGGCCGCCTGCACCAGGTCTTTGGCAGTTTTCCAGCCGGTCTTGGCCGGAGTGACCAGAATCAGCTCGCCCCAGCTGGTCAGCGCCACTGGGGTCAGGTCTTTGAGCGGGTCAAACGGCATGCTGGGGTTGATGGCCCGGTTCATCACCAGGGTGTTCACGCTCACCAGCAAGGTGCTGCCATTGGGGGCCGAACGCACCACCGCCTCGGCACCAATATTGCCCGAGGCGCCCACCCGGTTATCCACCACCACCGGGCGGTTGAGTTTTTGCGCCAGCTTGGGGCCCAGCTGGCGCGCCACCAGATCAATGCCGGTGCCCGGCGAAAAAGGCACGATCAGCTTGAGCGGCGCGTCACTGCCCTGCGCCAGGCTCCAGGCCGGCAACAAAAACAGCGCGCCAGCGCCCAGCAGGCGGCGGCGTAAGGGATGTTTGATCTCTGGGTTCATGGTGCTCCTTTTCATACATTGGCATTGGCAGTAAGAGCAAGAGAAGGGGTCAGTGTTCTGAATTCGGGAGGCTAGGCCAAGCGCCTTGCGCCCTGTTCTCTGCCGCCTCAGGCAAAACCAGCAGGCCCAAGCCATAGGCGCCACTGCGTTGCATTGCCTGGAGAACACGAAAAACAGAACAGCTGTCTTGCAGAGGCCTCGTGTCGGCCTTCTTCATCCGGGTATGCGGTGAGCTTAACATGCAGCGCGCGACCTATCGGCGGGTACTTACATTGGTTTTGCGGGCTGGATCAACATTGGCAGCATCTTTCGCACATCACCATGCAGGGACGTCAGCGTGGTTTCAAACGGAAGGTGCGGCATTTCGTCGAGCACCAGTTTCGCGACGGCCCTCGCTTGGTTAAGGTCACGCGGTTTTTTAAGGGGTTCCCGTTCTGGCAAGCTCGAAAGCCACGCTTTATGCAATGCAAAGGCTCGCGGGTCAGGCACACGCATCGGTGTCGGCCATCCATCCTCGTCAATGGCCACCGCATCAAGTTTGGGCGCGTTCAAGAGCCACTGCAGGCCAGGCACCTCGGTTGCCACAAGGTCTGCTTTAGAAAAGGTAATGCTTTCGTCGTCCTTCAGCCTACGCGGAGCGATGACAAGATCCACCATGAATTGCCCAGCATTGGCGGCGCGGTAGCTATTTTGACGCACACACGCAAAGGTTTTATCTGCCTTTTTTAGCAAGCCCAGCAGCCCTTCGCCATCGAGCTTGTCGCAGACCACCGTCATTTTTTGGCGCGTATCGTAAAGCAGATCGACATCGCCAGAAGCAAGGAGTTCCAGCAAAAAATGCGTGCCGGCTATGGCTTCGTAAGCATACAAAGCCTGGGTTCCAATCACGGTAAAGCTGCTGTGAAGCCCTGCCCGATCAAGTTCGCGCAATACGCGCGCCACAATCCGTGGCACCCGATTCAAGCGCAAGGCTTTGTTCAGTCTGGCCTGCTCTTGAATTTTTTCCGTGATGCTCTTTAAACGCTCCTGGGCCACACCGCGCCCCGCTGTGAAAGCGCTCAACAACTGCTCGGTTTGTGGTGATCTTGGGCCCAGCGACTTGCCATTGCCACGACGATCTTTGTCACGGAAGAGAAATTCTGAGTTACGCACCTTCTTCCAGCGCATGCCATATCGATAGGATGCAGCATGGATCTCAGCCGATCGATAGTTTTCGAAAAGCTGCTCCGTGTTGACTTGATGAAGTCGTTGCTGATTAGTGAGAGACCTCACACTGTTTCCGGCAAAAATAAGGTTTTTGAATGTTGCCGGAAACAAGTTACAAAATCAAGCGCTTTTTCCGGCGAAACGCCCCCCTTTTATTTTTGCCGGAAACACTTCCGTATGGCCGACGGCGTTTAGCAGCTTGCGGGGGCATCCGATACGCGTTGCGATCAATTCACGCGCGGCGTAGTACGTCGCGACTGCTGTGCAAAAAAGGCATCAAACGTCAATATTGCCGGCGCGCAGGGCGTTGGTTTCGATGAAGTCGCGCCGCGGCTCGACTTCGTCGCCCATCAGCATGGTGAACACCCGGTCGGCCTCGATCGCGTCTTCGATCTGCACGCGCAGCAGGCGGCGCACCTCGGGGTCCATGGTGGTTTCCCACAGCTGCTCGGGGTTCATTTCGCCCAGGCCTTTGTAGCGCTGACGGCTGGTGGCATGCTCGGCCTGGCCAATCAGCCAGGCCATGGCCTGGCGGAAGTCGCTGACGCGCTCTTCCTTGGCCTTGTCGCCCTCGCCGCGCACCACCTTGGCACCTTCGGCCAGCAGGCCGCGGAAGGTCTGGGCCGCCTCGGCCAGGGCCGCGTAGTCGGCGCCATGGACAAAATCTTGCGTGATCACGCTGCTCTTGACGTTGCCATGGTGGCGCCGGCTGATACGCAGAATGGGTTTGTCGCTGCGGACATCGAACTCGCCAGCCACTTCGGCGCCTTCCAGCTTGGCCTGCAGCGCCGCCGCAGACACTTCGGCCTGTGCCACGTCATCCAGGTTGAGGCTGACACCATCGGCAATCGCGCGCAAAGCCTCGGCGTCCATGAAGTTGTGCAGGCGCTCTATCACCGCCTCGGCCAGTTGGTGCTTGCGTGCCAGCTCGGCCAGGGTGTCGCCGGCAATCACGGTGCTGTTGGCGCCCCCGGTGTGGATGGATGCGTTGACCAGGGCCACACGCAGCAGGAAAGCGTCGAGTGCGCTGGCATCTTTGAGGTAAAGCTCTTCCTTGCCGGCCTTGACCTTGTACAACGGCGGCTGGGCGATGTAGATATGGCCACGCTCGACCAGCTCGGGCATCTGGCGGTAGAAGAAGGTCAGCAGCAGGGTGCGGATGTGGGCGCCGTCCACATCGGCGTCGGTCATGATGATGATGCGGTGGTAGCGCAGCTTGTCGATGTTGAAATCATCCACGCTGGACTTGCCACTTTCCACGGCCGCCTTTCCAATGCCGGTGCCCAGAGCCGTGATGAGGGTGACAATCTCATTGCTGGTGAGCAGCTTCTCGTAGCGGGCTTTTTCCACATTAAGAATCTTGCCGCGCAAGGGCAGAATGGCCTGGAACTTGCGATCACGCCCCTGCTTGGCCGAGCCGCCCGCTGAGTCGCCCTCGACGATGTAGATCTCGCATTGCGCCGGGTCTTTTTCCTGGCAATCGGCCAACTTGCCGGGCAGGCCCATGCCGTCGAGCACGCCCTTGCGCCGGGTCATCTCGCGCGCCTTGCGTGCGGCTTCGCGCGCACGCGCGGCCTCAACAATCTTGCCGCAGATGATCTTGGCATCATTGGGCCGCTCTTCCAGAAAATCGGTGAGCGACTTGGCCACAATGTCTTCCACCGGGGCCCGCACTTCGGAGCTGACCAGCTTGTCCTTGGTCTGGCTGCTGAATTTGGGCTCGGGCACCTTGACCGACAGCACGCAGCACAGGCCTTCGCGCATGTCATCGCCCGAAATATCCACCTTGGCCTTCTTGGCCAGCTCGTTGCTTTCGATGTACTTGCTGATCACACGGGTCATGGCCGCGCGCAAGCCGGTGAGGTGGGTGCCGCCATCGCGCTGCGGAATGTTGTTGGTGAAGCACAGCACCGACTCGTTGTAGCCGTCGTTCCACTGCATGGCCACTTCCACCCCGATTTCGGTGCCTGGAATGCCGCCATAGGTGTCGGCCGGGCGCGCACCAATGGCATGGAAGGCGTTGGGATGCAACACTTTCTTGTTGGCATTGATGAAGTCGACAAAGCCCTTGACACCACCGGCGCCAGAAAAGTCGTCTTCACGCCCGTCGCGCTCGTCTTTGAGCCGGATGCGCACACCGTTATTGAGAAAGCTCAGCTCGCGCAGGCGCTTGCTCAGAATCTCGTAATGAAAGTCGTGGTTTTGCTGGAAGATGTCGGTATCGGGCAGGAAGTGCACTTCGGTACCGCGCTTTTCGGTGTCGCCGCTCACCTTCATCGGCGACACCTCCACCCCATCTACCGTTTGCACGATGCGGTTTTGCACAAAGCCGCGGGCAAACTCGATCTGGTGCACCTTGCCATCGCGCCGCACGATCAGGCGCAGCCATTTGGACAGGGCGTTGACGCAGGACACCCCCACGCCGTGCAGGCCGCCCGACACCTTGTAGCTGTTCTGATTGAACTTGCCACCCGCATGCAGCTCAGTCAGGGCAATCTCGGCCGCACTGCGCTTGGGCTCGTGCTTGTCGTCCATCTTGACGCCGGTGGGAATGCCGCGCCCGTTGTCCGTAACACTGATCGAGTTGTCAGTGTGGATGGTGACCACAATGTCATCGCAATGGCCCGCCAGCGCCTCATCGATGGAGTTGTCGACCACCTCAAACACCAGGTGGTGCAGACCGGTGCCATCGGAGGTGTCGCCGATGTACATGCCGGGGCGTTTGCGTACTGCTTCCAGGCCCTCCAGAATTTGAATTGCGCTCTCGCCGTAGGACTGGCTGGCATCGTCAGCTTGCGCCAATCCTGCTGTGTTTTCTTCTGTCATTACAAACTTTTCTAACTGTCGAGCAAACTCACAAAACCATAAACCCGCGCCAGACATTGGCCCGGCGCGGGTTGAAAACCTTCTGTGTCAGATGCGCATGGGCATCACAACATACTTGAAGCTGTTGTCATCCGGAATGGTGATCAGGGCCGAGCTGTTGGCATCTGAGAGTTCAAGCTTCACCATGTCCTGCTCCATATTGACCAACACATCGATCAGGTAGCTCACATTGAAGCCAATCTCAATGCTTTGCCCGTTGTAGTCGATGTCCATCTCGTCTACCGCCTCTTCCTGCTCCGCGTTGCTCGATGCCACGCGCAAACTACCCGGATCAAGATTGAGGCGCACGCCCTTGAACTTGTCACTGGTCAGGATGGCGGTGCGCTGCAAGCTCGACAGCAGGGTCTGCCGCCCCAGGGTGATGCTGTTTTTGTGATTCTTGGGAATCACCCGGTTGTAGTCAGGAAACTTGCCCTCGACCAGTTTGGTCACAAATTCCATGCCGTCAAAGACAAATTTGGCTTGGTTGTTGGCAAATCGCATTTCAATGGCACCATCTGCATCGCTGAGCAGGCGCTGCATTTCAAGCACTGTCTTGCGCGGCAGAATAACCTCCTGTTTGGGTACCTCCACATCCAGCGTGGCGGTTGTGAATGCCAGCCGGTGCCCATCGGTGGCCACCAGGCTGAGCTGCTTGCCTTCTGCCACAAACAGAATGCCATTGAGGTAATAACGGATATCGTGCAGGGCCATGGCAAAGGAGACCTGATGCAACAAAGCCTTCAGGGTTTTTTGCGGCACGCTGAATGCGGGTCCAAAATTGGCTGCCTCCTGCACCAGCGGAAAATCTTCTGCGGGGAGTGTCTGCAGGGTGAACTTGCTCTTGCCCCCTTTGAGGATCAGCTTGGCCTGGGATGACTCCAGACTCACCGTCTGGTCACCAGGCATGGTGCGCAGGATGTCGATCAGCTTGCGCGCTCCTACCGTGGTGGTGAAGTCACCTGCATCTCCATCCAGATCAGACGTGGTACGAATCTGAATTTCAAGATCACTGGTGGTTAGCTGAAGGGCGCGGCCGCTTTTTCGAAGCAGAACATTTGACAGAATAGGCAGGGTATGACGCCGCTCGACGATGCCAGATACCGACTGCAACACCGATAGGAGTCTTTCTTGGGTGGCTTTCAGGACAATCATGTCACTCTCTCTTGAATTTTTAATTTAAATTAGTTGTAGTAGCTAGAGCTTTGTCTTTTTCTGTGGATAGCTCGATTTTCCCTTGTTTTATCAATCACTTGAGGCATTTGTAAAACTGTTTGCAGGCAGGTAACGCGGCGCTCATGAAAATTGGATAACTGCCGCCTATCCTGCAGGCCTGTGGATAAGTAATGACTTGTTCCGCAACCATCCCCAGCGTTATGCCCAGGAATAAAGAAGACGGATTGGTTTTCATGATGCTCAGCCTTTGAGGGTTTGCTCCAGCACATGAAGTTGCTGGTTCAATTCGGCCAGTTGCTGGCGTTCGGTGCCAATTTTTCGAACTGCATGCAGTACCGTGGTGTGATCGCGCCCACCAAACATTTCGCCGATCTCGGGCAGGCTTTTTTGGGTCAACTCTTTGGCTAGGTACATGGCAATCTGCCGTGGCCAGGCGATGCTGGCCGGGCGTTTTTTAGAGTACATGTCGGCCACTTTGATCTTGTAATAGTCAGCCACCGTTTTCTGGATGTTTTCCACCGATATCTGACGATTCTGGATCGAAAGCAGGTCGCGTAAGGCCTCACGCGCCAGTGTGATGGAGATGTCTTTCTGGTTGAAGCGTGAATAAGCCAGAATTTTGCGCAAGGCGCCCTCGAGTTCCCGCACATTGGAGCGCACATTCTTGGCCACAAAGAAAGCCACTTCCTCAGGCATCATCGCGCCTTCGGCATGTGCCTTGCTGATCAGAATGGCCACGCGCATTTCCAGTTCGGGCGGTTCGATGGCGACTGTCAGACCCGAATCGAAACGCGAAATCAGGCGCTCATGGATGTCGGTCAGCCCCTTGGGATAGGTATCGCTGGTCATCACAATGTGTGATTTTTTGGTCAGCAAGGCCTCGAAAGCGTTGAAAAACTCTTCCTGGGTGCGCTCCTTGTTGGCCAGGAACTGAACATCATCAATCAGCAAAAGGTCAAGCATGTGGTACTTGTCCTTGAAGTCGTCAAAAGTCTTGCGTTGATAGGCTTTGACCACATCTGAGACAAATTGCTCAGCATGGATGTAGAGAACTTTTGCATCCGGCTGGTCTGACAGCAGCCGGTTGCCGATGGCGTGCATCAGGTGGGTCTTGCCCAGACCGACGCCACCATAGATGAACAAGGGGTTGTAGAGCTGCCCAGGATAGGAGGCCACATGCATCGCTGCCGCACGCGCCATGCGGTTGGCCGAACCCTCCACCAGTGTCTCGAAGGTCAGGGCCCAGTTGATACGGTTTCGAGCGGGTGCGTTGCCCCGCTCCTCACCTCCCTCGGTGTCTTCCACCAAGTCCATCGGCTCGCTGTAACTTGGGCGGGATAAAGACCTGGCAGCAATTTCACGAGGAGTAAGCACTAACTCGAAGTTTATGGATTGGCCGTAAACCTTTTCCAGTGCAGAGCTGATGCGCTGGCTGTATTGGGCGCGCACCCAGTCGAGCTTGAAGCGGTTGGCAACATAGAGGGTGACCTTAGAGTGGTCTGGCGAAACCTCTGCCACCAGCGGACGAATCCATGTGTTGAATTGCTGTTCGGGCACTTCTTGCGCCAGCAACTCAAGGCAGGATTGCCAGAGATCGGGCTCTGATTCCCCGTGGCCCGCCTCGGGCAAAAGACCAAAATGTCTGTCAGTCATTTCTGAGAAAAATGTGGATATTTGTTTTTTTGTGTGCACCAGATTGTAAATTATCAAGAACTTATCCACACATCAGGGAAAACATGGATAGGCAGCGCCTGTAAAAAGAGATTCTGCGACGAGACAAAGCGGTTTTGACGGTCCGACCCAGTTGCCGCAAGAGCGAAAATTGAGGATAATCACCGGTTTTTGCGCAGGAATAGAGAAAATGAAACGTACTTATCAACCCTCCAAAGTGCGACGTGCCCGCACCCATGGCTTTCTGGTTCGCATGAAAACCCGTGGCGGACGAGCTGTCATCAATGCGCGCCGGGCCAAGGGGCGTAAGCGCCTCTCGGTCTGATAACTGTTGTCCATCTGAAAAAGAAGAACCAGGCTCGAAAAAAAAGATCGCGGCCGGCGCACAACACACAAAACAGCCCAAGCCGCGAGTGGAGCGTATCAAGACAAAAAGCCAGTTCCAGACCTTGCTTGCGCAACCAGCGTTGGCCCGCACCCAGCACTTTGCCATGCATGTGCTGGATCTGCAGCCCCAGGCGCAAGCAAGTGACGGGCCCAGGCTTCAGATGGGCGCCTTGATTCCCAAGCGCTGGGCCAAACGGGCCGTCACGCGAAATGCCATCCGGCGACAGATTTACCAACTTGCACAAGAAATGTTTGCGGCCAATCGTGCACAAGCCATCCTGATTCGGTTGCGTACCGGGCTGGTGGGCATCGGCTTGAGGAGCGCGAGTTCGCGCCAGTTGAAGCACTACATCCGCGATGAACTGCGCGCACTGATGCTGCATTGCAAAGGTGGCCGGGCATGATGCAGCGCATCCTGATAGGTGTGCTCAAGGGCTACCGCCTCTTGCTCAGCCCGTGGCTCGGGACGGCTTGTCGCTTTGAGCCCACCTGCTCGGTCTACGCAATACAAGCACTGCAACGACATGGAGCGATGGCCGGGATATACCTGGGGGCGCACAGGGTGCTGCGCTGTCATCCCTGGTGTGCCGGCGGATGCGACCCGGTGCCTGAGCAGAGGCCGCGCCTGTTTGGGCGACTGAACATGCCAGCTACAGAAGAAAAGACCTTATGAACGATATCCGCCGCACCATTTTGTGGGTGATTTTTGGCTTTTCCCTGGTTCTGCTCTGGGACCAATGGCAGCTCTATAACGGCCGGGTCGCCACATTTTTCCCTGCGCCCAGCACCAAGCCAGCCGCAAGCGCGCCTGCAGAACAGGCGTCAACGCAATTGCCCCAGGCGGCAGCGGTCCCTGGCAGCCAGCAGATTGCTGCGGCAGAAGTCAAGGCTGAGCCCGCCCAGCGCGAGCGCGTGGTGGTGCGCTCAGATGTGTTGGCGCTAAGCTTTGATTCCGAGGGCGGATCTCTGGTGCGCGCTGAACTGATCAAACACAGCGACCCCAACCACCCGGAAAAAAACTTTGTCCTGCTCGACCAAAGCAAAGAGCGTGTCTATCTGGCTCAAAGCGGACTGATTGGCGGGAATTTTCCCAACCACAAAACGGTCATGACCCTGGCCCCGGGGGCCCGCGAACTCAAAGACGGTACGGATCAACTCGAGCTGAAGTTTGAATCACCGGTGATGGGGGGTGTCCAGCTGGTCAAGACCTTCACCCTCAAGCGCGGTCACTATGACCTGGCGGTTCGCCATGAATTGATCAACAAGGGGGCCAGCGCGGTAAGCCCACAGCTGTATGTGCAGTTGGTACGAGATGGCAACAAACCGGCCGGAGAGTCTGCTTTTTATTCCACCTTTACCGGGCCCGCCTTCTATACCGAAGCCAAAAAGTACCAAAAGATTGAATTTAGTGACATCGAAAAGAACAAGTTTGAAGTTGATAAACAGGCAGATAACGGCTACGTGGCCATGGTGCAGCACTATTTCGCCAGTGCCTGGTTGATGGCCAAGGGCGTGCAGCGAGAAATCTTCATGCGCAAGGTTGACAACAACCTCTATTCGGCAGGAATGATTGCACAGGTGGGCGAAATTGCTCCAGGCGCCAGCAAGACCCTTGAGGCCAGCCTGTTTGCCGGCCCACAGGAGGAAAAAGTGCTTGAGTCGCTGGCCCCGGGACTGGAGCTGGTGAAAGACTACGGCTGGCTTACGATTCTGGCCAAACCCCTGTATTGGCTGCTCGACCAGCTTTACCAAATTTTCAAAAATTGGGGTTGGGCCATCGTTGCCTTGGTGGTGGTGCTGAAGATTGCCTTCTACTGGCTCAACGCCAAAGCCTATGCCAGCATGGCCAAGATGAAGGCGATCAATCCTCGCATCATGGAAATGCGTGAGCGGCTCAAGAACAACCCGCAGCAGATGCAGCAGGAAATGATGAAGATCTACCGCGAGGAAAAGGTCAACCCTATGGGCGGCTGCCTGCCGATCATGATCCAGATCCCGTTCTTCATTGCCTTGTATTGGGTCTTGTTGTCCAGCGTCGAGATGCGCAACGCGCCCTGGATCGGATGGATCAAGGATCTTTCAGCGATGGACCCCTACTACATCCTGCCCTTGCTGATGACCTTGACCACCCTGTTGCAGACCGCACTCAACCCGGCACCGCCAGACCCAATGCAGGCCAAAATGATGTGGCTGATGCCCTTGATGTTCAGCGTGATGTTCTTCTTCTTTCCCGCTGGCCTGGTCTTGTATTGGCTGACCAATAACATCCTGTCGATTGCCCAGCAGTGGCTGATCAATACCCGCATGGGCGTGCCGCCGCAGTTCAACCTGCCAAAGTTCAAATAAACCCTCGCTTCGCTGCGGGGGTACCCACCGGAAGAAAAGTCGCTGGTGGCGCAGCGCAGCAGCACACACCATGTCAGCGCTGAAAACCTGACCATCGGCGTCACAATTTGGCATTGAGGGGCACGGATAATTCATCCACCATGACCAGCGGCCAAAACGACCCCATTGCCGCCATCGCCACCGCCCCCGGGCGCGGCGCGGTGGGCATCGTGCGCGTTTCGGGCCATGGCTTGCAAGGCCTGATACAGGCGCTGTGCGGGCGAGGCTTGCAGCCGCGGCAGGCCAGCTACCTGCCCATGAAGGCTGCTGATGGAGCCCCGATTGACCACGGCCTGGCGCTGTTTTTTCCGGCGCCCCACTCCTACACCGGGGAAGACGTGCTGGAGCTGCAGGCGCATGGCGGCGCGGTGGTGCTGCAGCTGTTGCTGGCGCGGTGCCTGGAGGCGGCAGCCGAAAATGACGAGCTCACCCAGGCGCCAAGGTTGCCACGTTTGCGCCTGGCGAGGCCGGGCGAATTCACTGAGCGCGCCTTTCTCAACGACAAGATCGACCTGGCCCAGGCTGAGGCGATTGCCGACCTGATAGACGCCAGCACCGAGGCCGCCGCGCGCAGCGCCAGCCGCTCGCTCGCCGGAGAGTTTTCACGCGAGATCGCCACCCTGCGCGAGGCGCTGATCCATCTGCGCATGTTGGTGGAGGCCACGCTGGATTTTCCGGAGGAGGACATCGACTATCTGCAAAAAGCCGACGCCCAGGGCCAACTGGACAGCTTGCAAAGCCACTTGCTGCAGGTGATGCAACATGCCCGCCAGGGCGCCTTGCTGCGCGAGGGCATCAAGGTGGTGATTGCCGGCCAGCCCAACGCCGGTAAAAGCTCCTTGCTCAATGCGCTGGCCGGCGCGGAGCTGGCCATTGTCACGCCAATACCAGGCACCACCCGTGACAAGGTGCAGCAGACCATCCAGATCGAGGGCGTGCCGCTGCATGTGATAGACACCGCAGGCCTGCGCAAAAGCGAGGACGAGGTGGAAAAGATAGGGATTGCCCGTGCCTGGGAAGAAATTCGGGCAGCCGATGCCGTGCTGTTTCTGCACGACCTCACGCGCACGAGCCAAGTCAGTTACCAGCAGGCCGAGGCCGAGATTGCCCAGCAACTCAGCGAACACCTGCCCACACAGGTGCCGGTGCTTGAAGTCTGGAACAAGCTTGACGCCCACCAAGGCAACATTCCTGGCACGGGACTTGGTTTGTCAGCCAAAACCGGCGCAGGTCTGGATGGATTGCGGCGAAAACTGCTCGAAATCGCGGGCTGGCAGGCGGCGCCCGAGGGTCTGTACATTGCGCGTCAACGCCATGTGCAGGCATTGCATGAAGTGCAGGAACATTTGTCGATTGCAGGCCAGCATCTGATGGCAGCCCTGCCTGCACTGGACCTGCTGGCTGAAGAGCTGCGACTGGCGCAAAACGCCCTCAATCAGATCACCGGAGAGTTCACCAATGAAGACTTGCTGGGAGAGATCTTTTCCAGATTCTGTATCGGCAAGTGACGTGTGGGTGTTTGCTTGTTTTCTTCTAATGGTTTTGCTGTTAACCGATTTCCGACCCAGGGGAAAAAATCTTGCCACTGGCTCAATGCCCCGCAAAATCCACCAGCGTGAATAGCGCAAGACCAGCCGTACGCAGCCTGGCCGAGCCGCCAAGCTCGGGCAGGTCGACGATGGCGCAGCCCTCGACCACTTGGGCGCCAAGCTTTTGCAGAAGTTGCAAACCAGCCATCATGGTGCCTCCGGTGGCGATCAGGTCGTCCACCAGCAAGACACGCTGGCCGGGCTTGACGGCATCGCTGTGCAGCTCGACGGTGGCGCTGCCGTACTCAAGCTCGTAGCTTTGCTCGACGGTGTGAAATGGCAGCTTGCCCTTCTTGCGGATGGGAACAAATCCAACGGTCAGCTCATAGGCAATGACCGAGCCCAGTATGAAACCACGCGCATCCAGTCCCGCCACCATATCGGGGCGCATGGCCGGATCCATGTAGCGATGAACAAATGCATCGATCATGACCCGAAATACTTGTGGATCCTGCAACAGCGGGGTGATGTCGCGAAACTGCACCCCACGGGCCGGCCAGTCGGGCACGGTGCGGATGTGCTTTCGCAAGTAGTCGCTGACGTTGAGATCTTGCATGGCTAAACAGTTCAGGTTCGCATGATAAGTTCTTCCGCCAAGGCCAGGTCCTCGGCCTGGCCAGACAGCACCAGGGTGTCGCCACCCTTAAGGAAAAGTGAGTCGTTCACCGCAATGGTCTTGCCGTCATGGCGGCGCAGGCTGACGATAGGTGTTGAGGGCAGCTGTTGCACCAAATCGGCAAGCGAGCGGCCAGACCAGATACTTTCGGCGGGCACAGTGATGCTGGACAGCCGCTCCTGCACGCCCTCCTCGGGGGTGGCGTCGTCCAGTCCGTGGAAGTAGCCGCGCAGCAAGTTGTAGCGCGCATCACGCTGGTCCTGCACGATGCGGATCACCCGCCGCATCGGCACGCCCAGCAGCGCCAGCGCATGGCTGGCCAGCATGAGCGAGCCCTCGATCGCTTCGGGCACCACCTCGGTGGCGCCGGCAGCCTGCAGGCGCTCGAGCGAGGCGTCGTCCTGGGTACGCACAATCACCGGCAACTGGGGCGCGTGCTCACGCACCTGGGCCAGCACCTTGAGCGAGCTGGGGATGTCCAGATAGGTGATGACCAGCGCGCTGGCCCGGTGCAAGCCGGCTGCCAGCAAGGCCTGTGGGCGCGACGCGTCGCCGAAGGCCACCGAGTGACCGGCGGCATTGGCCTGGCGCACCCGGTCGGGGTCGAGGTCGAGCGCCATGTAGGGGATGCCCTGGGTGTCCAGGATGCGCCCCAGGTTCTGGCCGCAGCGGCCGTAGCCGCAAATGATCACATGCTGGCTGGCGTTGATCGATTTGCGTGCGATAGTGGTCATCTGCAGGGACTGCTGCAGCCATTCGCTGGCCACCAGCTTCATGACCAGCGGGTTGCTGTAGTTGATGATGAAGGGCGTTGCCAGCATCGACAACACCATAGAAGCCAGGATCGGGTTGAGCAGGCTGGCGCCAACCAGGTGTTCGGTCTGCGCCAGCGTCAGCAGCACAAAACCAAATTCGCCGCCCTGGGCCAGGTACAGGCCGGTACGCAGGGCTACTCCCGTGGTGGCGCCCATCAGGCGTGTCAAGAGTGTGACCAGGCTCAGCTTGAGCACCAGCGAGGCCAGCAGGAACAGCATCACCAGCGGCAACTGCTGCCAGACGATATGCCAGTCCAGCAGCATGCCGATGGTGATGAAAAACAGACCCAGCAGAATGTCGTGAAAGGGCCGGATGTCGCCTTCCACCTGCTGCTTGTATTCAGTCTCGGCGATCAGCATGCCCGCAACGAACGCACCCAGCGCCAGGCTCAAGCCCGCCAGTTCGGTCAGCCAGGACAGGCCCAGGGTGATCAGCAGCAGGTTGAGCATGAACAGCTCATTGCTTTTGCGTCGAGCCACATGGGTCAGCCACCAGCGCATCACCCGCTGACCACCCAGCAGCAGCAGCCCCAGCAGGACGGTGGCTTTCAACAGCGCCCAGCCCAACGCGGCCAGCAGCTGATCGGGCGGACTGCCCAGGGCAGGGATCAACACCAGCAGTGGCACCACCGCCAGATCCTGGAACAAAAGGATGCCGATGACCCGCTGGCCGTGCTGGCTGTCGAGCTCAAGCCGCTCGGCCATCAGTTTGCCCACAATGGCTGTGCTGCTCATGGCCATGACGCCCGCAAGCGCCACCGCGGTTTGCCAACCTATACCCAGCTCGGGCATCAGCCGGGCCAAAGCCAGAGTGCCGGCTATGGTCAGGGCCATGGTCAGCATCACCTGCAACAAGCCAAGGCCAAACACATGGCTGCGCATCGCGCGCAATTTGGGCAGGTTGAATTCCAGCCCGATGACAAACATCAGGAATACCACGCCAAACTCGGCCAGCTGGCGCACGCCCTCGGAGTTCTGCGCCAGCGCCAGCGCATTGGGGCCGATCAGCACCCCCACCACCAGATAGCCCAACATCGGAGGGAGCTTGAACAAGCGGCAGGCCACCACACCCAGCACTGCGGCCAGCAGATACAGCAAGGTCAGTTCAAGTGCTCCCATGAGGGCGATACTATCAAGCTGGTTGGGCTCTGGGCACTCGATAGAATCCTGGCATGACCAGCCGCTCCGACATGAATCCTTCACTCGATGCCGAGCGGGCCCTGCGTTTGGCGCGCGAAACACTGGACATTGAGGCCCAGGCGGTGCTTGGCCTGCGCCAACGACTCGGGGCTGACTTTGCCAATGCCGTGGCCATGATGCTGGCGGTGCGCGGACGGGTGGTGGTCATGGGAATGGGCAAAAGCGGCCATATCGGGCGAAAGATGGCCGCCACCCTGGCCTCCACCGGCACCCCGGCCCTGTTCGTTCATCCGGCCGAGGCCAGCCATGGTGATTTGGGCATGATCACAGCGGCTGACCTGGTGCTCGCGATTTCTAACAGCGGTGAATCCGAAGAGCTCACCGCCATCCTGCCGGTGCTCAAGCGCCAGGGCGTGAAGCTGCTGGCCATGACCGGCAATCGCAATGCCACCCTGGCGCGGCATGCCGACCTGGTGCTCGACAGCGGAGTGGACAAGGAGGCCTGCCCGCTCAACCTGGCACCCACGGCCAGCACCACTGCCCAGCTCGCCCTGGGCGATGCACTGGCCGTGGCGCTGCTGGATGCGCGTGGCTTCAAGGCCGAGGACTTTGCCCGCTCCCACCCGGGCGGGGCCTTGGGGCGCAAGCTGCTGACCCTGGTGCGCGACATCATGCGCAGTGGCGAAGCCGTGCCGCGAGTGCCCCTGAAGGCTGACTTCAGTGCACTCATGCGCGAGGTTGGCGCCAAGGGCCTGGGCGCCACAGCTGTGGTGGACGAAGCCGGCCGTGTGCTGGGCATCTTCACCGACGGTGATCTGCGCCGGCTGATTGAGCGGGGGGTTGATGTGCGCAAGGGCAACGCCGAGCTGTTCATGCACCCCAATCCGGTGACTGTCCATGCCGATGCCCTGGCGGTGGAGGCGGCCGAGCTGATGGAGGAGCGCCGCATCACCAGCGTGCTGGTGGTGGATGACGAGGGAAAACTGTGCGGCGCGCTCAATAGCAACGACCTGATGCGTGCCAAGGTGATATGACGGCCCCCACGCTCGGCACTGACGTGTCCTCGCTGCCTCCCGAGGGGGCGCTCGCGCCTAGGGGCGGCCCAGCGGCGCCGGCCACGAACTTCCCGCCTGAGCTGCTGCTGCAGGCACAGGGGGTGCGGCTGGCTTTTTTTGACATTGACGGGGTGCTCACGGATGGTGGCTTGTATTTCAGCGACCAGGGCGAAACACTCAAGCGCTTTCATATCCTGGACGGCCTGGGACTCAAGCTGTTGCAGCGCGCTGGCATCACTCCGGTGGTGATCACTGGACGCGACAGTGCGCCCCTGCGCCTGCGATTGCAGGCGCTTGGGGTGCAACATGCTTTTTACGGCACCGAGAACAAGGCGCCGGCGGCCGAGCAGGCGCTCAAGCAACTGGGCTTAAGCTGGGCCGAGGCAGCCGCCATCGGCGACGACTGGCCTGACCTGCCAGTCATGAACCGATGTGCCTTTGCCGTGGCGCCAGCCAATGCCCACATTGAGTTGCGATCGCGCGCCCACTATGTCACGCAAGCGCGCGGTGGCGATGGCGCAGCGCGTGAGTTCTGTGACTTGTTACTGGTGGCCAGCGGCAAATATGTGCAATTGCTGGGGGAGGCGCTGACCTAATGCGCTGGTTGCTGACAGCCTGGGAGCGTGTGTCGCTCTATTTGCCCCTGCTCCTGATGGGACTGCTGGCCTTGCTCACATATTGGCTGGTGCGCAGCACCCCGGTGTTTGAGGCGCCCACGCCGGATAAGCCCGCAACGCATGAGCCCGACTACTTTGCGCGCCAGTTTTCGCTCAAGTCTTTTGATGCCGCAGGCCGCCTGCGCAGCGAGATCCTGGGCGCCGAGGCGCGGCACTACCGAGACACCGACACCCTGGAAATTGACCGGGTGCGCATCCAATCATTTGACAACAAGGGCCAGCTGACAGTGGCCACCGCCCAGCGCGCGCTCACCAACAGCGATGCCTCGCAGGTCCAGCTGATAGGCAATGCACATGTGCTGCGCGAGGCCGTGGACGGCAAGCCCAGGATGAGCGTCAAAAGCGAGTTTCTGCATGCTGACCTGGACACCGAGCGGGTTCGCACCGACAAGCCGGTCGAGCTGACAAGGGGCGCCGACCGGTTCACCGCCAACAGCATGGATTTTGACAATATTGACCAGGTGCTGCAGCTCAATGGGCGGGTGCGCGGCACCTTGGCACCCCGGCCCCAGCCCTGAGCGGCAGCAGCCATGTCAGTGGCCCCGCTAGTTTTCATCACGGGCGCCTCAAGCGGCATCGGACAAGCCCTGGCCCAAGCCTATTTGCAAAAGGGCTGGCGCCTGGCACTGGTGGCGCGTCGCATCAAGGACATGCAGGCCTGGGCCGATGAGCGTGCGCTGACGCTGCAGCGCTGCCGAATTTACGGCGCCGATGTGGCCGATGTGGAGCAAATCGTGGCTGTGGGCCAGCAGTGTCAGCAAGAGATGGGCCTGCCCCAGGTGGTGGTGGCCAACGCTGGGATCAGCGTGGGCATGGACACGGCCGAGCGCAGCGATCTGGATGTGCTGGCGCGAACCCTGGCGGTCAACAATCTTGGCCTGGCAGCCACCTTTCACCCGTTCATTCGACCCATGCGCGAGCGTGGCTCCGGTCGGCTGGTGGGCATTGCCAGCGTGGCGGGCATTCGCGGCCTGCCTGGGCACGGCGCCTACTGTGCCAGCAAGGCCGGGGTGATCAGCTATTGTGAAAGTCTGCGTGGCGAACTGCGGGGCAGCGGGGTCGCCGTGGTGACGCTCAGCCCCGGCTATATAGACACCCCACTGACCCGGCAAAACCGTTATGCCATGCCCTTTCTGATGCCGGCGGATGACTTCGCCGAGGGGGCGCTGCGCGCCATTGAAGCGGGGGACAGCTACCGTGTCATCCCCTGGCCGATGGGCCTGGTCGACAAGCTGCTACGGATCCTGCCCGACGGGCTGTTTGATCGCATGATGGCTGGCCAGCCGCGCAAGCAGCGACAGTTGCCAGATTGACCAAGATAGACTGGCAAAAGCAAAGGCCCCACTCGGGGGCCCTGCTGAGGCAAAAGGACAGCTGGCTGGCTTAATAACTGCGCCGGCCACCGCCACCGCCGCGTGGCCCGCCATACGGGCTGCGAAAGCCGCCGTCACCGCCGCCACCATCGCCGCCGCCACCGCCTTCACGGCGACCATAACCACCACCGCCGCCACCACCGTAGCCGCCGCCACCACCACCACCATAGCCACCGCTACGGGGGGGGCGTGGCTCCATGGGGCGAGCCTCATTGACCACCAGACTGCGGCCATTGAGGGGTTGGCCGTTCATCCCGTTGATGGCGGCCTGGGCCTCTGCATCGCTGCCCATTTCGACGAAACCGAAGCCCTTGGAGCGACCGGTGTCGCGCTCCATCATGACCTTGGCACTGGTGACCGAGCCAAACTGGCTGAAGGCCTGCTGCAAATCATCATCGCGCACCGAATAGGGCAGGTTGCCGACGTAAAGTTTGTTGCCCATGAAGGGAACTCCTGTGATTGAAAAAACCTGCGATGGAGTCCCTCATACGCCAACCAAACCGTGTCAACGATGCACTCGACAAATCACCGCGCCCAACGCGCCGAACCAGCCGGCTCAACGCGCAGATGATTATTGACACATCTTGCAAAACGACACAAGAGGGTAAAAACCGTGAAAACCCTGAGTTTTCAGGTCAAAACTGGGGCCTGAGCCCCAGTTTGGGCCGAACCGGGCGGCAAACCGGGATTGGCCCCAGCGCAAAGATCAATAGTTGTTACGGCCACCGCCGTAGCCACCACTGCGTGGCGGGCGAGGCTCCATTGGGCGCGCTTCATTGACCACCAGTGCGCGGCCGCCCTGCTGCTGACCATGCATACCCTGGATGGCGGCCTGAGCCTCGGCATCGCTGCCCATCTCGACGAATCCAAAGCCCTTGGAGCGACCAGTGTCGCGCTCCATCATGACCTTGGCGCTGGTGACCGAGCCATGCGCGGAGAAGGCGCGCAGCAGATCATCGTCGCGAAAAGAATAAGGCAGATTGCCGACGTAAAGTTTGTTGCCCATGAAAGGGACTCCTGTGTAAGAAAAAACAAGGCGACGGAGTCAGAAAGCCAAAGAGCAATTCACTTCAGGCCGAACCAAACTGGCCGATCACCACAACCACATCACTGTCATACAGCGAATGGCCGCAATTATGCGCGAAATGTAGGGCGCCCTGTTGGGGCTCACCAATTGACTTCACGATCCGGGGTGGCGCCGATCTTGTGGATTGAAAGATCCGCGCCCTCAAACTCCTCTTCCTGGCTCAGGCGCAAACCCATGGTGAGCTTGAGCAGGCCATAGACCAGCACGCCTCCAGCCAGTGCCCAGGCAACACCCAGCCCGGTGCCGATGAGCTGGGCCGTCATGGAAACGCCGCCCAGCCCCCCCAGCGCCTGGCTGCCGAAAATGCCTGCCGCCAAACCGCCCCAGGTGCCGCACAAACCATGCAGGGGCCACACGCCCAGCACATCGTCAATCTTCCATTTGTTCTGGGTCAGGGTGAACATGGCAACAAAAATGGCACCGGCCACGCCCCCCACCACCAAGGCACCCAGCGGATGCATCAGGTCGGAGCCGGCACACACCGCCACCAGACCAGCCAGCGGGCCGTTGTGCACAAAGCCAGGGTCATTCTTGCCCAGAACCAGGGCGGCCAGAGTGCCGCCAACCATGGCCAGGAGCGAGTTGACGGCGACCAGGCCGGAAATTTTGTCCAGGGTCTGTGCGCTCATGACATTGAAGCCAAACCAGCCAACCACCAGCATCCAGGCACCCAGCGCAAGAAAGGGGATGCTCGAGGGCGGGTGGGCCGACATGGCGCCATCCTTGCGGTAGCGGTTGCTGCGCGCGCCCAGCAGCAGCACAGCAGGCAGGGCAATCCAGCCGCCGATGGCGTGCACCACAATGCTGCCGGCAAAGTCGTGAAATTCCTCGCCAGTCGAGGCCTTGAGCCAGGCCTGTAGGCCGAAATGCTGGTTCCAGACGATGCCCTCATAAAAGGGATAGACGAAGCCCACGATGACGCCTGTGGCGATGAGTTGCGGCCAGAACTTGGCCCGCTCGGCAATGCCCCCCGAAATGATGGCCGGTATTGCCGCGGCAAAGGTCAGCAGGAAAAAGAACTTCACCAACTCATATCCATTCTTGGCAACCAGCTGCTCGGCGCCCACCAGAAAACCGGTGCCATAAGCCACACCGTAGCCAACCAGAAAATAGACCACGGTCGACACCGAAAAATCGACCAGGATCTTGATCAGCGCATTGACCTGGTTTTTACGGCGTACGGTGCCCAGCTCCAGAAAAGCAAAGCCGGCGTGCATGGCCAGAACCATGATGCCGCCAAGCAGAATGAACAAGGTATCCGCGCCCTGTTTGAGTGCTTCCATGAAAACCCCTTTGGTGAATTGCCCCAAATTGGTGCAAAAAAATGGCCAAATCGATGGCGCACCAATAGTAAGCAATTTGCAGACCAGTTGCGCCAGGTTCGTGCATGGGCATGTTGCACCTGGCCCGAGGTCTTGCGTCTATACTTCTGTCATGCGCCGATTTGAACCAGATTGCGGGCGCCGAAGTCCTTGAGCTTCGAAGTTCAGCTAAAGAGGCGTGCGAAACCTTTAACCAGGACCCGGCCGAGCTGATATCGAGGCCGGGTTTTGTTTTTCCGAGCACAGAAATAATGATTGTTGAACCGCAGACCATGCATTTTGAGGCCGCCCTGCCCCTGCAGAGCGGTGCGAGCATTCGCGGTTATTCATTGACCTACGAGACCTACGGCAGTCTCAATGCCGAGCGTTCCAACGCGGTGCTGATCTGCCATGCGCTCAACGCCTCCCACCATGTGGCCGGCGTGTATGCAGACCAGGCCCGCAGCGAAGGCTGGTGGGACAATATGATCGGCCCCGGCAAGCCGGTGGACACCGACAAATTCTTCGTCATTGGTGTCAACAACCTGGGCTCCTGTTTCGGCTCCACCGGGCCCATGCATACCAACCCCGACACGGGCCGTGTCTATGGCGCCGATTTCCCGGTGGTGACCGTGGAGGACTGGGTCAACGCCCAGGCCCTTCTGCTGGATGCCCTGGGCATTCATACCCTGGCGGCTGTCATGGGCGGCAGCCTGGGCGGCATGCAGGCCATGAGCTGGGCTCTTCAATACCCCGAACGTGTCCGCCATGCGGTGGTGGTGGCCAGCGCGCCCAATCTGACGGCCGAGAACATTGCCTTCAATGAAGTGGCTCGCCGGGCCATCGTCACCGACCCGGATTTTCATGGTGGCCACTACTATGCGCACGGGGTGATCCCCAAACGCGGACTGCGCATTGCACGCATGATTGGACACATCACCTACCTGAGCGACGATGTGATGAACGAAAAATTTGGCCGCCAGCTCAGGGATCAGGTGTTGGAGGCGCAAGGAGTGGGTGGCTACAAGTACAGCACCCAGGACATCGAATTTCAGATTGAGAGCTACCTGCGCCACCAGGGTGACAAGTTCAGCGAGTATTTCGACGCCAACACCTATCTGCTGATCACCCGTGCCCTGGACTATTTTGATCCGGCGCGGCTGCATGAAGGCAAGCTCAGCCGCGCCCTGGCAGCAGCGCGTGCCAAGTTCCTGCTGGTCAGCTTCACCACCGACTGGCGCTTCTCGCCGGCGCGCAGCCGCGAAATCGTCAAGGCGCTGCTGGACAACCGGCGTGATGTCAGCTACGCAGAAATCGACGCGCCTCATGGCCACGATGCCTTTTTGCTCGACGATCCGCGCTACCTCAAGCTGGTGCGATCCTATTTCGATGGTATCGACAAAGAGGTGCGGGCATGAGCGAGCACAGCCTGATTGAGGCCATCGCCGAACTGGTGCCGCAGGGCGCGCGCGTGCTCGATCTGGGCTGCGGCGATGGCGCCCTGCTGGCGCACCTGCAAGCTCATCGGGCCTGCACCGGCTATGGCATCGAGATTGCCGACGACAACATCCTGGCCTGCACCCAGCGCGGGGTCAATGTGATCCAGCTCAACCTGGACGAAGGCCTGTCCTTGTTTGCCGATCAGAGTTTTGATGTGGTGCTGCAGATCGACACTCTGCAGCATCTGCGCAATGCGGCCACCGTGCTGCTTGAAACCGCCCGCGTCGGGCGCATTGGCATTGTGGCGTTTCCAAACTTTGCCCACTGGCCCAACCGCCTGAGCGTCTTGCTTGGCCGCATGCCGGTGACCCGCCGTCTGCCTTACCAGTGGTATGACACGCCCAACATCCGGGTGGGCACCCATGCCGACCTGCAGGTGCTGGCCCAGCGCAACGGCCTGCAGGTGCTCGACAGCTTTGGCATCCACAACGGACGCACGGTGCGCATCGCCCCCAATCTGCTGGCCAGCACCTCGGTGATGAAGTTTTCCCGTTGAAGCATGATGTTCAGCGGGTGACATAGCCCATGCTCTGAGGCAACCAGAGCACCAGCTGGGGACACAGGGTCAGGACCAGCAAGGCCAGCAAGAGCAGCACCGTGAATGGCAGTCCCTCGCGCACCATGTCGCGCATAGGGATGCCAGTGAGGGCGTTGGTGACAAACAGCAACATGCCAAATGGCGGCGTGACCAGGCCGACCATCATATTGACCACCACCACCACGCCAAAGTGCACCAGGTCAATGCCCAGGCTCTGCGCTGCGGGCACCAGCATGGGCACGAATACCAGCAACATCACCGACACATCCAGAAAGCAGCCCAGCACCAGAAAAAGCAGGTTGACCAGCAGCAAAAAACCTGTCGCACCCAGCTGCAGGCCGGCCACCCAGGCCGCCAGTTGCTGCGGCAGACCCTCGGCGGCAAACACATAGTTGAGCAAATAGGCCACGGCGATGATCAGTGTGATCACGGTGCTGGCACGCAGTGACTCCAGCGTCACCGCGAACAGCGCCCTGGGACTGAGCGCCCGGTACACCAGAACGGCCAGCAGCAGGGCATGCAAGGCAGCCACCGCGGCTGCCTCGGTGGGGGTGAATGCGCCACTGTAGATGCCGCCAAGCAGCACCACCGGCAGCGACAGTGGGAGCAAGGCCCTCGCGCAGATGGCAGGAATCTGACGCAGGGCAGGGGCCGCCTCAGTCGGCATTTGGCGCTGGCGGGCAATCAGATGAACGCCCAGCATCAGCAGCGCGGCAATCAATAGGCCAGGCAGCACACCGCCCAGAAACAGGGCGCCAACTGAGGTGCCCGAAACCAGCGCATACAGCACCATTGGGATGGAGGGCGGGATGATGGGGCCGATGGTCGCACTGGCCACCACCACCGCACCGGCGAAGCCGGGTGTGTATTCGGGCTTTTTAAGCATCTGACGAATCGTCACCAGGCCTGGGCCAGCGGCATCGGCAAGTGCGCTGCCGCTCATGCCGGAGAAGATCACGCTGACCAGGATGTCCACCTGGGCCAGCCCTCCGCGCATTCGGCCCACCAACAGCCGTGCAAACTCAAACAGGCGCTCGCTGATGGTGCCGGCGTTCATCAGGTTGGCGGCAAATACGAACATGGGCACAGCCAACAACACATAACTGTTGTACAGACCGTTGAGTATCTGTTCCGCAGCTAGGCCCAGGTCCTGGCCCTTGGCGATCAGGTAGGCGATGCCGCCGGCGAGCATGGCCAGCGCCACTGGCGCGCGCAGGAGCATCGCCACAGCCATCACCAGCAAGAGGCTGAGCAGGGCTGGGCTCACAACAGCTGTTTCCAGTCGGCCCCGAGCAGGCCCGCCAGCCGCCAGAGGGTGCGCAACACCAGGGCCAGCAGCATCAAGGCAAAGGGCGCAAATACCCAATGAAAGGGCAAGCCCAGCACCGCGCTTGATTCGCGGCGCATGAAGCTGATGTAATCAAATGTGGCGGGCAGCGCCCAGGCCAGCAGGCCGCCAACCAGCAAGCTTGCCAGCAACGCCATCAGCCGGCGCGCCGGTAGAGGCATCATTTGATAGAGCAAATCAAAGGCCACATGCTCCCGCTCGCGGCAGATAAAAGCCGCTCCCCACAGGATCGACCAAAGATAGAGCACGAGCGCAGCCTCGTCAGTCCAGGGCAAGGGCGCCTGAAAGATGAAACGCGCCGTGATCTGAACCACGAACACCGCAAACAGGGCAGCAAACAGGAGCACCCCGATGGCATTGGCGCTGCGGCGCAGCAGAGGGCCCATCAACGGGTGGCGTTGACGCGCTCGAGCAGGCCTTTGGGCCAGGATTTGGCGTAGTCCGATCCCAGGTAGGCCGCCTGCACGGATTTGCGGAAAGCTTCCACGTCAGGCGTGGTCACGGCCAACCCCTGGGACTTGAGAAAGGCGATCAAGCCCTGCTCGTCGGCGATACGTTGCTCGTTGTTGTAACGAGCAGCGGCCTGGGCGGCCTCTTGCAGGGCGCGCCGTTGCTCGCCGCTGAGCTTATCCCACAATTTGTTGGCCACACAGATAAACAGACCGTCAACCAGATGGCTGGTGAGCGTGATCTGCTTGGTCACTTCGTAGAACTTGGCGCTGCGCACCGTCGGCAGCGGGTTGTCCTGGCCGTCGATGGTGCCGGTCTTGAGACCCAGGTAGACCTCGCCAAACCCCAAGGGGGTGGGAGTGGCACCCAGGGCCTCACCCAGGAACAGCCACTCTTTGCTGCCAGGCATGCGCAGCTTGACACCTTTGAGGTCCGCCGGTGTCATGACTTTGCGTGGCTCGCGCAGATTGAGCTGACGCGTGCCCAGGTACAGCGGTGACAGGATAGTGAGCTCCATCTTGTCGCTCACACGCCGGAACAGCTCAGCACCGATCGGGCCGTTGAACACCTTCATCAAATGGTCCGGGTCGCGGATCACATAACCGGCGGTAAAGAGCGAAAACTCCGGCACCAGCTTGGCTATGTCAAAGGCCGAGATGCTGGCCAGCTCCAGATTGCCGCGTGCCATGGCCACTGGCTCGGTGCCCTGTTTGAACAGCGAGCCCGCCAGATGGATTTGCACCTCAAAGCGACCCGGGGCCGAGCGCTCAAGCTGATCCCTGAGCACGGTCCACATGCGCGCATGCCAGTCTTCCGCCACTGCAGGCGATGAGATGCGCAAAAGCGTTTTACCCTGGGCCAACAAAGCACCTGGCAGACCGAGTGCCAGGGAGCCGCCCAGCAGGGCGCGACGGGATAGGGGTGCCGGGGTGTTGAATGGGGTCATGGCTGGCCTTATGGTGTTGGCTTGAATATACTGGTTCCAGTCGCTTATTGTCGCAAAGGATTTGTCATGAACGCCCGCCTGCCAGCAGCCACATTTGACGCCCCAGGCGCCGTGCAGGCCTTGGGTGCATTCTGGGACCGGAAGATTCTGAATGAGTTGCGGGACTACATTGCCATCCCGGCCAAGTCGCCCATGTTTGATCCGCAATGGGCCGAGCATGGCCATATTGATGCGGTGGTGCGGCAGGCGGCGCAGTGGGTGCAGGCGCAGGCAGTGGAAGGTCTGCAGCTGGAGGTAATTCGGCTGGCCGGCCGCACCCCGGTATTGTTTTTTGAAGTCCCAGCCAGTGGCGGTGCACAGGGTCAGGCCCCCGCTTCAGCCCAGACGGTGTTGCTGTATGGCCATCTGGACAAGCAGCCCGAATTTACCGGCTGGCGGCGTGACCTGGGCCCCTGGACGCCGGTACTGGAAGACGGTCGGCTTTACGGCCGTGGCGGCGCCGATGATGGGTATGCGGTCTACGCGGGCATTGCGGCGGTGGCCGAACTCAAACGCCAGCAACAGGCGCATCCGCGCATTGTTGGTTTGATCGAAACCTGCGAGGAAAGCGGATCCTATGACCTGCTGCCCTATGTGGACGCATTGCGAGCGCGGCTGGGCGATGTCGGCTTGGTGGTGTGCCTGGATTCGGGCGCCGGCAACTACGACCAACTCTGGATCACCACCAGCCTGCGCGGCATGGCCGGTGGCGTGCTCAAAGTGCAGGTGCTGGACGAGGGCGTGCACTCGGGAGACGCCAGCGGCGTCGTGCCCTCAAGCTTTCGCATTCTGCGCCATCTGCTCGACCGGCTGGAAGACAGCGCCAGCGGCCGCCTGCTGCCCCCCAGCTTTCATTGCGAGGTCCCACCCGAGCGTCTGGCCCAGGCCCAGGCCACCGCGGCCATCCTGGGTGAGGAGCTCTACCGGCGCTTTCCCTGGACCCATTACGACTGCGCGGGTGAGTCACGCACCAGCCTGCCCATGGCCGAGGACCCGCTGCAGGCTTTGCTGGCGCGGACCTGGCGCCCCACCTTGAGCGTGACAGGTGCCGAAGGCCTGCCCGAGCTGGGCAACGCGGGCAATGTGCTGCGCCCCTACACGGCCTTCAAGCTGTCCCTGCGGCTGCCCCCGCTGGTCGATGCGGCCCAGGCGGTGCAGGAACTCAAGGCCCTGCTGGAAGACAACGCGCCCTACCAGGCCCGGGTTACTTTCGAGGGCGCAGGTTCGGCCACCGGCTGGAACGCGCCGGGCATGGCGCCCTGGTTCGAGCGGGCGGTGCGCCAGGCCTCGCGCGAGGTCTATGGCGCCGACTGTGGCTATATTGGCCAGGGCGGCACCATTCCCCTGATGAACATGCTCTCGCAGGGTTTTCCGCGCTCGCAGATGATGGTGTGCGGGGTGCTCGGACCCAGGAGCAATGCCCATGGCCCGAATGAGTTTTTGCACGTGCCTTATGCCAAGCGACTCACTGTGGCCGTGGCCCAGGTGATCGCGCAAATGCCATGAGCCGGCGGGGATTTTGTCAGGCAGTGCGCACCTGACGTTGCAGACCCAGCCAGGCCAGTGCCAGCCCGGTGAGCCCCACCGGAATGAGTGAGCCGAGGTTGAGGAACTGCCAGCCCTGGGTGGTGACCAGAGCACCCGAGGCGAAGGAAGAAACGGCCATCACACTGAACACCCAGAAGTTGATGGCGGCCTGCGCCCGGTCCTTTTCTTCCGGCCGGTAGGCTTGCATGGCCAGGGTGGTGCCGCCGGTAAACAGGAAATTCCAGCCGACACCCAGCAGGAACAGCGCCACCAGAAACTGATGCAGTTCGATGCCGGACAGCGCGATGGCGATGCAAACGAAAAGCAGGGCAACGCCCACGCCCATGATGGTGAGCGTGCCATAGCGCTTGATCAGGTGGCCAGTGAAGAAGCCAGGTGCGAACATGCCGATCAGGTGCCACTCCAGCACCAGCGCCACATTGTCGAAGGAGAAGTTGCACACCTGCATGGCCAGTGGGGTAGCGGCCATCAACAGGTTCATGACCCCATAGCCCAGGGCCGCGCCCACGGTGGCCACCAGGAACACCGGCTGGCGCAGGATTTCCTGTATGGGCCGACCCCCTTGGCTATGCTTAGCGACAGGGGGCAGCGCGGGGAAGCGAACAAGTGCCATCAGGCCCATGCCAAGCAGCGCCACCACCGCCAAGGACAGGTAGGCACCGAGAAACGGTTGTTCAAACAGATTGCGGGTGCGTGCAGCCAGGTTAGGGCCGATGACCGCACCGATCAAGCCCCCCGCCAGCACCAACGAGACTGCTTTTTCGCGATAAGACGGCGCACTCAGTTCGGCCGCTGCAAAACGGTAGAGCTGACCGTTGGCGCTGTAGTAGCCGGCAATCAGGGTGGCCAGCACCAACAGCCAGAAACTATGGACCCAGGCGGCATAGGCGCACAGCAGCGCCGAGCCCAGCGCCACCACCAGGCCGACTTGGAAGGACTTCTGACGACCATAACGTCGCTGGGTAGAAGCCACCAGGCCAGTGCTGAGCGCGCCGCCCACCACATAGCCCATCACGGGCAGGGTGGCCATCCAGCCCAGCGGGGCCAGGCTCAGGCCGACCAGCCCGTTGATGGCAATGAAGATGACGTTGTTGGTGAGGAAAAGACCCTGGCACAGGGCCAGCAGCAGAAGGTGGCGATTCATGCGCCCAGTGTAAGGGCAGCCAGGGCGGCCAAAGGAGCGGTTTCCGCGCGCAGGGTGCGCGGCCCCAGGCTGACCGGCGTAAAGCCAGCAGCCAGGGACTCGCGCTCTTCGGTAGACGTCAAGCCTCCTTCGGGGCCCGACAAAAGGGTGGTCTCTTGCGCGCCAGCCAACCCGGACAAGCCGGCAGCATCGTGCTGCAGCGACAGCAGCAAGCGCCGCCCGACCGCCGGTGTACGCAGCCAGTCAGACAAGGGCAGGATGTCATGAATGATGGCTAGCTGGTTGCGCCCACTCTGCTCGCAGGCAGCCGCGACAATAGCCTGCCAGTGATCGCGTTTTTTGTCGGCACGCTCGCCACGGACACGCAGCACGCTGCGCTCGGTCAGCAGGGGCTGGATGCTGGCCACGCCCAGCTCGGTGGCCTTTTCCACCAGCCAGTCCATGCGCTCGTTGGCTGGCACACCCAGGGCCAGGTGGACCTTGACAGCGGCCTCGCGCTCGACGGCCGTATGCGTGCCAACCAGCACCAGCACCTCGCTGCGCCCCATGCGGGTGATGGTGGCCTCGAACTCGCCACCGCCCCCGTCAAACAGCGTGACCGTGCCGCCCGGCTGCAAGCGCAGCACCTGCACATGGCGCGCCGCCTGGGTCGACAGGGCCAGCTGCTGGCCAGTGGCGAGCCTGGGTGCGCAGTACAGGCGGGGTTTGGCGGCCATGGTGTCAGACGCGGCCGAAGGCGTAGCCGCTGGCAGGCTCGGTGCCTTCTACGCGATCTATCAGGCGCAGCAAAGGCTTGAGTTCGGCATAGCGTGCACAGGTGGCACGGATGTAGCCAATGAAGCGTGGTGCATCGGCCAGGTACTGAGGCTTGCCGTCGCGCAGGGTCAGGCGGGCAAAAATACCGGCCACCTTGAGATGGCGTTGCAGGCCCATCCATTCGACCCCACGGTAGAACTCGCCAAAGTCATCACCCACTGGTAAACCCGCGCTGCGCGCCTGTTGCCAGTAACGGATGGTGATATCCAGCACATGCTCTTCCTCCCAGCTGAGAAAGGCATCGCGCATCAGGCTTGCAATGTCGTAGGTGATCGGGCCGTAGACCGCGTCCTGGAAATCGAGCACGCCCAGGCGGGGCTCGCTCGGATCAGCGGGCACCATCAGGTTGCGCGGCATGAAGTCGCGGTGCACAAACACGCTGGGCCAGGCCAAATTGCGCTCGACGATCAGCGCGAACTGGGCATCCAGCGTTTGCCGCAGTTCGCCCTCAACCGCCATGCCGCGATGCTGGCTCAGGTACCAATCGGGAAACAGGGACAGCTCGCGCTGCAACAAGGCAGCGTCATAAGCGGGCAGCACACCAGGGCGTGAGGCTGTTTGCCAGGTTATCAGGGCATCCACCGCCTGCAGATAGCGTGGCAGGTTGGGCTCGAAATGCTCGCGGTCTGGCAGGGCCTGCATCATGGTCTGCGCGCCCAGGTCGCTCAGCAACATGAAGCCTTGCGCCTCGTCCCACGCCAGTACCTGGGGCACCAGCAAGCCAGCCTGCTGCATCAGCTCGGCCACCTTGACAAAGGGCTGGCAGTTTTCCTTCTCGGGGGGTGCATCCATGATGATGCGGCTGCCAAGGGCGCTGTCGACCCGGAAATAGCGGCGAAAGCTGGCATCGGCGCTGGCCAGGCGCAGCGTATCGGGGATCAGCCGCTGTGGCCCAAGCAGGGCCGCGAGCCATTGTTGAAATGAATGCCCACGGGCGGGCTCAGACCAGCTGATTACAAGGGGACACGGGCTTGGGGTCATGGATAATCGATTCTACAAACCACCCGAGTGTTCTCGCTTGATCTTCCGCCCCCCGATAACAACCTTGCTGCTGGCTGGCCTGGCTGTGCTGGCCGACCTTGCCTTGGCGCAAACTGGCCCCACTGTCACGGGCCTGCCACTGCGCAGCAGCCCTAGGCTGGTTGATAAGCCCCCGACGCCTGCGCGGCCGGCCTTGCCCACCTATTTGTTCGGTGAGCAGATGAGTGGACGGCCTGACCTGGAGATGGTGCTTCAAGGTGGGGCTGTGATGCGGCGCGGAGACACAGTGATCCACGCCGACCGTCTCGAGTACTACCAGATCGACGATCTGGCCAAGGCGATTGGCAGCGTGCGACTGAACCGCGCAGGCAATGTCTACGAGGGGCCGCAACTGGAACTCAAGGTCGATGCCAATCAGGGCTTCTTCCTTCAGCCGAAATATCAGTTTCTGGCCAATGACGCACACGGGCAGGCCAGCCGCGTCGACTTTCTCGACGAAAAGCGGGCAGTCATTCGTGATGCCACCTTCACCACTTGCCGGCGGGAGCCCGGCCCGAGCTGGTTGCCCGACTGGTTGCTGCGCACAGCTAGCCTGAATGTGGACAGCGAAGAAGAGGTTGGCGTGGCCAAGGATGTGCGGCTTGATTTCAAGGGGGTGCCTCTGCTGGCCTTGCCATCGATGAGCTTTGCCCTGACCGACAAGCGTCGCTCGGGTTTTCTCTCGCCCACCTTTGCGGCTGACAGTGTCAGCGGCACTGAGGTGACGGTGCCTTATTACTGGAACATCGCCCCCAACCGCGACCTCACCCTGTACCCGACCTTGATGAGCAAGCGGGGGGCCAATCTGGGGGGCGAGTTTCGCTACCTTGAGCAGGGCTATAACGGCAGGCTGCGCGCTGACTATATGCCGCAGGACCCCTTGCGCGAGAAGGATCGCTGGGGCACTTCCTTTCAGCACCAGGGCGCACTAGGCACCGGACTGGCAGGCGTTGGCAACCTGGGGCTCAATCTCAACCTGAATAAGGTCAGTGACGACGACTACTGGCGAGATTTTCCGCGCGGCTCGCCCTCCTTCATCCAGCGCCTCTTGCCCAGCACCGTGGGCGTGAGCTGGGCACGTGGCCCGTTTTCCTCCAACTTGAATACCCTCACATGGCAGACCCTGCAGGATCCAGCCGCACCCATTGTGCCGCCCTATGACCGGCTGCCGCAATGGGTGATGCGCTACAAACAGCCTGAGGCGGGCGCCTTTGATGTGTCGCTGGAGGGCGACTACACCCAGTTTCAATCGGACCGATTTCGCACCGGGCAGCCCAATGCCCAGCGCAGCTATCTGCTGGCCCAGCTGAGCCGGCCTTGGCTGGCAGCCGCTGGCCACATCACACCCTCGCTCAAGCTGCACAGCCGGACTTATGACTTTGATGCCCCGCTTGCGGCCAATGGCCAATCCTCCGCAACCCGCAGCGTACCCACCTTCAGCCTGGACAGCGGCCTGGTCTTTGAACGTGCTACTGGGCTTTTCGGTCGTGCTTTTGTGCAGACGCTGGAGCCGCGTCTCTATTATGTGAACACGCCCTATGTGGAGCAGAACTACCTGCCCAATTACGACTCGGGCGCCAATGATTTCAACTTTGCCAGCATCTTCAGCGACAACAGCTTTGTTGGCAATGACCGGATTGCTGACAACAACCTCCTGACAGCAGGGGCGATAACCAGGCTTCTGGATCCGGTGAGCGGAGCAGAATCTGCGCGTTTTGCGTTGGCGCAACGCATTCGACTCGCCGACCAACTCACCACCATGCCTGGTGGCAGCCCGGCTCGTAGCGGCTTGAGCGATATTTTGTTGGGCGCTGGCTTCAACTGGGACCAGCGCTGGGCTTTGGACTCCCTGCTGCAGTACAACCCGACGACGCAGAGGTCGGTGCGCTCCACGGTCAGCGCCCGCTATAACCCTGCCAACTACAGAGTGCTCAATCTGGCCTATCGCTTTCAGAACGAGTTGAGCGAGCTGGTGGACGTGGGCTGGCAGTGGCCACTCAATGACTTGTGGGGCGACAAGGGCCAGGATCTTGGTCCAGGCCGGGGCCAGGGACCCGGGCGCTGGTATGGCGTGGGGCGGCTCAACTACAGCCTGCAGACCAGCCAATTGGTTGATTCGATTGTCGGTTTCGAGTTCGACGCCGGTTGCTGGCTGGGCCGGGTGGTGCTGCAACGTTTGCAGACCGGCCTGGTGACCAATACCCAGAGCATCATGTTCCAATTGGAGCTGGTGGGTTTCTCGCGCCTGGGGATCGACCCCCTGGCGACCCTGAAGAACAATATCCCGCGCTATCAGTACCTGCGAGAACAGGTGAGTACACCCAGCCGATTCAGCCAGTACGATTGAACCATGAGCATTTTTCGCATCGCGCCCGTGTGGGCGGCCCATCTGGCCCTTGTGCTGACCCTGACAGCCCAGGCCCAGGGCCTGCGCCTGTCGCCCAGGGCCGTCGCGTCTGGCCAGGCTTCTGTGGACACCACCACGCGCCAGTCCGACTTCATTGTGGCGATTGTCAACTCCGAACCCATCACCAATCGTGAGGTCGCGCTTGAAGTACAACGGGTCAGCGAACAGGCGCTGCTGCAGCGCCAGACCCTGCCCTCTCCTGACGAGCTCAATCGCCAGGTGCTGGAGCGCATGATCAATGAGCGCGCCCAGTTGCATCTGGCGCGCGAGGCCGGCGTGCGGGTTGAGGAAAGCTCGGTTGACCAGGCTGAGCAAATGGTGGCCATGCAAAACCAGCTCGATGTGGCTGAACTGCGACGACGGCTCGCCGCTGATGGCATTGACCAAAAGCGCTTTCGCAAACAACTGCGTGAGCAGCTGACGCTGCAGCGCCTGCGAGAACGAGAGGTTGAGCCGCGGGTGCAAGTAAGCGATCTGGAGCTCGACCAATATTTGCAGTCGCAACAGGCCGCGGCCAGCCAGACGGCCAATCGGCAGATCAACCTGGCGCAGTTGCTGGTGGCTGTACCTGAAGGGGCAAGCCAGGAGGTGGTTGACAGTCTGCTGGCCAAGGCGCGCAAGGCCCTGTCGCGTGCCAGGGCGGGCGAGGACTTTGCTGCCCTGGTGCGCGAATTGTCAGATGCACCCGATCGGGTCAATGGCGGCGAGTTTGGCTTGCGCAACGAAGACCGTTACCCCCAGCTTTTTCTGGAAGCGGTTCAGCCCCTGACAGCAGGCGGCATTTCCGAGCTGGTACGCTCAGGCGCCGGTTTTCACATTCTCAAGTTGCTGGAGCGGCGCTCGGCCAGCAATTTGCCGCCGGCCGTGGTGACGCAGAGCCATGCCCGGCATATTCTGCTCAAGACCAGTTCGCAGATGACCGAGGTGCAGGCACGCGAGCGACTGCTTGACTTCAAACGACGCATTGAGTCTGGCCAGAGCACTTTTGCCGCACTCGCGCGCGAGTATTCGCAGGATGGCAGTGCCGCCCAGGGCGGTGATCTGGGTTGGGCCAGCCCGGGCATGTTTGTGCCAGAGTTTGAGGCTGTCATGAATCGGCTGGCCCCAGGACAAATCAGCCAGCCGCTGATCTCACGCTTTGGCGTGCACCTGATCCAGCTGCTTGAGCGCCGCAATACCCAGGTGAGTGAGGCCGAGCGGCGCGAAATGGTGCGCAAACTGCTGCGCGAGCGCAAGTTTGAGGAGGCGTATGTGAGCTGGGCGCAAGAAGTTCGAGGGCGCGCCTATGTGGAGATGCGCGAGCCGCCCCAATGAGCATGCACTCCCTTCGGGGAGCAGCTGCGCGGCGCTGGTCCACCTTGCGCCGGGCTGCCAGCACCAAGCGGGCCAGGCCTGCCTGAAGGGAATGAAGCACAAACATATCGCCCGCAAGCGCTTTGGCCAGCATTTTCTGACCGATCAAGCGATCATCGATGCGATTGTGCGCGCCATTGATCCGCAAGCAGGTCAGGCCATGGTGGAGATCGGCCCTGGCCTGGCGGCCCTGACCCGGCCGCTGCTGGCGCGGCTGGGTGCACTTACGGTGATTGAGCTGGACCGCGACCTGGCCGATCGCCTGCGCCAGCAGCCGCAGCTCAATGTGGTGCAGGCCGATGTGCTCAAGGTCGACTTCACCCGCCTGGCACAAGGCTTTGTCAACAAACACCCTGCCAGCATGAATGATGGCGTTGCGCAAGGCGGTCTTGGGCATGGCAAGCTTCGGGTGGTCGGCAACCTGCCCTACAACATCTCGACCCCGATCCTGTTCCACTTGCTAGAGCATGTAGACGTAATCGCGGACCAGCACTTCATGCTGCAAAAGGAAGTGATCGAGCGCATGGTGGCTGTGCCGGCCACCTCTGCCTATGGGCGTCTGAGCGTGATGCTGCAGTGGCGCTACGCTATGGAAAACCTGCTGCATGTTCCGCCCGCGAGTTTCGAGCCGCCGCCCCGGGTGGACAGCGCGCTGGTGCGCATGGTGCCGCACCCAGTACCGGCCCCGCTGGATGTGGCGCGCCTGGGCGAGATCGTACAGGTGGCCTTCAGCCAACGGCGCAAGCTGCTGCGCCATACCCTCGGGCGCTGGCTGGAGGAGCGGGGCCAGGCAGGCAACTTCGACCTGCAGCGCCGCGCCGAGGA
>CAXRBE010000058.1:0-8580 GCA_964228805.1 Burkholderiaceae bacterium
CCCGCGCGACCATGAAATTGCCATGGCGATCGGCCCGGTGCTGGCTGAGCGCGGTCTCTTGCTGGTGGGCTTGGACGTGATCGGCGATCACCTCACCGAGATCAATGTCACCAGCCCGACCTGCTTTCGGGAAATCACCGACCAGACCGGCTTTGATGTGGCGGCCATGTTTGTTGACGCCCTGCAAACAGCCTTGGGCGCCAGGCCTGCTGATCGCTGAGCACTGACACATCGGCCGATCCCAGGGCCCCGGCGTGTCAGGGCCTGCCGCTCCCTTTTCAAACCTGTCTCAGCCTCGCTTGCTATCCAGTGACATGCGCGGTAAAGAGAGGCGCCGCATGAGCGTCAACGCGCTCAAGCTGGAGACTGCAAAATTTTTGCGGATGGCGCCCGCAGTTGCCAAGCAGCCAGCATCGCCATGGCGCAGATGGCTGACAGGAGGACAAAGGTTTCATTGAAGGCAGCCAGTCGTTGCGTACTGCTTTCCAGGCGCGTGAGGCTGTCACCGTTTGCCGCGATGCGCCACTCCAGCACGATGCCACACAGGCTGACCCCGACCGCTCCGCCCAGCATACGAAGAAAGCTGATGGCGCTGGAGCCGGTTGACACCAGGTGCGAATCCAGTGTGCGCATGGAGCCATTGTTGAGAGAGGGCAGGATGAAGCCCAGCCCCACCCGGCCAAGCAAAACCCAGCAGACCATCAACCCGATGGCACCATGCAGGCCAATGAATGTCATCAGCGCGAATGAGAGCGCCAGCAGAAAAAGGCCCAGACAAACCATCACACGAATTGGCCATCGATCTGACAGGCTGCCTGCCAGGGGAATCGTCACAGCCAGCGCAATGCCAGCGGGCAACAGGATGGTGCCCACATGGGAGGGCGATATCTGTTGCCCCATCTGGATGTAGAGCGGCAACAGATAGGTGGAGCCAAAGATGGCAATACCGTAGATAAACGAAACCAGGCTGCCCATGGCAAAGGGACGGTTGGCAAAGACTGCGGGGTGGATGAGTGGCATGCTGCCAGCTTGCGCTTGCCGGCGTTGCCAGTGGATAAAGACGATCAGGCACACCAACGCCAGCGCCAGCAGACCCAAACCCAGGCTGAGACCGTTTTGGTGCCAGGCCACCAAGCCATTGAGCAGACACAGCGTGCCCGCGCCAACCAGTATCAGGCTGCGCCAATCAAGCTGATTGGCCGCAGGGTCGGGCTTGACCCCGCCGGGTGATGAGACAGGAACAAAACGGTAGGCCAGCCAGAGAGAGGCCAGGCAAAAGGGCACCACCATGAAGAAAATCGAACGCCAGCCAAACCACTCCACCAGCAAACCGCCAATGCTCGGGCCCAGGGCTGGGGCCAGCACAACCCCCATACCGAAGATGCCGCTGGCCCGGCCACGCTCATGCGGCTCAAAAGCGCGAATGATGATCACCGCCGGGATGGGCTGCACCGCACCAGCGGCCAGCCCCTCAACCACACGCGCAGCCAGCACCAGGCCAAAATGGTTGGCCAGGCCACCCGCAATGCCGCCACCCATGAGCATCAGCATTGTGATGACATAGGTACGCCGATACCCGTAAGCACCCAGCAGCCAGGGTGTGCACAGCATGGCCAAGGTGGTGGCCACCATGAAGCTCGAGGTGGCCCATTGCGCACGCTCCTGACCCAGCGCGAAATGATGGCTCATGTCGGGGATGGCCACATTGATGATGGTTGAAGACATGATCGAAGCCATCGTTCCGACCATGACCGCCAGCAACAATAGCCAGCGGTAACGCTCGCCATAGCGCGCTTGCATCTCCTGCAGGGTGTGAGGCCTGCTCATGCCGGGGTTCCCACTGGTGGGCAGCTGACATGAACACGGGCCAGATGCATGTCCTGCAGGGCCACTTGCAGTGCCTGTTCCAGGCGCCTGATCTCAGCGGGTGGCACATGGATGGTCAATTCAGCCTCGACCTCCAAGCCAGTGTCCAGATAATGCAGACGCAAAGCGGCTGGCTGACCCAGGGTCTGCTCCACCCGGGCTTGCACCTGAGCGCGCGATGGCAGGGCCAGCACCCGAGCCAGGTGCCGCACAGTACCGGGATCGATATGCACTGTGCACTCGGCCACCCGATGGTTTTGCTTGACCCGGGCAGCAATGGTCTCGGCAATGTAGTGCCCTTCGGAGACCGTGAGGTGCGAATCCACTTCGATATGAAGGTCTATGATCGCCCAGTCGCCCATCCGCCGGGTGCGCAGGCCATGGACTCCACGAACGCCGTCAACCGCCTGGATTGTGTGGCGTATGCGCGCAATCTGCTCCGGGTCCAGGGCGTGGTCAGTCAGGCTATGGAAAGCCTCGACTGAAAAGCCCCACCCGGACTTGACAATCATCAGGCCCACAATCACCGCCGCCACCGCATCCATGCTGTGATAGCCCAGCAGGTTGGCCCCAATGCCAAGTGCCACCACCAGCGAAGAGGCTGCATCAGCACGGGCGTGCCAGGCGTTGGCGATCAGCATCGAGGACTTGAGCCGCTCACCAATACGCCGCATGTATTGAAACAAGCCTTCCTTGGCCACCAGAGTCAGCAGGGCTACAGCCAGGGCCACCGGATGCACTGCCTCCATGGCTGAGCCGCTGTGCAGCTTGAGCCCGGCGGTCCACAACAGGCCGATGCCGGTGGCCATCAACAGCAGGCCAATGGCCAGCGCGGCCGCCGTTTCGAAGCGGGCGTGACCGTATTGGTGGGTGTCATCGGCCGCGCGGTGAGATTGGTCAGCCGCCCACAGCACCACCGCATCGGCCAACAGATCGGACAGCGAATGAAACCCATCGGCAATCAAGGCCTGAGAGCGGGCAAAGAAGCCGATCACCACCTGAGCCAGGGCCAGGCTCAGGTTGACCCAGACGCTCAGCCAGGTTGAACGCAGCGCCTGCCGCTGCTCCTCATGGGTGCGGCTCATGGCTGGTTCGCTGCGCTGGCGCACTGCTGGCAAAGACAAGCCAGGCCGCGCGCCTGCACAGGCACACGCTCCAGCACGGCTGCATCAAATCGGACACGGGTGCACCAGCAAGGGGCCTGGCGCTCACCGCTGGCACGCTCGAGCTCATGGGCACAGGCATTGGGCTGGCCGCAAACAGGGCAGCATGCGGGGTCGATCTGACCTAGTGGAGCATCCATGGCCACAGTCTAGCGCTGCCCAGCGCCGCCCGTCAGGGCGCGCGATCCGGGCTGAATTAGACTTGCCTCATCTCCCTGGCCTGCCCGTCCTTGACCACGCTTACCGCACCACTTTCACGCGCACTGCTGCTCCTGCTGCTGGTGCACGCGCTGATCCATGCGGCCCTGGGCTTCAGCCTGGGTCTGTCGGGCGACGAAGCCCACTATGCGCTCTACGCCGCCCACCCGGCGCTCAGCTATTACGATCATCCGCCACTGGTCGGTTGGGTACAGATTCCGCTGGTCGGGCTGGATGCCGACGAGGGCGTGCTGCGCCTTCTGCCTGGTGTGATGTGGCTGGCCACTGCCGTGTTGATCCATGCACTTGGGCAGCGCCTGCACCGTCAACTGAGCACCTCTGTCACCGAGTCCGAGGCGCAGCGCAGCGCCTGGTGGGGGGTGCTGGCCTTCAGCCTGGCGCCGCTGCCTCATGTGCTGGGCATCGGGCTGTTGCCCGACACCCTGCTGATGCTGCTGACTGCTGCACTCATGCTGCAGACCTTGCGCCTGCTCGACCCCGCCCTTGCACAAGACACGCACCAATGGTTGCTGTTGGGCGCCTTGCTGGGGCTGGCCGGGCTAGCTAAATACACCGCCATCTTCGCTGCCGTGCCGGTGGCCGCCTGCCTGCTCCTCATGTATGGGGCCGCCATTTTGCGCCGTGCCGCACCTTGGCTGGCGCTGGCCTTGGCGCTGGTGCTGGTGGCGCCGGTGTTTGTGTGGAACGCCCAGAACAACTGGATTTCCTTTGCCTACCAGTTGCATCACGGCGCTGGCAGCGATTGGCGCGTTGCCCACCTGGCCACCTTCGTGCTGGTGCAAGCCCTGCTTTACCCGCTGGTATTGTGGGGCGCCCTGTCCGCTGGCCGCTTCTTGCCGGCAGCACCTCTGCCAGTGCGCTGGCTGGTGTCCTTCGCCCTGCTGCCTCTGGCTGTATTGGGCTATTTGGCAGGCGGTGGCTCCGGGCTGCCGCACTGGACTGCGCCGGCCTGGGTGGCGCTGGCCCCTTTTGCCGGCATCGGCCTGAGCGCCCTCTGGAGCAGAGGCCGTCGGCGACTGCTCTGGCTGTTGGGCGCGATGCAAGCCTTTTTTTGCCTGGCCCTGTTCACCCTGATGCTGAGCGCTGGCCCACCCTGGCTGCGCAGCCTTGGTGGCCCTGCCGAGATCTTCAATCCATTCAGCGATTTCTACGGCTGGGATGAGGCTGGCGCGCGCGCGCGCCGCTGGTCTGACCAGTTGGGTGTGCCGCGGCTGGCCGTGCAGAACTGGACCCTGGCCAGTCGCCTGGCCTGGTATGCCCGCCCTCTCACTGTGCATGTGATCGCCCCCGGCTTTGATCAGTTTTCGCTCTGGTCTGGCGAATTGCCCAAATCAGGCAGCGCCTTGTTGCTGGACTGGTCGCAGATGGCCTACCAGCTGCCTGTGGGTACCGGGCAATTCGAAAGCTGCGAAGCCCTGGAGCGCTTTGCGGTGCACAGGGCCGGCCGGCCGGTGGCGCATTTCAGCCTGCATTTGTGCAAGGGCTGGGGCGGTCAGCCCCAGCCCAGGCGCGTGGGCGAGCCCTGAGGCCTAGAATGGGGCAGCCTACCGGTTGTTCGAATGTCCCCCCCTGCCTCTCGCTCTACCTCTGCCACTGTCAATGCCATGCCGCCCCTGGCGCCCCGGCACTGGGTCTTGCCGGCACTGGTGCTGTTGCTGACATTGCCCCTGTGGCGACACTGGTATGAGCCCGGCCTGTTTTACGCACTCAACCAGGCCTTGGGCGTGCTGCCCGACCTGGCCTGGTCGCTTCTGTCCTTGCTGGGTACAGGCTGGGCGGTGTTTGCGTTCACATCTCCTGCTCTCTGGCGCCGGCCCCGGGTGCTGCTTGTATGGCTGTGCGCAGCGCCCTTGGCTGGCATCTTCACCCGGGCAGGCAAAAGTTTTTTCTACAGCCCACGCCCATTGGAAGCACTGGGGCCGGAGGGCATCCGGGTCATTGGCGAGCCCTTGTTTGTGGCTGCCATGCCCTCGGGCCACACCATCACCGCCTTTGCCGCCGCCACTGCAATTTATTTTTCACTCACGCCTGGCTATCGGCGCCGCCATCTCTGGTTATTCCTTGTCGCGCTGGGCGTGGCCCTGTCGCGCGTGGCTGTGGGCGCGCACTGGCCGGCCGATGTGGCAGTTGGCGCCGCGCTGGGCATGCTGAGCGGGCTGTGCGGAGCCTGGCTTTGCGGCCGCCTGCCACCGTCCTGGCTGAACCCTGAAAGCTGGCCGACCCGTGCCGCTGCAGTGCTGGGCCTGTATTGCGCCTATGTGCTGGTCAGCGATGAAATGGGATTCGTGCAAAACCTGCCTTTCCAATATCTGCTGGCGGCCTACCTGGGCGCCAATCTGCTGCTTTACGCCCGGCACAGCTGGCGCAGCCAACCCCATCTCAACCCGGAGGAAAACTAGCATGCTGCTCTATGACCTGGTGAATGCGCGTGGCGCCCACTTCAGCCCCAACTCCTGGCGCGTGCGCATGGCGCTGGCGCACAAGAAAATCGGTTTCCAGGTGCACGATCTGCGGTTTGGCCAGATCGATGCGCTCAACCCGGGCGGCCCGCGCCTGACCATCCCGACCATCGAGCATGAGGGGCAGCGCGTGACCGATAGCTGGGCCATCGTCCAGTATCTCGACCAAAGCTATGCCGACACACCTCCCCTCATGGGCAGCGATGCTCAGGCGCAGCTGCTGCGGTTTTTCCAGTACTGGGTCCAGACCACCATTCACGCGGGCATCAGCCGCCTGATCTTGCTCGACCTGCACAACAGCTTGCACCCTGATGACCACGCCTACTTTCGTGCCTCACGCGAAAAACAGAACCGCAAGACGCTGGAAGAAGTGCAGGCCGGACGTGACGAGCGCGTTGGCGCTTTTCGCGAATCACTGCGCCCGCTACGCATGAAACTGCAGGACGCCCCTTTCATCAACGGCACGCAACCGGGTTACGGCGATTACCTTGCCTTTGGCGGTTTCCAGTGGGCGCGGCTGAGCAGCCCCTTTCAGCTGCTGGCCGAGGACGACCCAGTCTACGCCTGGCGTGAGCGTTGCCTTGACCTGTACCAGGGCCTGGCTCGGCGCGAGCCTGAAGCGAGCTGAGCCGGTCAGGGTCTCTGGCCAAAAATGGCCGTGCCTACTCTCACCATGGTGCTGCCCGCATGGATGGCGGCCTCCAGGTCGACGGTCATGCCCATAGACAGGGTATCCAGCTGCAGCCCCTGGGCATTGAGTTTGTCAAACAAGTCCCTGGCCCGGCCAAACACAGCCCGCGCCGCCTCGAAATTGGGGGCCGGCTCGGGAATGCACATCAGACCCCGCAAGCGCAGGCGCGGCAGCTCGGCCACTGCATGCGCCAGCTCGGGCAATGCCTCGGGCGCCACGCCTGACTTGGTGCTGCCCCCGTCCACATTGACCTGCAGACAGATCTGCAGGGGCGGCAGATGCAGCGGCCTTTGCTGGTCCAGGCGCTGAGCCGTCTTGATCCGGTCAATGGTTTGCGCCCAGTCAAAGTGCTCGGCCACCAGCCGCGTCTTGTTGCTCTGGATCGGCCCAATGCAATGCCACTCCAGTTTCAGTGGCGTCAGCGCCGCAATCTTGTCTACCCCTTCCTGGATGTAGTTTTCGCCAAAGGCATGCTGGCCGGCCGCGTGCGCCTGGGCCACAGCATCGGCGCCAAAGGTCTTGGACACAGCCAGCAGCCGCACTGTGTCTGCGGCTCGGCCTGCCTCATGACATGCATCAAGAATACGGGCCCGAACTGTTTTCAGATTGGCAGCGATCATGGTCATAATGACTCCAAGCGTAACAAACCGGTGAAACAACGGGGGACTTGTGGACATTACCCAACTGCTGGCTTTTGGTGTCAAGAACAAGGCCTCCGACTTGCACCTGTCCGCCGGCCTGCCCCCGATGATCCGGGTCCATGGCGATGTGCGCCGCCTCAATGTCGACCCGATGGAACACAAGCAGGTGCATGCTCTGGTCTACGACATCATGAACGATTCCCAGCGCAAGCACTACGAAGAATTCCTGGAAATCGACTTCTCGTTTGAGATTGAAGGCCTGGCACGCTTTCGCGTCAACGCCTTCAACCATCAGCGCGGCGCTGGTGCTGTGTTCCGCACCATCCCGAGCAAGATCCTGTCGCTGGAGCAGCTCAACGCGCCCAAGATTTTTGCCGATCTGGCCCTCAAACCGCGCGGCCTGGTGCTGGTGACCGGCCCCACCGGTTCGGGCAAGTCCACCACCCTGGCGGCGATGATCAACCACCTCAATGAGGTCGAGCAGGGCCACATCCTCACCGTGGAAGACCCGATCGAGTTTGTTCATGAGTCGAAGAAATGCCTGGTCAACCAGCGCGAGGTCGGGCCGCACACCCACAGCTTTGCCAACGCGCTGCGTTCGGCCCTGCGCGAAGACCCCGACTGCATTCTGGTAGGTGAGATGCGCGACCTGGAAACCATCCGGCTGGCCATGACCGCGGCCGAGACCGGCCACCTGGTGTTTGGCACCCTGCACACCTCCAGCGCAGCCAAGACCATCGACCGCATCATTGACGTCTTTCCCGCCGAAGAAAAGGAAATGGTGCGCGCCATGCTTTCCGAATCCCTGCAGGCGGTGATCTCTCAGACCCTGTGCAAGGTCAAGGACGGCAGCGGTCGGGTGGCAGCGCATGAGATCATGATCGGCACGCCGGCCATCCGCAACTTGATCCGCGAGGCCAAAGTGGCCCAGATGTACTCCACCATCCAGACCGGCAACAGCGTGGGCATGCAAACTCTCGACCAGAACCTGACCGACTTGGTCCGTCGCGGCATGATCAGCCCGGCTGAAGCGCGCGGCAAGGCCAAGATCCCGGAAAACTTCCCCGGCTGAGGAGTGCCGCATGGAACGTGATCAAGCCACCAAGTTCATCAACGACCTGCTCGGCCTGATGGTCAGCCGCAAGGGCAGTGACCTGTTCATCACCGCCGAGTTTCCGCCTGCCATCAAGTTTGACGGCAAGGTGACCAAGGTGTCTCAGCAGGCGCTGACCGGCACCCACACCCTGGCCCTGGCACGCGCCATCATGAACGACAAACAGGCGGCCGAATTCGAGCGTACGAAGGAATGCAATTTCGCCATCTCGCCCGGCAATGTTGGGCGCTTTCGTGTCAACGCTTTTATCCAGCAGGGCAAGGTCGGCCTGGTGCTGCGTGTCATCCCCACCACCTTGCCCACCCTGGATGGCCTGGCCATGCCACCAGCGCTCAAGGAAGTGGCCTTGACCAAGCGCGGCCTGTGCATCCTGGTGGGTGGCACCGGCTCGGGCAAATCCACCACCCTGGCTGCCATGGTCGACTGG
>CAXRBE010000059.1:0-29848 GCA_964228805.1 Burkholderiaceae bacterium
GCCTTGCATGCTCTGCTCCACCGCTTGTGCATCACGGATGTCGACCTGGAGCACCTCCTCGCCGGCTTGGGCCGGCGCCTGCGGGGCAATATCAGTCAGGCGTAGCAGGGCATAGCGGCCTTTGAGCTGGGCACGCAACACGCGCCCGATGTTGCCGGCTGCGCCGGTGATGAGCACGCGCAGGGCGGCAGCTTGGTCAAATGGAGTGGGCATGATGATCCAATAAATGAGATTGGCGAGGGTCTGAGAAACCACCCAAAATCGGGTGAATGTTGAGCGGGCATGATCACCCGCCCATCAGGAGTGGGCAATGCTATGATGCCGCCGCTCGACGCTGCCACAGTACTAACCCTAGAACCCCCCTGAACGCAAAGCATGACGGTTCTTCTGCTGAACCAACTCGTGCCTCTGCTGGGGCTGATCGGACTGGGCTATGTGGCCGGGCGCTGGCTGCAGGTGCAGTCGCACACCCTGGCCATGATTGCGATCTATTTTCTGTCGCCAGTCGTCAATTTTGGCGGCGTGGCGCAACTCAAGTTCCAGTCGGCCTACCTGCTGTTGCCCCTACTGCTGTTCCTGATTCCAACCGCCTTGTCCTATCTTGCTTACCGTTTTTCGGCGCACTTCTATTCGGACAATACGCGCAACCTGATTGCCATGTCTGCTGCAACGGGCAACTCGGGTTACTTTGGCACACCCCTGGCGCTGGTATTGCTGGGGCCACAGTCGGTAGGCATCTACTTCCTCATGAATTTCGGCGTCGCCTTGTGCGAAAGCACCGTCGGCTATTACCATGGTGCCCGAGGCAAGTCCTCGGTTGGCGAGAGCCTGCGCAAGGTGCTGAAGCTGCCATTCATCTATGCAGTGCTGCTGGGCCTGCTATGGAACGCCAGCGGGGCGCCGCTGCCGACAGTGTTCCTGTCGTGGTGGGAGCGCTTCACCGGGGCCTGGGTGATTATCGGCATGATGCTGATCGGGGTGGCCCTCGGCCAGACTGGCGGTTGGAGCGCCAATCTGCGGCTCACCGGCGTGTTGTTTGCCATCAAGTTTCTGGCCTGGCCGGCCTGCACTTTTGGCATGGCGCTGTTGGACCGCGCCTTCTTAGGACTGTTCGATACGACTGTGCACACCTTGCTGCTGATCATCGGCGTGGTGCCACTGGCAGGCAATACCGTGGCATTTGCCACCCAGCTGCACCTGCGGCCTGGCGAAATGGCCGCCCTGGTGCTGGAGTCCACGGTTTTTGCGGTGCTCTACATCCCCCTGGTCTTCTGGCTGTTGCAAGGGCTCTTGTAATCAGCCCTGCGCCAGGTAGCCCCCATCGACCGCTATTGCGGTGCCGGTGACAAAGTCGGAGGCGGAGCTGGCCAGAAAGACGGCAATGCCCTCAAAGTCGGCCGGGTCACCCCAGCGGGCCGCAGGGGTGCGCGCCAGAACTCGTTCGTATAGACCATCCACATCCTTGCGGGCTTTACGCGTCAATTCAGTGTCGATCCATCCCGGCAATACGGTGTTGACCTGGATATTGTCCTTGGCCCAGGCGGTGGCCAGTGCTTTGCTCAGCTGCACAAGCCCGCCTTTGCTGGCGCTATAGGGCAAGACAAAGCTGGCGCCAAAAACAGAAAACATTGAACCGGTGTTGATCACCTTGCCTCCACCGGAAGCGACCATAGCCGGATAGGCCGCCTTGCTGCAGAGAAATGCGCTGGTGAGGTTGGTGTCCAGCACCGTTTTCCACTCGTCCAGGGAGTAGTCCTGCGGCTGCTTGCGTATATTGGTGCCGGCGTTGTTGATCAGGATGTCCAGGCGGCCAAAGCGCTCCAGGGTGGCCTGCACAATGGCCTGGCAATCAGTCTCCTTGGCCAGGTCGGCTGACAGGGTCAAGACCTGGGCGCCCAGCGCTTCAAGCTCGCGCGCAGCGGCAGCGTTTTTTTCGGGGTTGCGCCCGACAATGGCCAGCGTTGCCCCAGCACGCGCCAGCCCGCGCGCCATACCCAGCCCGATTCCGGAATTACCCCCGGTAACCAGGGCCACGCGACCCTTTAAATTGACCGTCCACATCAGCCGCTCCTTGTCAAAAAGTACTGGGTGGTGATCATAGGGCGAGGGCAAGCCAATTAGGCGGAAGCTTGAAAAAATCAAGCCAGCAAGGGTTTATCCCATCTGTGCGAAGCCTCAAGGCTACCTAGAATAGTGACCATTCATCTTTCCCAATGTGCCCAACCCGGAGGAGAATTTCATGACTTTCAGCACTTTTGGAATCAAGCGCCGTGTGGCCTTAGCAGCCGCCGCGTTCGCCTTCGCCTTTCCCGCCTCGGCCCAGGTCATCACCCTGCACGGGGCTTCCCAGTTCAACAATGATCACGCTTTTACCAAGACCATGGTCAAGTTTGGCGAATTGGTGAAAAGCTACTATGGCAAGCCGATCAATTTTGTCATGCACAACAACAGTGAACTCGGTTTGGAGAAAGACTACTTCGCCTACATGAACCAGGGCAAGGCGGTGGATTTCGCGGTGGTGTCACCCGCCCACATGTCCACCTTCTCCAAGGCAGCGCCTTTTATAGACGCCCCCTTTCTCTTTCGCGATATCAGCCACTGGAACAAGGTGCTGGATTCTGAGGTCTTGAAGCCGATTGCTGAAGAGGTTGCACAGAAAGCCGAAGTCATGCTGATCGGTTATGCCGGCGGTGGCACCCGCAATATTTTTGTCAACAAACCAATTCGCAACCTGGCCGAGATGCGCGGCCTGAAGGTGCGGGTGCAGGGCGCACCGATCTGGAGCAAGACCTTTGCCGCTGTGGGCATGTCACCTACCGTGATTGCCTACAACGAGGTCTATAACGCCATCCAGAACGGGGTGATCGCTGCGGGCGAAAACGAGGCGGCCGGCGTGGAGCAGATGAAATTTTTTGAGGTTGCGCCCAACCTGAGCATGACCCAGCATGCCATTACGGTGCGACCCTTGTGCTTCTCCAAAAAGACTTTTGACAAGCTGCCTGCCGATCTGCAGGCAGCGATCGTCAGGGCCGGCAAGGAGGCTGGCGCCTATGGCCGGCAGATTGAGTCCTCGGAAGATACCGCCAAGCTGGAGGTGCTGGAGAAAGCTGGCAAGCTCAAGCGGATCCCCTTCTCCGACCGTGCTCGCATGCAGCAGCTGGTGGACCCGATCATGGCCTCCTATGCCAAGGAAATTGGCGCAGACACGATCCACGCCAAGATTATGGCGATCAAGTGATTGCAGCCAAGCTCGATCATTTCCTAGCCAGTAATCTTGTAATCCTGCATGGGCCCTGCCAACCCGCACGGGGAGGCGGCGGCCCGATTGTTGATGGGTCAGGGCCCTACTTTGTGACTGCCTGAGCTGGGACTGCAGACGCCTTTTTGCATGAAAAGAATTCTTGACGCGTACCACCGTCTGCTGACTAGCTTGCTGATGGCTTGTGTGGCGATCCTGCTCGTGCCAGTGAGCTTGCAGATGCTCTCGCGCTTCACCGACTGGATTCCGCCTTACATCTGGACTGAAGAGCTTTCACGCTTTTTACTGATCTGGATGATCATGATTGGCGCCATGATCGGGGTGCGCGAGGGCACCCATTTTGATGTGGATGTCTGGCCCAGCCTGTCGCCGCGCAGCAATGTGATGCTGCGCATGGTTTCCCAGCTTTTTGTGCTGCTGTTTGCGCTGGTGTTTGTGGTCTGGGGCGTGGAGTTTGTTCGATTCGGCTGGAACCAGACCTCCGAATTGGCTGACTTGCCCATGGTCTATATCTTCCTTGCCTGGCCGATCACTGGGCTGACCTGGATCGTCTTCCTCGGCGAGTCTTTCCACGCCAATTTGAAGCTCTTGCTCTACAAGGACGTCGCATGACCGAGGCCGCATTCACGCCGGGCGCTGCCGCCTTGATGCTATTTGGCTCTTTTTTTCTTTTGCTTGTCTTGCGTGTGCCAGTGGCCTTTGCCCTGGGTCTGGCCTGCTTTCCGCCGCTGTTTTTTGAGGCGCGCCTGTCGCCCATGGTGATCTTCAACGAAGGATTCAAGTCCTACAACTCCTTCATCTTGCTGGCAGTGCCTTTTTTCCTCCTCACCGCCAACCTGATGAATATTGGCGGGGTGAGCGATCGCCTGGTTCGGCTCTCGCGCGCCATGGTGGGCCCCTTGCCTGGTGCACTGGCGCAAGTGAATGTGGTGTTGTCGGTGTTCTTTGCAGGCATTTCAGGCTCCTCGACTGCCGATGCGGCCAGCCAGGGCAAGTTGTTCATCGAAGCCCAGGTCAAGGAAGGCTATGACAAATCCTTCTCCGTAGCCATTACTGCAGTGTCGGCGGTGCTGGGCGTGATCATTCCGCCTTCCATCCTGATGGTGGTGTGGGGCGGTGTGATTTCCACCTCAATCGGTGCCATGTACCTGGCTGGCATCATTCCGGGCCTGTTGATTGCGCTGGCGCAGATGGTGACGGTGCATATCTATGCCACCCGGCGCAAATACCCGGTTTATCCGCGTGCCACTTTCAAGGAATTTTTAATCGCCGTGGTCGAATCGGTGCCTGCCTTGATGACACCTTTCATCATTGTCGGCGGCATTCTTCTAGGCTGGTTCACTGCCACCGAGTCTGCGGCTGTTGCAGTCATCTATGCGGCCATCCTGTCGATCTTCTTTTACCGCGAGATGGACATGCAGCATCTGCGCCAGGCCCTGGCGGAGACCGGCAAGTTGTCAGCCATCACCCTCTTTTGCATTGGCACGGCCTCTGCATTTGGCTGGATGCTGGCCTATTACAAAATTCCGCAAACCCTGCTGGCCAATGTCACCACCTGGGGGCTAGACCAGACAGGTGTGGGTTTGTTGATCGCGGCGGTGTTTCTGGTCGCAGGCACCTTTCTTGATGCAATCCCTGCGATCATCATCATCGGCACCACCCTGGCACCCTTGGCAGCCAGCGTGGACATGCACCCGATCCAATTTGCCATCATCGGCATTGTCTCGCTGGCCTTTGGACTGGTCACACCCCCTTACGGTCTTTGCCTTCTGATTTCTTGCGCAGTGGCCAAAGTCAGCTTGTCCTACGCCATCAAGGACACCATGATCATGCTCATCCCCATGTTGCTGGTGCTGGTGGGGCTGGTTTTCATTCCTGAGATTGCGCTGTTCCTGCCTAAGTTGATTTCACCCGAATTGGTGAAGTAGCCGCCTGGTGCCAAGGGCATGCCAGACCAGCGGCCCATTCTGAAGTCAGCTGCTCCAGCTCAGGCATCCCTCACGAACAGGGTCACCAGCGGTTCCTCGCCCACCTGCTGGCTCCAGTGGCCATGGAGTTTGGGGTCAAATTCGGCGCCTGGGGGCAGGGTATCTGCCGAATAGAAATGCTCACCCGGGCCGAACACGCGCGAACTGCCGTCTTGCAGCCCGATTTCCATCTTGCCGCGCAGGATAAACACCCACTGAGGCGTTGGCGTGCAATGGAACTGGCTGCGAAACCCCACCGGGCTTTCGCGCAGCTGATAGCCGCCCGATGGCAGCAGCTTGGAAAGGCGCGATTGCGGGCTGCCTTCGTTGAGCTCGACATGCTCTTGTCGAAAACGCGCGCGGCCATGATCGTCGGTGAACAGGATGACTTTCTGGAAAGCAGACATAGAAATTCCTTGCAGTCGGTAAAGCGCAGCGCTGCTCAACGCGACTTAAACGCTGGCGGTGAGTCCACCATCGACATAGAGAATATGGCCATTGACATAGCTGGCGGCGTCGCTGGCCAGAAAAACAGCAGCGCCCATCAGATCTTCGAGCGTGCCCCAGCGCCGGCTTGGTGTGCGATTGATCAGCCAGTTGGAGAAGGTCGGGTCATCAGCCAGCACCTGGGTCAATTCGGTCTTGATATAGCCCGGGCCAATGCCATTGACCGTGATGCCAAAAGGGCCAAGCTCGGTGGCCATGCCCTTGGTCAGCATCTTGAGTGCCCCCTTACTGGTGGTGTAGGGCGTAACGCTGGGGCGAGCCAGTTCGCTCATGATGGAGCAGGTGTTGATGATGCGTCCGCGTCCACGCCCGATCATATGGCGCGCCACTGCCTGACCAAGGTAAAACACACTGTCAACGTTGGTGCTCATGATCTCACGCCATTGCGCCAATGGAAACTCATGAAACGGGGCGCGACGCTGGATGCCCGCGTTGTTGACCAGGATCTCGATGGCGCCGATTTCTTTTTCGATCGCGTCAACAGCCGCCTGCGAGGCGGCGGCATCAGTGACATCAAAGGCGCGAGCAAAAACTGCCAGTCCTTTGTCGGATAACTGGGCGCGCGCCTGCTCCAGCCGTACCGGATCGCGCCCATTGAGCACGACCCTGGCGCCAGCTTCAGCCAGACCTTGTGCCAGTGCCTTGCCGATGCCGGTTGATGAGCCAGTGACCAGGGCCAGTCGGCCATCCAGGCGAAAGGAGTTGCTGCTCATGATCATCCTTTCAATTCAGGCGCAAGGTGGAGTTTCCATCAAAGACATGAGCCTTGCTGTCGTTGATGCGCAGATGCACGCTGTCATCCGGTTTCGCGCTGGTGCGTCCATGCATCACCAGGATGAGCTGGGCGTCACCTACTTGCAGCAACAACTCGGTTTCAGCACCAGTGGGTTCGACCACCACCACTTTGGCAGAAATGCCTTGCCCGTCAGTGGCGAGTTCTATGTCGCCAGGACGGATGCCATAGCTCACCACCTGACCATGGGTGCCATTGGGTTGCCCAGCAATAGGCCAGCGCTGTCCCTGGGCCTCGACATAAAACTGCTTATCGTCCTGACGCAGGCTTCCATTCAAGATATTCATAGCCGGCGAGCCAATGAACTGGGCCACGAACAAATTGCATGGCTGGTCGTACAGCTCCAATGGGGTGCCAATCTGTTCGATTCGGCCTTCATTCATGACCACGATGCGGTCGGCCATGGTCATCGCTTCAATCTGGTCGTGCTTGACGTAGACGGTGGTGGTTTTAAGGCGCTGGTGCAGGGCCTTGATCTCCGCGCGCATGGCCACCCGAAGTTTGGCGTCGAGGTTGGAAAGCGGCTCGTCGAACAGAAAGACCTTGGGGTCCCGCACTATGGCGCGACCCATGGCCACGCGCTGCCGCTGGCCACCAGAGAGCTCGCGGGGGTAGCGATGCAGCAGAGCATCCAGATTGAGAATGCGGGCCGCGTGGTTAACCCGCTCGTCAATGAAAGATTGTTTGGCTTTGCGCAACCGCAGGCTGAAACCCATGTTGTCGCGCACAGTCATATGCGGGTAAAGCGCATAGCTCTGGAACACCATGGCAATGTCGCGTTCCTTCGCTTCTATGTCGTTGACCACGCGCGCGTCAATACTGAGTTCGCCTGCGGTGATCTCTTCCAGGCCAGCCAGCATACGCAACAGGGTGGATTTGCCGCAACCGGAAGGGCCGACAAGCACTACAAATTCGCTGTCAGCGATGTCAAAGCTGATGCCGTGAAGGATTTCGACCTTGCCGAAAGATTTTTTGATGTTTTTGAACGTTACAGATGCCATGTCAGATTTCCTCGACCAGTTCAGCTTTTAACTGAGCCAGCAGTCAGACCCCCCACCATATAGCGCTTGAAGGCGTAATAGATTGCTGCAGGGGGCAATGCATAGACCAGACCAGTGGCCATCAGTAGCTCCCAGGGCGAGTCGTCCGCCGACAGAAAGTGTCCCAGGGCGACTGCAAGAGTTACATCTTTGTCATTCGAGAGCAGCAAAAATGCGTACAAGTATTCATTCCATGCCAGTAGCAGCGCATAGGTACCAACGGCTACCAGGGAGGGAGTCATCAATGGCAGGTAAACCAAACGGAAAAGTTGCAAAGCCGAGGCACCATCGATGCGCGCTGCCTCATCCAGCTCCCAGGGTAATTTGTCACTTGCCTGTTTGAGCACCCAGATGCAATAAGGCGAGGCTATGGTGACCATGGCGAGGATAAGCGCCCACTGGTTGTTCAACAGGCCGTACACGCCCATTGTCTTGTACATGGGAACAGCCAGAAATGCGGCGGGAATGAAATAGGTGAAAAGAGCCAGGTTCAGTACAGTGCGCCCGCCTTTGACCTTCAGACGACTGATGGCAAATGCAGCTGCAGTTGCTACAAAGAGGGTGATGGCGGCCACTGCCACAGCGATCAGGATTGAATTGCCCAGCTGCGTCCAGAAATGATCAAGGTAAAAATGCTTCTGGTGAAATACAAAGTCGAAATTCTGCAGGGTCGGTTCCTTTGGCCAGAGCCGCCCTGAAGTTGCTGAGTCCTTGGATGAAATCGAGAAAAGGAAGAGGTGGTAGACGGGAATGATGGTCCACAGGAAAACCGGAATGCCGATCAAAAGCAACTTGGCTTCCGTGGTGACGGAGCGCCAGGTCCAACGTTTGGGGCTCATTTCGACCTCCGACGAGCCGTCTCTAGGAGGGCGAGCGCCCCCTCGGGGGGCAGCGACGACACGTAGTGCGGAGCGTGGGGGCTCATTTCGACAGCCTTTTCATCATGAAATACACCAGAGGAAGCACCAGTGGCAGGGCAACCACAATGGCGGCCATGGCCAGGTCCACCTGGTCCAGGCGCAGGTAACGGATGCCCAGGGTAGCCAACACATGGGTCATGTCAGCCGGCCCTCCCCCGGTGAGCAAGTACACACTATTAAAATCGCCCAAGGTCCAGATCATGGACAGGATGGTGGAGGTCAGGTAGAGGGTACGCATCGATGGCCAGGTGATATAGCGAAACTTTTGCCAGCTCGTCGCCCCATCGACGGAGGCTGCCTCGTATTGCTCGCTAGGAATTGCCAGCCGGCCAGCCAGCAAAATTAAGGTCCAGAAGGGCAGCGATTTCCAGATGTGCATCAACATGGAAAGAGAGAGGGCCAGGGTCGGGTCGTTGAGCCAGTTGGGCCCGTCAAGGCCAGTAAGCTGAAAAATTAGGGAATTGATCACGCCCCATTCCGGGTTGAACATGAAGCGCACAGACAGGATGGTTGGGATGGACGGTGCTGCCCAGGGCAGAATAAACAGAACGGAAAGCCCCTTGATCCACCAGCGTGTATGAATGAAAAAGCCGGACAAAAACAAGGCCAGCATCATTTTGAGGTTGATGGCAACCATCAAAAAAACCACCGTATTGACGGCTGTACGATAAAAAATTGGGTCTGCCAGCAATTGTTCGTAACTGCTTGGCAGCCGCGCCAGCCACAAACCATAGCCAACCGGATACAGCACAAATATCAGAAAGACCAAAAGGTAGGGCGTGACCATCACGCGCCCCCACCAGTCCCAGCTGTTGCGATTGGACTTCAGCCCAGACTTGCTGATCGATAGAGAGGCAGACTCAGACATGAACAAAATCAGCAGATGAAAGAAAAAACGCCGCCGGCCTGATGGACCTGGCGGCGCAGATCAGTGCGAGAACCCTTTAGCCTGCGACAGCCTTGATGCGGGCGATCATTTCGTCCACTGCCTTGTCCACAGGCACCTTCTCGTTAAGGACGCGGTTCATGGCCTTGGCCCAGACATTTTCATTGTTGAGCACTGTGAATTTGTAGTTCTTGGTGAACTCAAAGGGCGTGGTGCCATTCATGAACTGGTTGTAAACAGCCAGCCGATGAGGATCGTTCTTCCAGAAGGCAGACTGCTGCGAGGCCTTCATCACTGGGAACCAGCGGCCCAGGGAGCCTTCCACATAAGGTTGCAGGTTGGCTTCGTCGAGCAGGAAGGTAAGAAACTTCTTGGCGGCGGCCTTGTTTTTGGCGGCTTTAAAGATGACGCCGGTCTTCACCGCTGCGCGATAAACCATCTTGCTGCCATCGGGCTTGCTGGGAAAGCCTGCTGTAGCAATCAGCTGGGTGTAGTTTTTCTTGGCTTCGTCACGCTGGGCCTGTGTCAGCGCTGCGTTGTTCATGTCGTCGAGCCACTTGGCGGCAATCGAGATCGTGGCGTTATGGGTCAGAACTGTGGTCTTGTTGTGGAAGGCCACATTGTTGTCCGGATCCTTCCAGCTGGTAGAGGACGGTGGCGTGCAACCCTTGGCATAAGCCGAGGTGTAATCGTTCATGGCGCTGATCAGGCCCTGGCGCACAGCCGGATCGTCCACCAGCAGCTTGCCCGAGTCGTTGACCAACTTGACGTTGTAGGCGTCCATAAAGGTCAGGAAGGAGTAGAAAGAGTCGCTGGAGTCCACGCCCATGGGGAAGCCGGTACCAAAGCCACGCTTGCCACTTTTCTGGCGGTAAGCAGGCTGCACCTTGTCACACCAGAAACTCCAGTAGCCTTTCCAGTCTTTGGGAATGTCCGATTCCTTGAAACCAGCTTCAGCCAGCATGTCTTTCCAGTACTGGATATGCATGGTCTGTTGCTTGATGGGAAAGGCGTAGTAGGCGCGCTTTTGGGCAGCATTGTTGTAGAGAAAGGTGGTCGACAGGGCATTGGGCTCAAACTTGGCGCGCACACTATCGATCACACTGGAAATATCCTCCAGTTTGTCATCGTAGGCCCACTTGGCGGTCACCTGAAAATCATAGACATCGGAATAGGCCAGATCTGGTGGATTGCCAGCATCCAGTGCGGCGACAGTTTTGGGAATGGTGTCCTGAATGGGGTATTGTGATAGTTCGATCTTGATGTTCTTGTTTTTGGCTTCAAACTTCTTGATCACCTGAAACAGTGCATCGTCTTCGGCTTTATAGAAACCTTTTACCCAGAAAATGGTGAGTTTTTCTTGTGCCAGGGCTTGAGCGCCGCCCAGCAGGCCGGCAGCGACAAGCGCACTGACCAATAAATTCTTGAAATGCATCAGTCTCTCCTTAGTTAATTGATGCAGGCCGGATGACCCGCAGGGCTTGAAGTCAGATGGTAACCGAGTGGAGCAGGGCTTGCGAGTTGTGGAAAACCCTGCCGTTCAACGGCACTCGGGCACCGGGGTCAGCAGAGCCTTGCCTGAAAAATACGCCTCCAGGTTGGCAAAGGCCAGCTCACCCATGGCGCGACGGGTCTCGTGGGTGGCACTGGCGATATGGGGGGTGAGCACCACATTCGACAACTTGCGTAGGCGCTCGGGCACATGGGGTTCATCGGCAAAGACATCCAGTCCGGCCCCGGCAATCGTGCCCTTTTCCAGAGCCTCAATCAAGGCGTCCTGATCCACCACTGAGCCGCGCGCGACGTTGATCAGGTAGCCTCTTGGACCCAGTGCCTTGAGGACCTCGGCATTGATCAGATGACGGGTGCCTTCACCCCCCGGCGTGATGGCCACCAGAAAGTCCGATTCAGCCGCCAGTGCCTTGGCGCTTGGAAAATAACGATAGGGCAAATTCGGGCGGGGCTGTCGCGTGTTGTAGGCAATCGACATGCCAAAAGCAGCAGCACGCGTGGCGATGGCCTGACCGATACGCCCCAGGCCGACGATGCCCAGGCGCGCACCTGACATTTTGCGCTGGAGAGGGAAGCCGCCATTTTCCCATTGCCCAGTTCGGACAAATTGCTCAGCCTGGGGCAGGGCGCGCGCCACCGAAAGCATCAGGGCCAGCGCCAGGTCGGCCACATCGTCGTTGAGCACATCGGGCGTGTGGGTAACCATGATGCCGCGGGCATTGGCGGCAGCCACATCGATGCCGTCGTAGCCCACGCCCATAACCGAGATAATTTTAAGAGCTGGCAGCTGGGCGATCAGGTCGGCACCAACACGCGAATTTCCGTCAGCGGCAATCGCGCGGATGCGCGGGGCCAGGGTGGTGAATGAGGCCGGGTCTGAGGTATGCACACGGTCATGGACAGTGAAATGGGCCGCAAGCGGCTCCTGGTAAAAAGGGGATAACTTGGCAACTGACAAAACATCGGCTTTGGACATATGAAAACTGTGGCTGGGCCACACAGGCATAGAAGCTTTCTATCGTATTACCATAGCGGCTCTTTCATGGCGGATACGACCCTGGGGTTTTCCCTCGTGCCCAGATCGGCGCATCAGCCATGCCTTCAGTCTGCAGCCTATTCAATGTATTCATCATGAGCAAGAACGCAAAAAAGAAGCCATCTGAACTTCGCAGCCAGCAATGGTTTGGCCGCCAGGACCGGGACGGATTTGTCTATCGCAGCTGGATGAAGGGCAAGGGCGTGCCACATGACCAGTTTGATGGACGCCCGGTGATCGGCATCTGCAACACCTTCAGCGAACTCACGCCCTGCAACTCGCACTTTCGCACCCTCGCCGAGCAGGTCAAGATTGGTGTGTATGAGGCGGGCGGCTTTCCGCTGGAATTCCCAGTGATGTCTCTGGGTGAAACCATGTTACGTCCGACCGCCATGCTGTATCGCAACCTGGCGTCGATGGATGTGGAAGAGAGCATCCGGGGCAACCCGATTGATGGGGTGGTGCTGCTGATGGGTTGCGACAAGACCACGCCCTCCTTGCTGATGGGTGCGGCCAGTGTGGGGCTGCCCACCATTGGCGTCAGTGGCGGCCCCATGCTCAACGGCAAATGGCGTGGCCAGGAAATCGGCTCCGGGACTGGAGTGTGGCAGATGAGTGAGCAGGTGCGCGCCGGCACCTTGCGGCTGCAGGACTTCATGGAGGCCGAAAGCTGCATGCACCGCAGTCACGGCCACTGCATGACCATGGGCACGGCCAGCACCATGGCCAGCATGGTCGAGGCGCTGGGCATTGGTTTGCCGGGCAATGCGGCCTACCCCGCAGTGGACGGACGGCGTAATGTGCTGGCCCGCAATGCGGGTCGACGCATTGTCGAGATGGTGCATCAGGACCAAACCATCACCCAGGTGCTCAGCCGCGAAGCGTTTGAAAACGCCATCCGCACCCTGGCGGCGATCGGCGGCTCGACCAATGCGGTGATCCACCTGATTGCGATCGCCGGTCGGCTGGGCATCAAGCTCACTGTCGACGATTTCGAGCGCCTTGGCAGCGAGATGCCTTGCCTGGTCAATCTGCAGCCCAGTGGCGAGCACCTGATGGAGGACTTCTGTTACGCTGGGGGCCTGCCGGCTGTGATGAAAGAAATCTTGCCTACTCTGCACCAGGACATCATCACGGTGAGTGGCCAGAGCGTGGCTCACAACGTGGCGGATGCTCAGAATTTTGACCCGCGCGTGATCAAGACCATGGACCAGCCCTTCAAGGACAAGGCCGGCATTGCCATTCTTCGCGGCAACCTGGCGCCGCGCGGTGCGGTCATCAAGCCCAGCGCCGCCACGCCCGAGTTGCTGGTGCATACCGGCCGCGCGGTGGTCTTTGAGGACAGCCATGATTTCCACGCCCGCATTGATGATCCCAAGCTTGATGTGGACGAAAACTGCATCCTGGTGCTAAAGAATTGCGGGCCCAAGGGTTACCCCGGCATGGCCGAAATTGGCAATATGCCTCTGCCGCCCAAGGTGCTGAAGAAAGGCATCACCGACATGGTGCGCATCAGTGATGCGCGCATGAGCGGCACAGCGTACGGCACCGTGGTGCTGCATACCGCACCCGAAGCCGCCGCGGGCGGCCCGCTGGCCGTGGTGCAGAACGGCGACATGATCGAACTCAATGTTCCCAAGCGCAAGCTGCAACTGCTGATCAGTGACGAGGAACTGAAAGCCCGCTTGGCCAAGTGGCAGGCGCCCGAGCCGCCGCTCAAGTCGGGTTACTGGAAGCTCTACACCGACCATGTGCTGCAGGCGGACGAGGGCGCCGACCTGGACTTCCTGGTCGGCCAACGCGGCGCCTTCGTCCCGAAAGACAATCATTGACATGCGTCGCATGTCAATGATTGCGGCGAAGACTCATATCGCGCACCTAACATTTTCTTGAAAGTACTCTTTCCATGAAACTACTCATCACTGGCGGCGGCGGCTTTCTGGGCGCACGCCTTGCACGCGAATTGCTCAAGCGCGGCCAACTGGACGGGCGCCGCATCACCGAGCTGGCAATTGCCGATCTGGTGGCGCCACCCGCCGACCTGTTGGCGGATGCGCGCGTCAAAGCCCATGTCGGCAAGATGCTGGAGCAGGGTGAGCTGTTTGCCGCCGGCTTTGACGGCGTGTTCCATCTGGCTTCGGCGGTGTCGGGTGAATGCGAGCTGGATTTTGACCTGGGGCTGCGCTCCAACCTGGACAGCACACGCCTGCTGCTCGAAGGTCTGCGCCGGGCCGGCAACACACCCAGGATGGTGTTTTCCAGCTCGGTAGCTGTCTTTGGGCCGGATGCATCCAATCCCTTGCCCGACCTGGTGGCCGACAAGACCCTGCCCTCACCACAGACCTCGTATGGCACCCACAAGCTGATGTGCGAATACCTGATCGCCGACTACACCCGCAAGGGCTTCATCGATGGCCGCTCGGCGCGCCTGATGACCGTGAGTGTGCGACCGGGCCGCCCCAATGGTGCGGCCTCTTCCTTCTTCAGTGGCATCATCCGCGAGCCCTTGGCGGGCATGGAAGCGATCTGCCCGGTCGATCCCGATGTCACCCACCCGATTGCCTCGCCCTCCAACACAGTGCACAGCCTGATCACGGTGTTTGAAGCCAGCCAGCAGGCCATGGGTGGGCGTCTGGCGATCAATCTGCCTGGCTTGAACATGCGTGTGGGTGACATGCTGGTCGCCCTGGAGCAGGTGGCCGGTGCCAAGGTGCGCCAGCGCGTGCGCTTTGAGCGTGACGAGCGCATTGCCACCATCGTGGCCAACTGGGCGCGCGGCGCTACCGCTGAGCGCGCCAGCGCGCTTGGCCTCAAGCCAGATGCCTCGTTTCAGGCCATCATCGAGCAATACATCGACGACTGTCGCACCCAGCCCGGCTATCCAACGCAAGCCTTGGCTGGCCTGAAGTAAACCAAGCCCATGTTCAAGTCTCTGGATGTGGTCGCGCTGGGCGAGGCCATGCTCGAGTTCAACCAGACCTCGCCGGGCCAGCCCAATTTCCTGCAGGGTTTTGGCGGCGACACCAGCAATGCGGTGATCGCTGCAGCGCGTGCGGGTGCCCTTACAGCCTATCTCACCCGCCTGGGAGACGACACATTCGGTCAGGCACTGATGAGGCTGTGGCAGCAGGAGGGCGTTGATACCGCAGGGGTGGCTGTCGATGGTGAGCATCCGACCGGCATCTATTTCGTCACCCACGGCGCCACTGGCCACGAATTCAGCTATCTGCGCAAGGGCTCAGCCGCCAGTCAGATGAGCCCCGCCTGGCTGCGTAGTCCAGCGGTGCAGACGGCATTGCGTTCGACCCGTTATCTTCATGCCTCAGGCATTTCACTGGCCATCTCCACCAGTGCCTGCGATACGGTCTATGCCGCCATGCAGGCCGTGCGCGAAGCGGGTGGCAAAACCTCGTTTGATGCCAATCTGCGGCTCAAGCTCTGGCCCCTGGAGCGGGCCCGCGCCTGCATCGCACAGGCGGTGGCTCTGAGCGATATTTTTTTACCGAGCCTGGACGATGCGGTGCATTTGTGCAAGCACCATGAGCCAGATGCCATCATTGACTGGGGCCACCAGCTGGGCGCGCCTGTGGTGGTGCTCAAGCAGGGTGCAGCGGGCGCTCTGGTGAGCGATGGGCACCGGCGTGAGCAGATCGCCCCGCACCAGGTGTCACTGGTCGACGCCACCGGTGCCGGCGACTGCTTTAGTGGCTATCTGCTGGCGCGGCTGGCGCAAGGTCTGCCTTTGTTCGAGGCGGCGCGACATGCCAACGCGGCTGCGGCACTGGCAGTGCAAGGCTACGGCGCCGTCGCTCCCTTGCCTAGGCCTGAGGCGGTGGCGGCCCTGCTATGACGCCATCCCTTCTGGCGGTCGATTGGGGCACCACCTCGCTGCGTGGTGCCTTGCTGGATGCCGCGGGCCAGGTGATTGAAGAGCGCGCCTTTGCGCGCGGCATCCTGAGCGTGCCCGCTGGTGCTTTTGCCGCCACCTTCGAGGCCAGCTTTGGCGACTGGCTGGCGGCGACCCCGGGGCTACGCTGCCTGATGGCGGGCATGGTGGGCAGCCGTCAGGGTTGGCAGGAGGCGCCCTACTGCGCCTGCCCCGCGGGTTTTTCCGACATCGTCAGCGCGCTGGCCTGGGTCAGGCCTAATCAGATCGCCATTGTTCCCGGCCTGCGCTGTGAACAGCTTGAGCCCCAGGGCGATCTCAACTCGGTCCCGGTGCCCGATGTGATGCGGGGCGAGGAAACCCAGGTCTTTGGCGCCATGCAGGCGCTGGGGCAAAGCGATGCCTGGCTGGTGCTGCCAGGAACCCACAGCAAGTGGGTGCGCGTGCAAGACTCACGCATCCAGCATTTCAGCACCTTCATGACCGGTGAAATATTTGCCCTGCTGCGTCAGCACTCGATCCTGGCACGCACCCTGCCTGGCGAAGACGCTGACCTGGACGAGGCCGCGTTCCTGCGCGGGGTGCGCCGAGCGCTCGCCTCACACAGCTTGCTGCAGACTGCATTCAGCGCCCGCACCCTGGCCCTGTTCGATCAGGCCTCGCCCGAGCAGCTGCTCAGCTACCTCTCCGGCCTGGTGATTGGTGAGGAGTTGCGCGTCCAGACCAGACTTGGCATCCAGCATGTAGTGCTGATTGCCAATGCCGCCCTGGCCCAGCGCTATCAGTTGGCGCTGGCCGAGTGCGGCGTATCTTGCGACCACCCAGGCGCACACATCACCTGGACCGGCCTGCATGCGATCGCAAAATCAATGAACACACCATGAACGCCCAGGAAAAATTTGAACAGCACCTGAAGCAGCTGCCGCTGATCGGCATCTTGCGTGGCATCACGCCCAAGGAGATCCTGAGTGTCGGCGCTGCCCTCTGCCAAGAGGGCTGGGGCCTGATCGAGGTGCCGCTGAATTCGCCCGACCCGATCCAAGGCATTGCCTTGCTCGCCGCCCATCAGCCGCAGGCCCTGGTCGGGGCGGGCACCGTACTGACTCCCCAGCAGGTGCGCGAGGTGCATGCGGCAGGTGGGCATCTGGTGGTGGCGCCCAATTTTGATGAGGCGGTGGTTCGTGAGGCGCTGCGCCGCGGCCTGCTCTGCCTGCCCGGTGTCATGACGCCCAGCGAAGCCTTTGCCGCCCTGGCCTGTGGCGCGCATGGGCTCAAGCTCTTTCCGGCCGAACTGATGACACCAGCCGCTGTGAAAGCTTTGCGTGCGGTCTTGCCAAATACAACCCGGCTTCTACCGGTAGGTGGCATCACGCCCGACACTATGGCGCCTTACCGGGCCGCTGGCGCCAATGGCTTTGGCATTGGATCGGCCCTCTACAAGCCCGGCATGACAGCCGAGCAGGTGCAAGAGCAGGCCAGACGCTTCAAGCTGGCCTGGTCCCAGTCTTAGCGGTCTCGTCCAACCCGGTGACGCCAAAGTTACTGAGCCGTGTAGCCAGAGACAAACTCGGCTACCCGGCCTTGCGCATCGAGGTAGTGCCTGCGCACCTTGCCGATGTCGGCGCCGTAAACATGGATGCTGATCGATGCCCGATCGGTCAGTGCGTTGGAGACACGGTGCCAGTCGCCCACCGTGGGCGATACCGCCTCGATCTGGCCAGCTCGCAGCACATGCTCATGTCCGGTGGACTCGGGTGAACCATCCTTCAGGGTGAATTCCTCGCAGCGCTCGGCACCGCGCAGCATGCCCACCAGGCCCCAGACCGTATGGTCATGCACCGGCGTTTGCTGGCCCGGCCCCCAGACGAAACTCACGACTGAAAAGCGTTGCCGGGGGTCGACATGCAGCAGGTATTGGGCGTAGCGATCAGGCAGTGCGCGGGCACAGTCAGCAGGCAGCCATTGGTCATTTTCAAGCAGCCGACTCAAATGTTCTCGCCCCTGCGCCAGCAGGATATGTTCATCCTGGGTCGAGTCGACCAGGGCGGTCATGGCATCGATGAAGCGAGACAGGGCTGCTGGCTGCGGTGCGTTCATGGAATCACCCGTTTCAAAGTTGACAATTCAGCTTGGCGGCTGACGATTCAATTTCAGCCCAGGTGGCGGAGTCGATGCGGATGCCAGATTGTTCGCGTGCAGCGCGCGCCTTGCGCTCGGGGTCGCCAGCAATCATCACCGACTCATGACCTGGCGCCACCGGGCCCTGATTCAGCCAGTCGACAAAGGCCTGGGCCTCACGCTCAAAAGCCGCCTGGGTGCCCAGCTTGACGGGGTCGATCAGGACGCAGAGCATGCTGTTGTGGACCGAGCGGCGGGCATCGCCTTCGCGGTGCCAGGTGCCGCCGCCAGAAAGTGCGCCTGCCAGAAATTCGCAGGCCACGGCCAGGCCATAGCCCTTGTGTTCACCAAAGGTCATGAGCGCACCAAACAGATTGCCGCTGGCGCTGGGCGCTTGCGGTACCACCACCACGCCGGGATCGGTGGTGGGGTTGCCGCTGGGGTCGATCAGGTAACCCAGATCAACCTTGCGCCCCTCGTTGTAAGCCACCCGCATCTTGCCCTGTGCCACCCGGCTGGTGGCGAAATCCAAAATAAAGGGCTCATGCGCCTTGAGCGGCACGCCGATGCATACCGGATTGGTGCCAAAGCGCCCATCGGCGCCGCCCCAGGGGGCGACCACCGGACGCGACAACACGTTGACAAAGTGAATCGACACCAAGCCTTTAGCCACCGCCATTTCAGCCCAATGGCCAATGCGGCCCAGGTGGTGGGAATTTCCCAGGGTCATGACACAGCTGCCGTGGGCCAGGGCGCGCTCAATGCCCATCTGCATGGCTTGCTCGCCGGTGGTCTGGCCGTAACCACGCTGGCCATCCAGGGCCAGCATGGCGCCAGCGTCCAGCATCACGCGCACACCGTTGTTGGGGATCAGGCCACCTTCTAGCACCGCATCCACATAGCGCGGCAGCATGCCCACCCCGTGTGAATCGTGGCCGCTCAGGTTGGCCATCACCAGGTTGTGCGCCACCCGCTGCGCCTCCTGCTCCTGGCTGCCCGTGGCTCGCACGATACGCGCCACATGGGCACGCAACTCGGCCGCCAAAATCAATTTAGCATTCTTCTCACTCATCGCATTTCCAAAAAAAATTGGGGTCAGATAACGATTTTCGGTTCGAATCGCCCGCTCACATGACCGCACCTAGTTGCCATGGCACAAATTCATTTTGACCGTAGCCATGACGCTCGCTCTTGCTTTGCTCGCCCGAGGCCACCGCCAGCACCATGTCAAAAATGAGCTGCCCCATCTGCTCAACGCTGGCGGTGCCGTCGACGATCTCGCCGCAATTGATGTCCATATCTTCCTCCTGCCGCTTCCAGAGCGCGGAGTTGGTGGCCAGCTTGATTGAAGGCGAGGGCGCGCAGCCATAGGCCGAGCCACGGCCGGTGGTGAAGCAGATCATGTTGGCGCCTCCAGCCACCTGGCCGGTGGCCGAGACCGGGTCGTAGCCAGGGGTGTCCATCAGCACAAAGCCATGTTCGGTGACTGGCTCGGCGTACTCGTAGACCGCGCGCAAATTGGTAGTGCCGCCTTTGGCCACTGCGCCCAGAGATTTTTCCAGGATGGTGGTCAGCCCGCCGGCTTTGTTGCCGGGCGAAGGGTTGTTGTTCATTTCACCCCCGTTGATGCGGGTGTACTCCTCCCACCAACGGATACGCTGGACGAGTTTTTCGCCCACCTCGCGCTTGACCGCGCGGCGGGTGAGCAGGTGTTCGGCGCCATAGACCTCGGGCGTTTCGCTCAGGATGGCAGTGCCGCCATGCGCCACCAGCAGGTCCACCGCTGCGCCCAGGGCCGGGTTGGCGCTGATGCCCGAGTAGCCGTCCGAGCCGCCACACTGCAGGCCGATGGTGATGTGCGCAGCGCTGCAGGGCTCGCGCTGCACATCGTTGGCCTTGGGCAGCATGGCCTTGACCAGGGCAATGCCTTTTTCCACCGTGTGGCGGGTACCGCCCGAGTCCTGAATATTAAAAGTCTGCAACTCAGTGCCTTCATGCAGGCCGCTGGCATCCAGCCAGGCGCCGATCTGGTTGCCCTCGCAGCCCAGGCCCACCACCAGCACGCCGGCAAAGTTGGGGTGGGTGGCGTAGCCGGCCAGGGTGCGGCGCAACACATCCATGCCCAGGCCCTCGCTGGCCATGCCGCAACCGGTGCCGTGGGTCAGGGCCACCACGCCGTCGACCTGGGGAAAGGCAGCCAGGGCAGACGGATTGGTGCGACGTGAGAAATGGTCGGCAATGGCGCGCGCAGCGGTGGCCGAGCAATTCACCGTGGACAGGATGCCGATGTAGTTGCGGGTGGCGACCCGGCCATCCGCACGCTTGATGCCCATGAAGCTCGCCTCGCGCTGCGCCGGCTCGGGCTTGACATCAGCGCCATAGGCGTAATCACGTGCGAAGGCGCCGTGCTCGGGGCCCATGTCGAGGTTGTGTGTGTGCACATGCTCGCCAGGCGCAATCGGCTTGCTGGCAAAGCCAATGATCTGGTTGTAGCGTCGTACTGGAGCGCCCGGGGCGATGGCGCGCAGCGCCAGCTTATGGCCGGGCGGCACCAGGCCACGCACGGTGACACCGTCGACGGTGCTGCCGCTGAGCAGCTGGGTGCGCGCAATCAGCACGTCGTCATTGGCATGGAGTCGGATGGTGGAGTTCATGAGATTCCTAATCAGTTGGGGTCAGATCACATCGCTAAGCGAGTGGTTTGACCCCTGTTAATCAGTTGAGGACAGAGCTACGCCCTTCGGGCTTCGGTCTGTCCCGCAAAGTTTCAGTAAAACATTTTCGGCAGCCACAGTACCAGTTTGGGGAAATAAGTGATCATTACCAGGCTGCCCAGAAGCGGAATCAGCCAGGGCAGAATGGCAATGGTGGTGCGCTCGACCGACAACTTGGCCACCCGTGCCAGCACAAACAGCACCATACCCATGGGCGGATGCAGCAGGCCGATCATCAGATTGAGCACCATAACCAGACCAAAATGCACCAGGTCAATGCCCAACTGCTGGCAGATCGGCACCAGGATCGGCACCAGGATGGTGATGGCGGCAGTGGGTTCGAGAAAGCAGCCGACAAACAGCATCAACAGATTGGCCAGCAGCAGGAACACCATCGGGTCCTTGGTGAAGCCCAGCACCCAGGCGCTGATGTCGGCGGTCACACCGGTGGCGGTGAGCATCCAGCCAAAGATGCTGGCAGCCGCCACGATAAAGAGCACCGTGGCGGTGGTCTCCACCGTGTCCAGGCAGACCTTGACAAACATCTTCAAGTTGAGCGTCCTGTACCAGGCAAAGCCCAGCACCAGGGCCCAGATGCAGGCGGCAATCGCCCCCTCAGTGGGGGTAAAAATGCCAGTGGTCATGCCACCAATCAGCAAAACCGGCGTCATGATCGGCAGCACGGCCTGAAAGTTAAACAGCTTGTCGGCAACAAAGAGCAGCAGCAGGCCAGCAATCACCGTCGGTTGTGGCGGCAGGCCCAGATCGTTGACCAGCAGCCACAGGGCCAGCGGCCAGCCGATCACCACCACAGTCTCGACCAGGGCCTTGATCAGGCGCGGCCACTCAAACTTGACATCGCGGCCCCAGCCATGTTTGTGGGCAAACCAGGCCACTGTCAGCATCATCAGAAAAGCCATGAATACGCCAGGCAGGATGCCGGCAAGAAACAGCGCGCCCACGCTGACATTGGCCATCATGCCGTAGATCACGAAGGGCAGACTGGGCGGAATGATCGGGCCTAGTGTGGCGGAGGCGGCCGTTACCCCAACGGCAAACTCGGTGCTGTAGCCGTGGTCTTTCATGGCTTTGATCTCGATCGTGCCCAGACCTGCGGCGTCGGCAATCGCAGTGCCACTCATGCCGGCAAACACCACTGAGCCAACCACATTGACATGGCCCAACCCTCCCTTGAGCCAACCCACCAGGGCCAGCGCGTAGTTGTAGATGCGGTTGGTGATGCCGGCATTGTTCATCAGGTTGCCGGCCAGGATGAAGAAAGGTACGGCCAACAATGGAAAGCTGTCGATGCCGCCCACCATGCGATGGATCACCACAAACGGGGGAATGTTGCCACTCCACAAGATGTAGATGAGGGCCGAGCCCGCCATGGCAATGGCTACGGGAATGCCGCCGCTCAAAAGCAGCAGGAAAAGAATTTTGAGCATGGCTAAAAAATGGTGTGAACTGGCCCCAGGATCAAATCAGCGCTCGCTCATGCTGGACTCGGGTCGTTCCAGGGCGCTGTAGCCACGCTGCCAATGGATGCGGGCGACTTCAATCGCGCGCCAGGTCATGATGGCAAAGCCAAACAGACAAACGCCATAGACAATGTTCATGGGCAGGTCCACCAGGGTCATGCGCGAGTTGCTGCCCAGCTTGTCCATCATCATCCCGGTGAGCACCACGCAAGCACCCAAAAACAGAATTCGCAGTGCGTCCACAAGTGTTGACAGGCCGCGTCCCATCGCCCGCGGCATGAAACGATAGAAAAAATCGACCTGGATGTGGTGATTTTTGACCACGCCCATCGCCCCGCCAACGAACACCACACCAATCAGTAGGTAGCGCGCAATTTCTTCTGTCCAAGCGGCTGAGTCATTGAGTACGTAGCGGGTCAGGAACTGGTAGAACACCGTGGCACCAAGCAACCAGAACAGGCCCAGGGCAATCCAGGCTTCAAATTTATTCTGCGACAGGTCAACTGCTTCATCCTCGGCATGGAACTCGCCGTCATCGGTGAGGATAGGTTTTTCTTCAGAGCCGTGCATGGCGAAATTTCAATTGAGGGGCCGCGCGAGGCGGCCCCTGGGTGAAACACTTATTTCAGTGCCTGCAGCTTGTCGTAGGTGGCCTTGTCCCAGGTGGCGTCCGGTCCCAGATGCAATTGGGTCAGCGCGGTCTGGAAAGGCTTGCGGTCAAGCTTGACCACGTTTTTCTTGTATTTCGTCACAAACTCATTGACCAGCTTATTTTCAGCCGCAACGATCTCATCGCTGGCTTTGGCGCCGGCTTCCCGGAACACGGCCTCAAAGGTCTTTTTGTCAGCATCGGACAATTTGTTCCAGACCTGACCACTCACAATGGTCAGCAGCATTTCGGTGATGTGGCCAGTCAGGTTGATGTGCGACTGCACCTCATAGAATTTTTTGGCTTCGATGGTCGGCAGTGGATTTTCCTGCGCGTCAACGGTCTTGTTTTGTAAGGCAAGATAAACCTCGGCGAAGGCGATCGGGGTTGGGTTGGCCCCAACAGCGCGCGGGAACATGGTGTAGAGCGGGGCATCTGGCACCCGGATCTTGAGCCCCTTCATGTCTTCCGGCTTGTTGATCGGCTTGTTGGAGGTGGTGTGGCGCACGCCGTAGTAGGTGACGGCAATCGGCTTATTGCCCCCCTTCTTGAAATAGCCCTCGGCCAGGTCGGCATAGACCGGGCTGTTGACATAGGACTTCCAATGGTTGTGGTCGCGGAACATGAACGGCGCACCACCGATGGCTAGCGGCGGATAGGTGCGAGCGGCAAACAGCTGGCCGGTGTAGATCACGTCCACTGTGCCCAGGGTCAAGCCCTGATTGATGTCGCTTTCCTTGCCTAGCGAGGAGGCGGGAAAGACCTGCATCTCATAACGTCCAGCGGTGCGCTTCTTGATCTCGTCGGCCGCCCACAGTGCCCATTTGTGAAAGGGCTCCGAGGTTTCATAGACATGGGCAAATTTCAGCTTGCTCTGGGCCTGCGCCATGCCGGGCAGGGTGAGGGCGCCGGCGATCAGTGCGCCGGCGGCGAGCGCTTGCAGGGTGAGACGTTTGTTCATCGGGTTTCTCCTTGGGTTGAATGAGACAGGGGTGGTGAAATCAGTGGGTGACACGCTTGGCTTGGATCCAGCTGGCGCTATAACGGGCATGGGTTTTCTTCAGATGGGTCTGCATGGCCTGGCGCGCTGCTTCGCTATCACGGACGCGAATGGCCTCCAGCACCGCATGGTGCTCCCCGATGGCGGCACGCCAGGAAGCTCGGGACTCGAAGTGTCCGCCTAATCGCTCAAACATGGGCGCGTAGCGGGCGCGCCAATAACCGTGCACCGTGTCGCGCAGCACCTCATTGCCGCTGGCCTGGGCAATCGCGGCATGAAATGCCTCATCGCTGGCGCGGGGCTCGCGCCCGGCCACCACATCTTCCCGCATTTGCTGCAAAGCTCGCTCGATCGCAGCCACATCGGATTTTTTGGCGTGGCGCGCTGCCAGGGCGGCCACCTCCCCTTCGACCAGTTCGCGCGCGCGCGTGAGCTGCAAGGGCCCCCACTCAGGGGTGGGCTCGAGCGGAGGGCGCTTGGCAGGCCCTCGGGCAAGATCAAGCACATAGATGCCTGAGCCGATGCGCACCTCAATCGCCCCCTCGACTTCCAGCGCGATCAGCGCCTCGCGCAAAGAGGGGCGGCTGACGCCGAGTTGCCTGGCCAGGTCGCGCTCGGCCGGCAGGCGCGCTCCGGGTGCAAATTCGCCCTGGCCAATGGCCTGACGCAGTTGTTCGGCGATCTGCCGGTACAGGCGCTTGGGCTCGACAGTTTGCAAAGGCATGGGGAAAACCAGAATTGGACAAGTGGTCAGACCAGTCCCACAATCATCACATGTTCTGTTTTATCAGGTCAAGCCCAAGTCGATCCGCACAAACCCGTATGGCCTTGTGCCTTGGAGCGCCACTTGGCTGAGGTGCGCATAGATCGGGTCAGTCTGCGACAGGTGGACTTGCCGCCCAAGGTGCGGCGAACCGATGCCATCCAGTCCTTCGTCACACAAGAGACCCTATTGCTGACCCTGCACTGCAGCGATGGCATCGACGCCACCGGTTACGCCTACACCATTGGTACTGGCGGCTCCTCAGTGCTGGCCCTGCTGAAGGACCATCTTGCGCCGCGCCTGATCGGCCTTGACCCGGTCCGCACCGAAGCGATCTGGAAAGACTTGTTTTTTCACACCCACGCGACCGCTGTGGGGGCGATCACCAGCCTGGCGCTGGCCTGCGTCGATACCGCGCTGTGGGACTGGCGTGCGCGCAGCCAGGGCCTTGCCCTGTGGCGCTTGCTGGGGGGTGCGCAGGCCCGTGTGCCGCTCTACACCACCGAAGGGGGCTGGCTGCACCTGTCACCGCAAGCCCTGGTCGAACAAACCCTTGAGGCACAGGCCCAGGGTTTTCGGGGTGCCAAAGTCAAGATCGGACGACAGCACCTCAGCGAAGATGTGGACCGCCTCAGCGCAGTGCGCGAGGCGGTGGGGCCAGGCTTCGAACTCATGACCGACGCCAACCAGGGTTTCAACCGGGCCGAGGCGGTGCGGCGCGCGCAAGCCTTCGCTGGCCTTGGATTGGCCTGGATCGAGGAGCCCTTGCCTGCTGAGGACGTAGCTGGGCATGGCCAGTTGCGCGCGCACACCCCGGTGCCGGTGGCAGTCGGCGAGTCGCTCTACCATCCGATGCAATTTCGTGAATACCTAGAGCAAGGTGCTTGCTCGATCGTGCAGCCCGATGTGGCGCGCATTGGTGGCATCACGCCCTGGATCAAGACCGCCCATTTGGCTGAAACCTTTGATGTGGCGGTATGCCCGCATTTTCTGATGGAGTTGCATGTCAGCCTGTGCGCGGCCGTGCCCAATGCCGCCTGGGTCGAGTACATTCCGCAGCTTGACGACATCACCACCTCACGCTTGCGGGTGCTTGAGGGGTACGCCTTGCCTCCCGACTCACCCGGCCTGGGCATCGACTGGGACTGGGATGTGATTAGCCAACGCCAGAAAGTTTTTATGGAGATTGAAGCGATATGAGACTCAAAGGAAAACAAGCCCTTGTGACGGCCGCTGGCCAGGGCATCGGACGCGCTGCCGCACTGGCCATGGCAGCTGAAGGGGCGCAGGTGCTGGCAACCGATGTCAACCCTGAGTTGCTCAAGACCTACGCGGGCGTGAGTGGAATCAAGACCGCGGTGCTTGATGTGCTGGACAAGCAGGCCATCACTAAGCTGGCGGCTGACTTGCCGGCGCTGGATGTGCTGTTCAACTGCGCTGGCTTTGTTCACAACGGCAACATCTTGCAAGCTACTGACAAGGAATGGGACTTTGCCTTCAACCTGAATGTACGGGCCCAGTTTTGGATGATTCAGGCCGTGTTGCCGCGCATGCTGGAGAAAACCGCGGCCGGCGGCACAGCCAGCATCATCAATATGGCCAGCGTCTGCGGCAGCATGAAGGGCCTGCCCAATCGCTTTCTCTACGGTGCCTCCAAAGCGGCAGTGATTGGCCTGACCAAGAGCGTGGCGGCTGACTATGTGGGCCAGGGCATTCGCTGCAACGCCATCTGTCCGGGCACGGTGGACACGCCCTCCTTGCAGGACCGCATCAATGCCTACGACGATCCGGTGCAGGCGCGCAAAAACTTCGTCGCTCGCCAGCCCATGGGCCGGCTGGCGCAGGCGCCCGAGATCGCGCCCATTGTTGTCTACCTGGCCAGTGACGAATCTGTGTTTGCCACCGGCCAGGCGATTGCGGTCGATGGTGGCATGACCATCTGATCTGGCCTCACTCCAGGTGGCGCGGCAACGCGAATTGATCTGGCGCGTCACTTTTTCCAGCGCATGAAAACTGCCAGTGCCAGCTCGTCCCACCCCTTTGACCGGCTGACCCCCGATGTGGTGCTGGACGCGCTGGCCAGTGTCGGTTTATCCGGTGATGGCCGTCTGCAGGCCCTGAGCTCCTACGAAAACCGGGTTTATCAGGCGCATCTTGATGACGGGCGCATTGTGGTGGCCAAGTTCTACCGGCCAGCGCGCTGGAGCGAGGCGCAGATTCTGGAAGAGCACGCCTTTGCCGCCGAACTGATGGCGGCCGAAGTGCCCGTGGTTGGACCTTTGCCATTGCGTGGTGCCACCCTGCATCACTTTGCCGGCTTTGCTTTTTCGGTCAGCCCGCGTCGAGGTGGACGCTCGCCCGAATTGGATGACGACGAAGTGCTGGAGTGGATAGGCCGCTTTCTGGCCAGGCTGCATCTGGTGGGTGTCCGCCAGCCCTTTATCGAGCGACCAAGGCTCGATCTGCAGAGTTATGGCCTGGCTTCGCGCGACTGGCTGCTTGCGCACGACTGCCTGCCGCCCGATGTGCGCGCCGATTGGCAACAGGCCTGCTCGCTGGCCTTGGCTCTGGTGGCTGAACATGATGTCCTGCGCGGTGGTGAGTCCTCGTTACGCAGGCTTCGTCTGCATGGCGACTGCCACCTGGGCAACATTCTGTGGACGCCAGTGGATATGCCGGTAGCAGACGGACCGGGGCCGCATTTTGTCGACCTGGATGATGCGCGCATGGGGCCAGCGGTGCAGGATCTGTGGATGCTGCTCTCAGGCGACCGACGGCAGCGCACCCATCAGCTGGCCTGTTTGCTGGATGGCTATGAACAGTTTCGTGAATTTGACCGACGTGAATTGGCCCTGATCGAGCCCTTGCGTACCCTCAGGCTGATTCATTACAGCGCCTGGCTGGCGCAGCGCTGGGACGATCCTGCCTTTCCGCGCAGCTTTCCCTGGTTTGGCCACAGTGACTATTGGCGCGGCCAGGTGAACGAACTGCAGGACCAGATTGAACTGATGCAGGAGCCGGCCCTTCAGGTTTAGGACTTGCCCCAGGCAAACACCTATGGAAGGGCAGTGGCGAGCGCAGCTAGAATCAATTTGATCAAATGCAGCTATAGATATAAGGAGAATTGGCTATGCGTACCATGACCGGGCGTCTTCTCTGGGGTGTCTTGTTCCTTATTTTTTCTTCCGGTGCGGCGGCCCAGACTGCCGCTGGTGGGGCTTATCCGAACAAGTCGGTGCGCAGTGTGGTGCCGTTTGCTGCGGGTGGCCCGGCCGACAACTATGCCCGTTTCCTCGCGCAGCGCCTGAGTGACACCATGGGCCAGCCTTTTGTCGTGGACAACCGACCTGGCGGCGGTTCAGTGATCGGAACCGACCTGGCGGCCAAGGCTGCGCCCGATGGCTACACCTTGCTCATGATGTCCAACACCCACACCGTCAACGAAACCTTATTGCCCAACAAGCCGTTTCAGCTGATGCGCGACTTTGTGCCGGTGGCCCCGGTCAACTATTCCGATCTGGTGCTGGTGGCCCATCCCTCGCTGCCGGTCCGCAACCTGGGTGAACTGGTCAAGCTGGCGGCCTCCCGCCCAGGCAAGCTCAACTATGCCTCCAGCGGACCGGGCACGCCGTATCACATGGCCGGGGAGCTGTTCAAGAGCATGGCCGGCATTTTTCTCGTGCACATCCCCTATCGCGGCAGTTCGGGTGCGCGCACCGATGTGATCGGGGGGCAGGTCGACATGATGTTCGATGCGGTCACCACCATGGCCGAGCAGGCACGTGCGGGTCGGGTCAAGGCATTGGCCACGACCGGGCTCAAACGCTCCGATGTGCTGCCTGATGTGCCAACCCTGCATGAGGCGGGTGTACCGGGCTATGAGGCCACCATCTGGTTGGGGCTGATGGCGCCGCGTGGCACGCCCAAGGCGGTGGTGGACAGGCTCAATGAAGCGGTGACGCGCATTGCCGGCCTGCCCGAAGTCAAGCAACTCTGGACCAAGCAGGGGGCCACATCCATGAGCATGAACCCGGAGGCCTTCGACAAATACCTGCGCGAGGACATTGCCAAATGGGCGCGTGTCATCAAGAGCGCCGGCATCAAGGCAGACTGATCTTCATTCCATGAGTGCTTTGCAAATTCTCAGTGGCGGGGCTGCCCAGGGCCTGGTTGCAGCCATTCGGGCGCAGTTCTATGGCGAGACCGGGCGCTCCATCGAGGGCAGCTTTGGCGCGGTAGGCGCCATGCGCGAGAAATTGCTGGCAGGCGAACCCTGCGATGTTCTCATTCTGACCCAGCCCCTGATTGCAGAGCTGGAAGCATCGGGCCGGGTGGTGCCTGGCAGCGCCCGCCCCCTGGGGCGGGTGCGCACAGGCATTGCTGTCAAGACGGGCGCTCCCAGGCCAGATGTCGGAACCGCTAATTCCCTTAAAGAAGCCCTGCGGTCTGCCAGTGGTATCTACTTCCCAGACCCCCTGAAAGCCACCGCGGGCATCCACTTCATGAATGTGCTGCGCCAGTTGGGCTTGGAGCACGAGCTGGCGCCGCGCCTGCATGCGTTTCCCAACGGGGCTGCCGCCATGCAGGCCATGGCACAGGACCAGGGCAGCGGGCTGATCGGCTGTACCCAGGCCACAGAAATTCTGTACACGACCGGCGTCGAACTGGTCGCCATGCTGCCGCAGGAGTTTGAGTTGGCTACTGTCTATGTGGCTGCTGTGGCTGCCGCAGCCAAACAGCCGCAAGGGGCGGCCATGCTGATCGATATGCTGACTGGCCCCGAAGCCGCCGGTGTTCGGCGCAGCGGCGGCTTTGAATAAGTCGCCCGAGCCTTAGCCTGTGCTCACATGTGATGCTGCACTGGCTGCCTGGGTCGCATCACCCGCATCAGCAGCAGCACCAGGATGCCAATGGCCATCACCCAGAGCGAAACACCTACCGCATTCTTGCTCGCCGCATAAGTGATGCTGGAATAAGCCAGGTAGGCGCAGGTGAGGCAGAAAAGAATGGGCGTCAAGGGATAAAGCGGCACCTTGAAGGGCCGCTCGGCATCAGGGTCGCGCATGCGCAGCACAAACAGAGAGACCCCGACCAGGAACAGGAAGGTCCAGAAGACCGGCGCGGTGAATTCAACCATGGCCCCAAAGCCGTCGGCCTGTAATAAACCAAACATCACCAGGGCCAGGCTGATCGCGGACTGCACCCACAGCGCACGCGCTGGCGAGCCATGACTGCCTTCCCAATAGCCCATGAATGCCAGGGCCGGCCAGTCACGCCCCAGGGCAAAATTGGCGCGCGCGCCCACCATCATGGTGGC
>CAXRBE010000060.1:0-66146 GCA_964228805.1 Burkholderiaceae bacterium
CATCCAGGGTGAACCGTGCGATCACTTCTGACACCCGGCCTGCGCCCTTGGTCACCACAATGAAGTTGATGATCATCAGGATGGCAAAGACAATGAAACCGACCACATAGTTGCCGCCGATCACAAACTCGCCAAACGCCGCCACCACCTTGCCGGCGGCCTCATGCCCCTCATGGCCGTTGACCAGGATCACTCGGGTCGAGGCCACATTCAGGCCCAGCCGCAGCATAGTGGCAATCAGCAGCACCGAGGGAAAGCTGGAAAACTCAAGCGGTTTGCGGGTGCCAATGGCAATCATGATGATCACCAGACTGCAGGCGATGTTGAAGGTGAACATCACATCCAGTAGCAGAGGCGGCAGGGGCACCACCAGCATGGCCATGATCAACAGCACCAGCAGGGGCAGCCCCAGGCCGGTGTAGTCAATTTTGTTCAGGCTCTGTCGAACCGTTGACAGGGTATAGGTGGTCATGCCGGTTGGAGAGCAAAGTCCATGCCACCCATATTTCGACAGGCCCGGGCCCAGGCGGCAAAGCCTGACCGGTCACGCTTTTTGCTTCATTCCAGTCGAACCGGCGCTAAAGCACCGCTAAGCAGCTGGCCAAACGACTGGAATGAGCATGGACGCCAACCTGAATTTACTGACCGCCACCGCCCCGAATGCCTTAACCCTCGGGGACGGCCCGCCATCCGCCGGGTCTCAGGGCATCGGCCGCAACCCGATGCTGGGCAAGGAGTTTGCCAACCTGATGCGAGCCCTACTGCCCGACAGCGAGCGGCAAGATCTTGCCGCCAGCGGCCTGACGGCAGGCCAGACTGGCTTGCAAACTTTGAGCCTGGGCCAGAAGTTTGCTCTGGTCACTGCCGACGCCCCGCAACCCGATGCCAACAGCCTGGCCGCCTTTGCCAAGGCCCAGGGCCTGGGCGACAGCGCGGTCAAGGCCCTGTTTGGCGAGCTCACTGAATTGGGAAGCCCCCGCGGCTTGTTGCTCGAGCGACCAACTCTGGCGGATCGGTCGCAGGCCAATATGGCCCCCCAGGCCATTGGCGAATTGGCCAGCACCATGCTGCCCACAGCCCCACCACCGAGCTGGTTTGCCAATCCACAACTCGCCGCCTCAGCCCCTGAACCGGTCCCGCCCACTGGCCCTGTCAGCCCCGGCTTGACGCTAGCCCTGGCAGGCCAGCCCACGGCGGCTGACCCCAATACCAGTCACAATGTCAGCGCCCAGGCCCTCACAGGCCTGCTGGCTGCCTCCGGTGCCTCAGCCACCCTTAAACAATTGAGCCCGGCTGCCGTCAACGGGTCTGGCCCGGCCCGCCTCGATGCCGATGGCGCAGAATTACCACCTGAGCCTGGGCCGCTGGATGCGATGCGCCTGCGCCTGGCTCCGACCTGGGAAAATATGACCCGGCAGCTGGCCAAGGCAGCAGGCAGCGACCTGGCCCAGCCCTGGGCCAATCTGGTCGATGGCTTGCTGTCCGCCAATAAGAAATCCACCGTGCCCGAACTGGAAATTGATCTGGGCGGCGCGGATATCGGCGCGCTTACCGATACCGGGGATGGCCTGGGCACGGTGTCGGCCACCTTCAATAATGACAACCGGGCCCAGATCGGCCACTCAAGCCAAGCCCCCGCGACCCTGACCCTGACCGAAAAGAACGCCGCCGAAGGCACGGCTGGGGGTGGCGCCGACCGGGCTGCCCAGATTGCACAACTGGCCGACAAGCTCGGCCAGGCCCTGAGCGAGCGGCTGCAGCAACAGATCGAGCAGGGCCAGTGGCGGCTGGAATTGCGCCTCAAGCCAGCCCATTTGGGCAAGATTTCGGTGGAACTCGACATGAATTCGGGCGGTCTGGACGCCCTGTTCAAGTCCGACAACCCCCTGACCCGTGAGCTGATTTCCCAGGGTTCTGCCAAATTACGCGACAACTTGGCACAGGTAGGCATGACTGTTGCTAACGTATGGGTAAATGGCGATGGTCAGCAGAAAACTGGCGGAAATCCGACACCCCGGCAGCCGTCCGTGTCCAGCAACATCACCAACCCGGAGCCAAACCAGGAAACAGTTTTGAAAATACAGGCACCCAGAGCAAAATCTGCCGATGGATGGGATGAGATGGTCTAATGGAATGATCCGCTCTGACATCCAAGCCCGTACTAAGACATGAAGAGGTAACACATGGCAACAGCAGCTAACGCAGCGCCGGCAGAAGAAGCTGGCGACGAAGCAGAAGTTAAGCCCAAGAAGTCGATCGTCACGATCCTCCTGGGTGTGGTCGGCCTGATAGTTGTATTGGCCGGCACGGTGTTTGGCACCCTGTTTTTCTCCGGCTACTTCAATCCCAAGCCCCCGGTAGATCCGGAAAGCGCCGAGGAAGCCGTCAGCCATGGCGGTAAAGCGGGCGCCAAAAAAGACGCCAAGCCAAGCAAGCTGTCCAAGAAGTCGCCGGAAATCACCCGCTTTGACTACACCTACATGCAGATTGATAAAGACTTTCTGGTCAATCTGATGAACTCAAAGAAGGTGATGTCGGTCTCGCTGGCGATCATGACCCACTACGACGAGCGGGTTTTTGAAAATGTCAAAAAGCATGAGTTGGCCTTGCGCTCGACTGTGCTTGATGTGCTGCGCCAGGTGCCTGAGAGCGACATCAACAAACCCGAATTTCGTGTGGAGCTGGCGCGCAAGATCCGCAATGCCATGAATTCCCTGCTGGAGAAGTATGAAGACTTCGGCGGCATTGAGGAAGTGCTCTATACCAATATGGTCATCCAGTAAACCGTTCAGCTCACCCAGACAGACCCCATGGCCACCAACCTGTTAACCCCTGACGAGCTCTCGGCGCTGGCCGAAGGCGTGCAGGACGGCTCGATTCCAGTTGATACCGGCTACAACACTGCCGCCCGGGTGAAAAAGCACGACCTGGCCAGCGAAGACAGCAGCCTGGGGGTCAATGTCACCTCGCTGGACATGATCAATGAGCGTTTCATCCGCATGTTCCGCCTGGGCCTGGTGGAGATGCTGCGCAGCAGCCCCAAGGTCAACCCAACGCAGGTGGAAATCGTGCGCTTTGGTGACTATCTCAAAGGCCTGCAGGCACCCATGTCGGTCAATGTGATCCGCATGAACCCCTTGCGCGGCTACTCGATCGTGGTGCTTGACCCCACCGTGGTGTTCAGCTCCCTGGACAGCTTTTTTGGCGGCTTTGGCAAAGGCGTGGGGCAGCTACCCTCCGGTCGCCTGTTCACCCCCACTGAAACCCGCATCATCAACATGATCCTGGAAGTGTTCTTCAGATGCCTGAAGGAAGCCTGGTCACCGGTGCTGCCGCTGGAATTTGAGCTGGTGAGCTCCGAGATCAACCCGCAGTTTGCCCAGATTGCCGATGAGAATGATCTGGTCATCCTGAGTCGCTTCGAAGCTGAAAACGGTCTGGAGGCGCGAGGCTTCTTTGACCTGGTCTACCCCTACGCCTCGCTCAAACCCATTCGCGAACTGCTGCGCAGCCGGGTGCAGACTGGCGACGGCAATGAAGAATCCGACAAGCAATGGGCCGACGAGCTGGCCGTGGCGGTCGACAGTGCCAGCCTGGAGCTGCGCGTGGTCCTGGGCTCGATCGAGTCATCCCTTGGCCAGATTCAGGCCATGGAGGAAGGCGACATTCTTTTCTTCAAGAAACCAGAATACGCGCGCATGCTGGTCAACGGCCTGCCCGCCTTTGATGTGCAATCAGGCAGCGTAGGCGCCCAGACCGCGGTGCAAATCGAGCGCGCCTGCATCCCCAACCCGCAATAACTTTCAGGAAAACACCATGTCAGACACTACAGTTGAAAACACGGAATCGGCCAATAACCAGCGCCAGATCAACCCTGAGGTGTTGCAGAACATTTCGGTCACACTGTCGATTGAAGTCGGCCGCGCCATGATCAAGATTCGTGACCTCATGCGCCTGACCCAGGGCAGCGTGGTTGAGCTCGATCGCATCGCCGGCGAACCGCTGGACCTGCTGGTCAACAACACCGTCGTCGCCCAGGGCGAAATCGTGCTGGTCAATGACCGCTATGGTGTGCGCCTCACGCGGGTGGCTCCAGCCTCCGAGCGCATGAAGAATTTGTGAGGTAGTCCATGCCTTCAGGAATCTCTGGCGCCGATCTGATGCGCCTGATCGGCAGCATGGCCCTGGTCATCGCTCTGATGGGTGGCCTGCTCTGGCTGCTGCGGCGCATGCAGACCAGGATCTCCGGCCAGAGCCGCGGACGCCGCCTGCAGCTCATCGAAAGCCTGAGCCTGAACACCCGCCACAAGCTGGCCCTGGTCCAGGTGGATGGGCAGCAGGTGCTGATTGGCATGAGCCCGGCCCAACTCACCGCGCTGGCCCACTGGAGCCAGGAGGGCGGCGCTTCCCTGGCCACGGGCAATAGCCCCCGCTTTGACCTGAACGAACTCACCGGAGCCCCTCATGCGCCGTAAGCACTGCCTGCTGGGCCTGGTGCTGCTCACCCTGCTGGCCCTGCCCATCTGGGCCCAGGCCCAGGGCATTCCCATGGTCAATGTCAGCGGCGGCCCCAAGGGTAGCCAGCAGTACAGCCTGACCCTGCAGGTGCTGGCGCTGATGACCTCGCTCACCCTGCTGCCATCGTTCCTGCTCATGATGACCGCCTTTGTGCGGGTGATCATTGTGCTGTCGATTTTGCGCCAGGCCCTGGGCACCGGCCAGACGCCGCCCAACACCGTGCTGGTGGGGCTGGCCCTGTTTCTCACCCTGTTCATCATGTCGCCGGTGTTGACCGAGGTCTATAACAATGCCGTCACGCCCTATATGAACAACAGTCTGGCCTTTGACAAGGCCCTGGCCGCCGCAGAAGGCCCGTTGCGCGGCTTCATGCTGAAGCAGACCCGCGAAGATGACATCCAATTGTTCATGCAGATGGCCAACAGACCCGACGCGCTCACCTCGGCCGATGTGCCCTTTGCCACCCTGGTGCCTGCCTTCATCACCTCCGAACTCAAGAGTGCTTTCACCATCGGCTTTCTGATCTATATCCCCTTTGTGGTGATTGATCTGATTGTCTCCAGCGTGCTGATGTCCATGGGGATGATGATGCTCTCGCCCATGATGATCTCCATGCCCTTCAAACTGATGCTGTTCGTGCTGGTGGACGGCTGGAGCCTTATCCTGGGCTCACTGGCCTCCAGCTTTGCCACTTAGGACCCCGCACCATGGATACTTCAACCGTTGTCGATCTGGGCCAGCAGGCCCTGTGGATGACTGTGCTGATTTCAGCGCCGCTGCTGGCAGTGGCCCTGTTTGTCGGCCTGTTCATCGGCGTACTGCAGGCGGCCACCTCGATCAACGAAGCCACCCTGAGCTTCATCCCCAAGCTCGCGGCCCGGGCCGCCACCCTGGCCAGCGTGGGCGGCTGGCAGCTTGTCACCTTGGTGGACTATACCCGTGCGCTGTTCCAGCGCATCCCGGGCCTCTTCACCTGAAGCCATGGAGTTCTCGGCCACCGATCTGCTGGCGCACTTCTATGCGCTGCTGTGGCCGATGCTTCGCATCTCGGCCATGCTGGTGGCCGCACCCATCTTTTCCTTGCGCGCCATCAATCTGCGCATCCGTATTGTGCTGGCCCTGGCGGTGACCTGGCTGGTCTATCCCCTGCACACCTGGCCTACCATTGACCCGCTGAGCGCAGGCGGCCTGCTGGAAATCGGCAACCAGATCATGATCGGTCTGCTCATGGGCCTGTTGCTGCAGGTGGTCACCGCTGCCATCCTGGTGGCCGGTCAGTCGATTGCCAACGCAGTCGGCCTGTCCATGGCCAATATGATCGACCCCAATATGGGCAATGTGCCGGTGGTCAGTCAGTTCCTGCTGGTGCTGGGCACCCTGATTTTTGTCGGTATGGGTGGCCATGCCATGTTGCTCAGCCTGGTGGTCGAGAGTTTCAACACCCTGCCGGTGGGCAAAAGTCTGGCCACCGACCTGGCCTGGCGCCAACTGGTGGTGTGGAGCTCGATGCTGTTTCTGGGCGCCTTGCTCACTGCACTGCCGGTGATGGTGGCGCTGCTGATGATCAATATCGGGCTGGGCATCACCACCCGCGCCGCCCCCAGTCTGAACATTTTTTCGGTTGGCTTTCCGGCCATGATTTTTGCCGGCTTCGGCGTGCTGGTGCTGGCTCTGCCCAGCATCGGCGCACGCATCCAATGGCTGTGGCTGCAGGGCTTTACCCAGGTCCGCACCCTGGTGGGCCTGCAATAAAGGAGCGCCAGCATGGCAGAAAGCAGCGCAGAAAAAACTGAACAACCGACCTCACGCCACCTGCGCAAGGCGCGCGAGGACGGCCAGGTGGCCCGCTCCATCGAGTTGCCCGCCGCAGCCGTCACCATTGGCGCCCTGCTGCTGATCTACCTGATCGGCGACGCCTGGGTGCAACGCATCAGCAACCTGTTTGCCAAGGGCTTCAGCTTCGACCGCAAGACCCTGGACAACCCGCAGCTTCTTGGCACCACATTCTTGCACCAGGCCGGCGAGGGCTTGTTGCTGATCCTGCCCATCCTGCTGCTCACCTTGGTGGTGGCGGTGCTGGCCAGCGGCGCCACCGGCGGATACCTCTTTGCGCCCAAATCGATCCTGCCCAAATTCAGCAAGATCAACCCGCTCACCGGTCTGGGCCGCATGCTGGGTGCGCGCTCCTTGGTCGAACTTGGCAAATCAATCCTGAAATTTTCGCTGGTTGCCATCGTGCTTTGGGTTCTGGTAAGCCGGCAGATGGACGAGCTCATGCTGCTGGGCCAGATGGGCCTGGAGCCGGCACTGGCCGCAGCGGGCCGCATGATAGGCGAATCGGCCCTGTGGCTGTCGATGAGCCTGTTGCTGATTGCCATGATCGATGTGCCCTACCAGCGCTTTTCCTTCACAAAACGCATGATGATGACCAAGCAGCAGGTCAAGGACGAGCTCAAGGACATGGAGGGCCGCCCCGAGGTCAAGGCCGCCATCCGGGCGCGTCAGCGCGAGATGGCCAACGCACGCATGATCCAGAAGGTCAAGGAAGCCGATGTGGTCATCACCAACCCGCAGCACTTTGCTGTGGCCCTGTCCTACGACCCCACCAGCGATGGCGCGCCTATCCTGTTGGCCAAGGGCGCAGACCACATGGCTGCGCGCATTCGCGAGGAGGCGCACACCCACGGCGTCGAAATGTTTGCTGCGCCAGCCCTGGCCCGTGCCCTGTACTTCACCACCAAGGAAGACCAGCCCATCCCAGAGGCGCTGTACCTGGCGGTGGCCCAGGTGATCGCCTATGTCTTCAGCCTGGGTGATGTGCGACCCGGCCAGGAACCGATGGCCAAACCCAGTCCCAAGGTGCCCCGCTCGATGTTGTTCGACGCCGACGGAAAACTCGCGCAAAATTGACCCGCTGAGTCAACTGCGCCATGGAACCCCATTTCTTTCAAATTCTTGACCGCATCCGTTACGAAGCGGCCCTCAACGCGCTCACCCGCGAAGGCAAAAGCCTGGCCCTGATCTCGCCAGTCCAGGCCCTGGCCGAGCACTACAAGCTGTGCCTGCTGGAACGGCTCAAGAGAGACCTGCCTGTCTGCGAGATCAAGCCCTTTTTCCCCGACGATGCCGATGCCATTGTTGAAAAATTCAACCAGGTGGTGGCCGACATGCCCATGGCCCAGGCCCTCAGCCCCGGCCACGGCACCCAGGGCCTGAAGATCTGGGTGGTCCATGATGCGGGGGCCTTGCCATCCAGTGAGGCCCTGTTGCTGCTGCAACTGCTGGAAAAATTTCCTGGCGCCCAGGTCCGTGCCATGCTGGTCTATGGCGGCACCCAGATTTCGCCCGAGGGTCTGGAATCGCGCGAAAAGTCAGTCCTGCGCTGGGTTATCGAGCGCCCCAGCCTGGAGCAGATCAAGGAATGCCTGGCCCAGGAGCAAGATCCTGAGCGCAATGACCAATTGCGCGAGCTGATCCAGCGCATGGCCCCGCCTGGCTCTGTGCCTGTCAAGGACAAGCGCCAGCTTGCTGCATCAGGCGAAGGAGCGCCGCCCCCCTCCGACACCGCGGCCAGCAGCAAGAAACGCCGGGGACTGTCCAGGCTGCTGGGCCTGTCAGCCTTGCTTGTCACCCTGCTGGCCTTTTCCGTGCTGGTGGCCATCTGGCTCAACCCGCAGGTTGTCGATGACATCCCGGCCTATTGGGGCGGCACTCAAGTGGCCAGCCCGAAAGCAGACAGTGACAGCCAGGCGCCCAAGCCAGCTGACCCAAACAATCTGCTGGCGCACCCCCTGGTCAAGAAAATGAAAGAGCTCTGGTTGGGCAAACCTGTGGCCAGTCAGGCCGAACCTGAGGTGGCGCAAGGCAAGGCGCCAGAAGCAGCGCCGGTGCCCGCCGCGGGCGACGCAGCAGCAGTTGCCACGCCCCCTTCAGCCGACCCAGCTCCGGGCAATTCCTCTCCAGAAAAATCAGAGCCCGGCAATTCAGCCCCTTCGCAAGTCGCCTCGCCTGGCAGCGAGCCCGCCCCCAAGGACAAAGCCGCCAACGCCCTGCTGACCGAGCTGCCCGATGGCGCAGAGCAGGGTGAGCGCTGGGCCAAGGGCCTGGAAGCGGGTAGCTGGGTCATTCAGCACAGCATTTCCCTGACCTATGCCCAGGCAGTGGAGGTGCAGAAAAAGTTTTCTGATCTGAGCGATGCCCGCATCGTGCCCCAGTTTGTGGCGGCAGAGAAACAAGCCAGGTTTGCCCTGATCAGCGGACCTTATGGCAACCGCAATCAGGCCAACGAATTCATCCAGTCCAAGCGCATGCCCAAGGACGCCTGGGCCCGCACCGCCAAGGCCATGCAAGATAGACTGCAAATGCAATCGGCCAAGCCCGCCAAACCCTGAAGGTCCATCCATGAGCGATTCCGAAATTTTTCGTAGCGATCAGGCCCACGAGGTCACGATCCCAGAGGGCTCACGCATGGCGGTGGCCAAGACAGCCACCCCGCAAGGCCCGCAGATCAAAAAAACCTACAAGGCTGAAGGTGGCGAGGAAGAGGAAGTCATCCTGCCAGACAAATTTGTCAGCGCCACGCCCGACGACTTTGGCAAACGGCCTGACAAGTTTGTCTCGGCTCCCGAGGCCGATCGCCAGACCCTGCTCAAGGTACCGCCCGAGAAGCAGGCTGAGAACATAGCAGCCGTTCCGGTGCAAGTGGGTGTGCCGACCAACTTGGCCAAGGCCCCAGTCATAACCGACAGCCCGGTGCTTGTTGCCAGGCCTGAAATCCAGGCAGCGGCTCAAGCTTCTGTCGCTGCGGCCGATACCACTGTGAGCGCCATGCAGGCGCCAGCCCCGGACCTGCCCGAAATGGATTTTCCGGCCAGGGTGGTGCACCTGCGTATTGAAAATGAACAGCTCAAAAGCCGACTGGAAAAACTGGAAGCCGAGGGCTGAGTGAAGCCCGCTGAACCTTTGAAGCCCTGAATGAGCACTGAAACCGCCACTGCACAAGAGTCTGCTCAGGCCGGCGCAAGCCAGACCGACCTGGACAGCGCTGTGAAGGAGTTTTCCGACATCAAGCTGGTTGTGCTTGAGTCGGCCGAGTTGGCCAACCGTTCAGCCAATATGGCCACCAATGCCGGTGCCGACCTCAAGACTGCCACCAAGGATATTCACAGTGCCATCCGGCGCCAGAACGTCAAGTTTTATGTCCTACTGGTGCTTGCCGCCAGCCTGATGTTGCTCGGTGCGGTGGTTCTGGGCACCATGAGTTTCACCCTCAAGACCCGGATCAATCAGTTTGACGAGATGCTGGCCTCCATGAGCATGCGCGTGGGTGAGCTCAACCAGGGCTTGGAGGTGGTGGGCTCAGTCAATGAGGGCTTCCAGGAGATGGTGGCCAAGCAGGCGGGCATTGCCGCTGCGCAAGCCCGCATTGAGGTGCGCATGAACGAGATCATCATGGGCACCCAGGGCATCTCCGAGCAGACCGCCAAACAAGTGGAAGCTAAAAATCAGGCCCTGACCAAGCAGGTGCAGGCTCTGGAGAGCCGCTTGCAATCTCAGACTCAGACGCTCAACGCCATGTCGGGCCAAATGCAGGGTTTGCGCTCTTCGGCGGGCGACACCGGTGCCTTGAAGCGCCAGTTGGAAACCCTGACCAAACAGCAAAAAGAACGGCAGGCCCAGGAGGCCAAGTTGCAAGCCCAGGCGCAGGCCGAGGCCCAGCAGCGAAGGGCCAGGGCCGAAGCAGAGGCGCAGGCCCAGCAGAAAAAAGCCGAGGAAGCTGCAGCTGCAGATACTCGCAAACGTGAGGTCCTGGTGCGTTACCCGCGGGTCGGCAATGAGGCAGTGCCCACCCCGGGCGCTGGCGTGCTCAGCACCAAGCCCTAGACCGCCCCCTTATTCCTGGCTTGTACCGGTCATCGGTACACAGCATCATGGTCGCCTACATGGATAAGGACGATCTCGCGCTCGGTAATGATCAACTCCAGTGTGATGCGGTATTTCAGGCTGATTGAAACGCTGTGAAGCCCGGCAAGCCTGCCGCTCAAGGCATGCAAACGTAGTGAGGGATGATGAGGGTTAAGCTCCAGCAGCTCGAGTGTCTTGGCGTATTGGCTCTCGATCTGTGGCTTTCTTTGTAGAAACCTGGCAGCTCGCCGGTTGTATTGCTGGGTATAAATAAGTTGCCAGCTCATTAGGAGGCTTGCTGAAGTAGCTTAAGCCGCTTGATATGCTGGGCCACCGTCTCTTTGACAAAATTCCCTGTTGCCAAGTCAGTCCTGGACTCTGCCAAAGCAGCTTCCAGTTCACATTCACGTAGGTGTAGGTAGTGTTCCTGCCCCATCACCACATACTTCACTTGCCCCCGAACTGTTACCGCCACCTCATTCTGAGTTTGCAGCGCCTCTTCAATCACCTTGATGCCCTTGGTTTTCAGATCATTGGCAGCTACGGGATTCATCATCACCCCCTAAATCGTATGATGAATCGTATTATAAAGAATCCTATTGGCGGATCCGATGACCGCATGACCGCATGAGTGCGGGTGCGATGTCACATGCCTGTTGGCACAGACTAGCGATAGGGAGGATGTTAGGCGGCGGCCTGGATGCCGCTGTCGTCGACGCTGTCGTTGTGGCGCAGCTCGTACTTGTCGAGCTTGACGATCAGCGTGGTGCGCTGCAGATTGAGCAGGCGCGCAGTCTGTGACACATTGCCCTGGGAACGGTTGAGCGCCTGCAAAATCAGGTCGCGCTCGATATCGGCCAGGTAATCCTTGAGCGAAAGGCCCTGTGGCGGCAGGCAGGGCAGGCCCTGAGCCAGCATGATGATGTCCTCGACATCGTTGCCAGGCAGGTCGGCTGAAACCTGCGCTGGTTCAGCCTTGGCAGCCGGCGTGGCTGCCAGCACGCGTTCGTTGGAGGCATGGGCGCTGAGCTCGAGCGTGGTCGCAGGCTGGCCCACGCGCTGGGCCTGCAGCGCACGCAACTCCTTGGGCAGGAAAGAAGGCGGTACAAGTGCCAGATCAATCTGCTGGCCACTAAACAAGGCGGTGAAACGGTCAACCAAGTTGGACAGCTCACGCACATTGCCAGGCCAGGCATAGCTTTTCAGCACATCGAGGAACTCGGCGCTGAAACGGATCGGCTTGTTGGTCTTGCCAGCAAATTTGGCAGCGAAAAACTCCAGCAGCTCGGGCACATCCTCGGCGCGCTCACGCAGCGGGGGTATGTGCATGGGCAGCACATTGAGGCGGTAGTACCGGTCTTCGCGAACGCGACCGGCCGCGACTTCGGCGTCCAGGTCGCGGTGGGTGGCAGCCACCACCCGCACATCCACCGGCACTGGGCGGCTGCCCCCAACCGGCTCGATGGTGCGTTCCTGCAAGACCCGCAGCAGCTTGACCTGCATGTCAAAGGGCATGTCACCGATTTCATCGAGGAAGATGGTGCCGCCGTGGGCCAACTCGAATCGGCCAATACGATCGGCCGAGGCCCCGGTGAAAGAACCCTTGCGATGCCCGAAGAGTTCGCTCTCGAGCAGGTCCTTGGGAATGGCGCCACAATTGATCGGCACGAAGTTGCCGCCATGGCGCTCTGACTGCTCGTGCAGCGCACGTGCGAGCAGCTCCTTGCCAGTGCCACTTTCACCTGTGAGCAAGACCGTGGCGCTGGAGGAGGCCACACAGTCCAACAGAATACGGATTGACGATGCGCCAGCACTGTGGCCGAGAAAACTCGAGGTGGCGCGTGTTGTTGACATTATTCTGCGACTGGGTCTTGGAGCCTGGCTTGTTATTCGGGCAAACCCATCTGGCCACTGAGCTGGCAAGGGGTTCTCGGGTCGGACACAATTGGGACACAATTCTAGGGGCTAAGGACTAGTACTTACCCTGAGGTAGGGACTAGTACTTACCCTAGTGATACATTCATGCAAATATTTATAGGCTTGACCCTCAAGCCAGCCTATCTGTCGCTCGATGGGGCCCCCATCATGGCACTCAAGCTTGCCCATCTGCTGTCGATTCACAGGGTGAGACCAATTGGCTTGACCAACGCAAGTCCCAGGCCGCACCCACACCAAAAAGGACATCGCATGACACGCACTCGTTTGAGCACCTGCTCCCTGGCCCTCACAGTGCTGGCAAGCCTGGCTGGCTGCAGCTCGATCAGCCTTGATCCGCCCAAGGAAAAAGAGGTCAAGCTGGCAACCCCAGCTCCCAAGCCACCCACCGCCATGGTACCGGTGGTTGAGAAACGCGAAACCCTGTCGGCCACTGGTTATGCCGTCATCAGTGTGCAGCAGCACAAAAATCCCGCCCAGCAGCGCCTGATGGCCATCCGGGCGTCCAAGCTTGATGCCTACCGCAGCCTGACCGAACAGGTCTACGGGCAGCAGATGGATGCCAACTCCACGGTGGCTGACATGGTCATGACCAATGACACTTTCCGCACCAAGGTTGAGGGAGTGATCTACGGTGCGCGCCTGGTGAGCATCACGCCGGTGGGTGACGATACCTATGAAACAACCCTGTCGCTCGATCGGGACATGGTGCAGGAACTACGCGCTGTGTTCGTCGGTCAGGTGGCGGTCAATGCGCGCTGATCATGCTGCGCGCGCCAGCCAAGGCCACGCCCTGTCCAGACGACAGGCGCGGTAAGCTCAAGCTATCGATCGATCGTCTGGCGCGCTCGACTCGCCAGACTGCGCAGCTTGGCCTGCTGGCCCTGGCACCGGCCCTGGCGCTGGCTCAGAACACCCCGGTGCCCGCAAGCCTGAGTGCCCAGGAGCGGCTCGAAGCGATCCGGCTTGGCCTGGTCGAGGCCTCCCTGCAATCTCCAACCAAGGTGCAGAGCACCACCTGGATCGACAGCCGCGGCGGCCTGCATGAATTGAGCGTGTTCAAGAACACCATGCAGCTGCAGGGTGTGCGTGTGCTGGGTTTTTCCCGCGATGCCGACGGCCAGGCCAAGGCCCAGCTTCAATTGCCTCAGGCCCAAGCGCAGACTGGTCTGCGACCAGCCCAGGAGTCAGCCGCCAAGGCTTCGGGCCAGACCATCGCCCAGCGCACCCGGCCCACTTCATTGCAGCTGCAGGAGCAGCCCTGTGCCACCCCGGTCTTCAATGACCGGCTCCGCCACACGATCCAGTTTTCCCTGCGTATGGACGCAGACACCCACCCGGTGCTTGGGCAGCGCGTGCCTGGCCTGGTGCGCGAACACTGGATCACCACCTCCCAAGCAGGCCAGGTCTGGCAGCTGGTGCCCGATCTGGCCAAGCCCCTGGTCAACCAGGACATCACCGCGTATGAGCGCGCCCTGCTGGGCAATGCCGCAGAAAACCAGCCCTGGCAGGCCAAACTGGAAATCAGTTCCCAGTTGCGCGAGGTATCCGGCCAAGCTAGCAAATGGAACCCATGGCACCAGCCCGCCTTGCAACTGCTGCTGCACATGGTCTTGCGCCTGACCCCTATCGACCGCCCCGGCCCCCCACGCGAAGAACAGGCCCTGCTGGCCCTGACCCTGGACACTGATGAATGGCGCCGCCCTACCCTGCATGCCGCCAGTGAAGCCCTGTTGCATTCACAATTGCAGCAATTTCAAAAAACCCTGGGCCATTGGCTGCGCTGCGAGCCAATCCGCCCACGGGTGCTCAAGGCCGAGGGCAACAAGCTCAAGCTTAGCGCTGGGGTGCTGGCGGGCGTGCAGCGTGGCGACGAGTGGCTGATTGCCGACCCCAACCGCTTTCCTCAGCGTCTGCTGGAACAGGACAGTGCGGCGCAGACCCTGCTGGCGCGGGTGGACGCCGTCGGCACCAATGAATCCATTCTCACCGTGCTGGCAGGCCCTGCTTCCTCGGTGCAAAACCACTGGCGTGCCTGGCCAACCGCCTCCGTGCCCAGGGAGGTGCCCGAGCCCTCAAGCCGGGCAAATGCCAAGACCGCCCCAACCCGTTAAAAAGACCGAGCCATGAAGCACCATGAACCGACCCAGGCAGTTGCTGCCAGCCAGGCCTCTTGCAAACCACTGCGCTGGTCCTGGCCAGTCGCCTCCTTGCTCCTGCTAGGCATGCTCCTGGGAGCCATCAGCCAGCAGCAAGCCCGCTCTGCCGATGCGCCCAAGCCTGCAGCAGCCAGCGCCAAGGCAGGTGCTGCCAATAGCGTGCCGGCCCTGCCCGCCAATAGCTATACCGTCAAGAAAGGCGACACCCTGGACAAGTTGGTGTATGCCACCTACCAGGGCAGCCCGCTCAAGCCAGAGATCCTGCGCAACGCCGTGCTGCAGGCCAACCCCCAGCTGGGCAAGGGCAAGACAGTCTCCCTGCGCCCGGGCAGCCAGATGCTGCTGCCCGAACACGGCGAGATCATCATGGCCACCCTCAGCCCCTATCTGCCGCCCCCGCCGCCAGCAGCTGCCGAGCCGCCGGCTGCTGTGCCGCCGAGCGACCCGATCGCGCGGCGCGACTGGATTCGCTTCCCATGATCGGGGCAGCGGCCGAAGCGCAGCCTGCGCAAGGCCGCGTCCAACCGATATTTCTCGAAGGCAAACTGCTGCCTCTGCCGGCTGCCACCGCGGCCGAGCTCAACCTGCACGACGGCCAGGTGGTGCAGGCCATGGTGCGCGCCTCGGGCGGGGAGCCTTCCCTGCTGTTTCGGGGCAAACTGATCGACATGCCAGCAGCGCTGCTGACCCAGTTCAGCGCTGGCCGGTCACTCTGGTTGCGGGTGCAGGAACGCGCCGATGGCAGCTGGGGCCTCATGCCCCTGAGCCTGGCCGGCGCTGGCCGCTCGGGCGAGCCCACCGTCTCGCGCATTGCCAGCCTGCTCTACCGCCCTGCCTCGGGCGACCTGGGCAACCTGCTCAATGGGCAAAGGATGGCCGATTTGCTGCAGGGCCTGGCCCGACCCGATCTCATGGCGCAATGGCGCGGGCTGCAACTCAGCATGGCGCAACTCAGCCCCGATGCCCTGCGCAATGCCCTGATGGGCGCCATGGGCTCCGAAGCCTGGATTGGCCGTGGCCGCATCAACCCGGGCATCGACCCCAAGCAGTTCCTGCGCAAATTGCTCATCGCCCTGGAGGAACAGGACAGCGATGCCGATCTCGATACCAGTGCCGACCAACTGCTTGCGCGGCGTGCCATGGACAGCCTGGAAGCCAACCAGGTGCAGTCGGTGCAAGCCCAGGCTCAGCGCGAAGTGCTGTTCAGTCTGACCCTGCCCTTTACCGACGCCAACCCGGCCGAGCTGGTGTTTCGGCGCACCCCCCAGCGCGAGGGCGAGCCACCGGTCTACACCGTCAATGTGCACTCCAAGAGTGCAGATCTGGGCCCGCTCTGGCTGCAAACCCAGCTCACCGGCAGCCAGCGGGTTGACCTCACCATGTGGGCACTGCAGGCCAATGTGGTCGAACAGGCACGCGCACGCCAGGGCGAACTGGGCTCAGAGCTGAGCGCTGCGGGGCTGGAATTGCACACATTTCGGGTGGTGCACGGCGAGCGACCAAGGGTCGGCGCAGACTGGACCCCTTCCGGGCGTGGCCTGGTGGTGGATATCAACGCATGAACTACAAGCGACAAGCCATCGCCCTGGCCTACGGCCGCAATCCGGTGCCCATGGTCACGGCCAAGGGTGAGGAAGACATGGCCTTGCGCATCCTGGAGGAGGCCAAGCGCCAGGGCGTCTTCATCACCGAAGACCCGCAACTGCTGGCCCTGCTCAGCCGGCTCAATGTCGATGAGGAAATTCCGCCCGAGCTCTATACCGTGGTGGCGGTGGTGCTGTCCTGGGTGTATTGGCTCAAAGGCATGCGCCCGGGCGATGAAAAAGCCGCGGGCAAAACAGGCAGCACCAACGCAGCCTCGCCAGGCCCAGCCTGAGGGTGATGGGGATCAGACTTCCTGGTAGGCACGGGCGCGGCTGAAGCGCGCCACCTGTCCCAGGCGGTCATAGACTTCCAGCGGGCTGCCGGCATCGCCGCTGCGCAGGCTGTGCAAGGCACCACGAATGGTGTCGAGCTTGCGTTCGATGAACATGGCATTGCGCCGGTGCAGGTCGCGGCATTCCAGCAGCAAGTCGCGCAGCGGCTGCCAGGAGGGGTCGGCCTGCAAATCCTGCGCGCTCGGGCAGGACTGCTCCAGACGCCCGAGCAATTCGGTCTTGCCCGGCTGCAAAGACTCGAACAGATCCAGATCCTGCTTCTTGAGCGCGTCAAACTCCAGCGCCAGCAGTTGGTTCAGTTCTTCAGCCTGGGCCAGCACATCATCAGCCACGGATCATTTTCTCCAGGGCATGGAAATTTTCGGCAATGCGGCGAGCGTCGAGCGGGTATTGCCCATCCTTGATCGCCTGCTTGATGCTGTCCACCTTGGCCTTGTCATAGGCTGGCTGGTCTTTGGCGATTTGGGCCACATTGGACAAAACCACCTCGTCACGAGCGGCCGAGGCACTCTTGGCCTTCACCGCCTGGGCAGATGCCTCAGCGCTGTTGGCCTCAAAAAGGGACACGGCGGCCTTGCGCTCGGCTTTATCGGCAACCCCACGCTGCGGGCTGCTTGGGCCCAGCGGCTTGTTAAAGGAAATAGGATCGGTCATGGCTGGCTCGCTTTCCGGTCGGGACCCTCAAATTGGGGTCTGGCATGCAACGAATCGACCCCAGCGCCCAAAACTTGAGTATTTTCTTTCATCATAGCCCCCTGACCTGGTTGGGGCCGACCACAACGCCAGAAATCTGACGCCCGGATTCGGTGTTTTTCAGCCTGATCTGCTCGCCCATGCGGCCATCCTGCATGGCCTCCAGCCGCACCCTGACCTGAAAGCTGGACTGCTCGCCCACCACCATGGTGACCTCCTGGCCCAGTTTGACCATGGTGGCGCGACGCAGGTCGGTGCTGCGCAGCGGCTCGCCCGCACGGATGTCACGGACCAGTTCGGCGTTTTGGGCATCCTTGACCGAAATCAAGAGACTGCGGTCACCAGGCTGAGCCTGGGTGCTGCTGGTTTCCTCCAGCATCTCGGGTTTGAGCATGGTGCCACGGGGCAAGAGTTGCCTGGGTACCACCACCGTGATGGCGGCGGCCTTGGCTGGGCCTGCTGGGCTAGCAGGGCTGGCGGGGGCATTGAAACTCACCTGTATATAGAGCTGCCAGCTTGGCTCAGCGCAGCGCACCCGTACGGTGTCGCGCGAGGCAAAAGGGTGGTCCACCTGCAGCGCCCTGGCACAGGTCTGCACCTGCACCCGGCTGTCCAGCGGGGCGATCTCGATGCCAGTGGCAGCCACACCGTGGGTCTTGGCCAGCCATTGGCGTACCTGCTCCTGCATGGCCAGGGCGGGGGCAGACTGCCCGGCAGCCGCTGCGGGCAGAGAGGCCTGCAGGCAAAAAACCATCAGGCACATAAATTGCTGCAATCTGTTCATAGGTGTTGAGGTTTTGACACAGATCTTGTTCATGAACCAACCAAAGCAAAAAAGATGCCATGCGAATCGATGACGCTCCCCACATCCCGACCCTAGGCCCGGGCAGCGCCAGCCAGACGGTCACCCCAGGCGGTAGCCAGGCCTTTGTGCGCGCCCTGGAACAGGCGCAGGCTGACCTGGAACTGGCCGCCAATTCGCCCACCCTGGCGCTCAGAACCATCAAAACCACAGACAACCTGAGCCAGATTGTGCGCCAGGAGGCGCAAAGCCGCGGCCTGGGGCTCTCGGCCAGCCAGGAGTTTCGGGCGGTGCAGGAATTGGCCAAGGCCAACCAGATCAGCAACCCCAACCTTATTGTGGCTGGCCGGCAACTCAATCTGACAAGCCTGCACCGGCATCTGGCCAGTCTGCAAGCGGGTGAGATGGTGGCGGCCACCGGCGCCAAAATAACGATACCCTCGCCAACCACCGCCGCAGCCACGCTGAGCAGCACCCCCGCCTCCGCGCCAGCCGCAAGCACAGTTGCCAGCCCTGGCAGTTCCCTTGCAGCCACCATAGAAGGCGCCAGTGCGGATGCCGAGCAGAGTCTGCGCATTGTCAGGGCCAACGACAGCCTGAGCCGCATCGTGCGCCAGGAGGCCAGCAGCCGCGGCGTTCAACTGAGCGCCGCCCAGGAATACCGGGCTGTGATGGCGCTGGCCCGCGACAATCAGATCGCCAACCCCGACCGCATCATCACCGGCCAGCGCCTTGATATGCGCGCCCTGCAAACCGGGCTGCAAGACCCGCAAGGTGACATCCTGGCCCAGGGAACTGGGCCACAGTCTGCGCGCAGCAATGTCAGCCCGCCCAGCACTCAGGCGGTGCTGTCGGCCAAAGCAGCAACTCTTGCGAATGCAAGCGCCCAGCCAGGCAGGGGCGCGCGCGAGGCTGTCCTGCCCCACCCGGTGCTGCACAAGACCCTGGATCGCGCAGTGGCGCGCGGCTTCATTCCCGCCATCGAGAAGCAGGATGTGTACAACAAGATCCTGCAGGTGGCGCAAAAGCACAGGTTTTCACCCGACGACTTCGCCCGCCTCACCCTGATGGAGAGCGACGGCATGAACCCACAGGCCACCAACCAGCGCTGCCACGGCATCATCCAGTTTTGCGATGGCCCGGCGCGGGGCGCGGCCGGGGTGGGCTATGGCCAGTCACCGCGCGCCATCCTGGGCCTGAGCGTCTATCAGCAGTTGCACCTGGTCGACACCTATTTTGACCAGGTGGGCCTGCGCAAACAGGGCCGGCAGGTCTCGCTCGACGAGCTCTATCTGGCCGTGCTGCAGCCCGCAGCCCGTGCTGAAACCAGGCCCGAAGTGCCGCTGGACATCCCTGGCAATCAGGCTCATGTCCTGTATGAGGGGCACGACCCACAGTCCTGGATCACGCGCAACTCGATTCTGCAAGGCCTGCTGAAAAACACTGTAAACCGGCTTGGCCTGGGCCCTCGCAACCCCAGCAGCAACACCAGCGGCCCTGCAGTCAGCCCCAGCCCGGGCCTGCCGCCACCGCGCAATGTGGGCTACCGCGTGGATGAGAGCCCCGAGCAGCTCTAGCCATGCCATTCAAAGCTGCCGAGCAAAGCGGCAAGGCAGCGGCAAGGGCTTGCCGCTCTGGGCGACAGGCCGGCGGCAAGTTTGGGAAATTGCCACAGAAAACGGCAAGAAACCTGTGGCACGACTTTTGCAATCGTCCGCTATGAGCAGAACTTGAACCCTGCAACCGACAGATTACTGACACCACCAATTCGGAAACGAACATGAGAACCATCGACGACGTCATCGGCATCAGCGCACAGGCCCTGGCCGTGCGTAGCCAGCGCATGGAGGTTCTGTCGCAAAACATTGCCAACGCCGACACGCCCAACTACAAGGCGCGCGACATCAAGTTCAGCAAGGTGATGGAAGACGTGGGCTACAGCAGCCTCAAAACCACCGCCGCCCTGCATATGCCAATCGCTGAGGGCAGCCAGATCAATGGCATGGTTTACCGCATCCCCCTGAACAACTCGTTCGACGGCAACACGGTGGAACTCAATATCGAGCAGGCCCAGTTCGGCCAGGCCGCTGGCGACTACCAGGCCACGCTCAATATTCTGGAGAGCCGCCTCAACAGCTTCAAGCGCGCCCTCAAAGGAGACTGACCATGGCCCTGGACCGCATCTTCAACATTGCCGGCTCGGCGCTCAATGCGCAGACGGTGCGCATGAACGCCACCGCCTCCAACCTGGCCAACTCCGGCGTGGTGGCCGGCTCCGAGCAGGAGGCTTTTCGTGCCAAGCGCACCAAGTTTCAGTCGGTGTTGGAAGACGCCATGCGTGGGCAGGACGGGTCCTATGCCGGCGGCGTGCGGGTTCAAGGCCTGGCCTATGACCCCACACCCATTCGGCGCATGGCCGACCCCGGCAACCCGCTGGCTGACAAGGATGGCTTCATCTACATGTCCAACGTCAATGAAATGACCGAAATGGTGGAGATGATGGCCGCCTCGCGCTCCTACCAAAACAATGTGGAGGTGGTCAACACAGCCCGTACCCTGATGTCAAGAACGCTTGACATCCTCAAGGCCTGAAGCCTTAGCCAGGACGCCTAGCCATGCTTTCCCTGCTCAACGACAGCAACAACCTGAATAACGCTGCGGCCGTGGTCAACGCCAGCAATGGCCAGGCCAGCAAGGCGCCCGCTGGCATCATGACCAACGCATCAGCTGCCATGTCAAAGCTCACCTCCACCGCTGGCACCGCCGGCAGCATGGGCGAGAAAGACTTTCTGCTGCTCTTTACCACCCAGCTGAAAAACCAGAACCCGCTGGACCCGGTGAAAAACGAGGCCTTTGTGGCCCAGTTGGCGCAGTTTTCCCAGCTGCAGGCCACCACCACCATGTCTGACACGCTCAAGTCCTATGTGGACAGCATGGCTGGTCAGCAGATGCTCAACAGCGCCAACCTGATAGGCAAACAGGTGCTGGTGCCCAACGCGCCTGGTGCCTGGAACGGCAGCACTCCGATCAGTGGCTCTTTCAGTCTGCCTCAGGGCGCTGATGCAGTGCAGCTGGAAGTGCTTGATTCCACTGGAAATATTGTCAACAGCCAAAGCTATGGCCCGCAGTCGATTGGCGACATCCCCTTCGCCTGGAGCGGTGTGGACGCCGCAGGCAATACAGCCCCCAAGGGCTATTACACCTTCCGTGCCACGGTCTTCAACAAGGGCGCCAGCAGCAGCGCGCCCCTGAGCGTGTATGCCACGGTCAACAGCGTCAACCAGTCAGCCGACAAGTCGATCAACCTCAATGTCGCTGGCGGCAAATCGATCAAGCTCACCGAAGTCACCCGTATTGGCGGCTGAATCTAAAAATATCCCTGCAGGAGTTAAACCATGTCCTTCTACACCTCGCTCACCGGCCTGAATGCAGCCACCGCCCAATTGGGCGTGACCAGCAACAACATCGCCAACGTGGGCACCATCGGCTTCAAGCGCTCACGCGCAGACTTTGGCGACATCTTCGCCACCTCTCCCCTGCAAAAGGCCTCTTCCACGGTTGGTCAGGGCGTGGCGCTCAAGCAGGTGACCCAGGAATTCAACCAGGGCAATATTTCCTTCTCCTCCAACTCGCTGGACCTGGCCATCACCGGCGACGGCTTCTTCCCCATGCGCTCGGCTGATGGCCTGCAGGAGATTTACACCCGTAACGGCTCCTTCATGCTCAATGAGCAGTTCAATGTGGTCAATGCAGCCGGCCAGCGACTGATGGCAGCGACAGTGGACTCCACCGGATCTGCCAATGTGAACGACCGGGTAGTGCTGACCATTCCGCAGAAGACATCGGGCGAAGCCAAGCAGACCACTCAGATCAATCTGGGCCTGAATTTTCCGTCCGATGCGGCCGTCATCACCGACGCCTTCAACCGAAACAACCCAGCCACCTACAGCAAAAGTACCGCCATGACGGTGTATGACGCTGGAGGTAACGGCTACCTGGCCACCATTTACTACGTCAAAACCCAGAACGCTTCCCAGAGCAGCCCAACCAACAAATGGCAAACCTATGTCTTTGTGGGAGATGACCAGGTCAACGCAGCCCTGCAGCAAGCCACCGATGCCAATGGCGAAAACCTGTACGTGGACCAGTATGGCCGACTGGCGCCCTACAGCGAGATCAAGGACGAGATCACCACCGACAAGACCATGCTGTTCGCATTGGACGAACTGACCGATGTCCGCACCTCGATACCTGCCACCGTGACAGGCAGCAAGGAAACCACAAAAACTTATTCAGCGCTAGCCAGCGCTGGAGACTTCTCAAGCGGGCTGGATTTCGGAGCTATTTCCACAAGCAGTGCTTTTTACACCTCTCTTGCCAATGCCTTCACCATCTCGGTGGATGGCAGCGATAGCTACACGGTCAATCTGCAATATCTGGTGGACCAGGATCGCACGCTCAACGGGCAGGAAATGGCCACCGAGCTGACCAATCTGCTGCAGCGGGAATTTGGCAGCCAAAGCCAATTCGTTGATAGTGGCGGCTCCACGCAGTTTGATATGACCGTCACCACCGCAGATGGCACCGAGAGTGACCCCTATACCATTGACGTAGCAGGTATGTTTGCCAACGGAGCCACCCCCACCATTGATGACCTGATTGACGAGATCCAGCAACAAACTGCTCATACTAAAGAGGTTGACACGATCACTTTCAGCGATCTGGCCGCTGGCGAATCGGTAACCGTTGGCGGTTTAACTTACACCTCAACAGGTGCATCCACCGCCGCACAGGTAGCGGCCGCTTTTGCCAGCCTGGCTAATGGCGCCACAACTGGTGGAGGCACTGCTACTGGTACCTACTCTGGCACTTTTACTTCCTCCTGGACAACTGGCGCTGCAAGCACCAACACCATTCAGGCTACCAACGACTCCACAAATACGGCCGGCCTCATTACAGTTAGTTCAACTGCTGTTACAGCCCCGACTGTTGAAGAGACGATTGCTGCGGGTGATTTTGAAGGCCCTCAACTGTTGGTGAGCTATGACTACGCAACACAGCGCCTGTCCATGAAACTGGACCCTGCAGGTGACGGCTATGTGAAGACCACCACCCTGAGCCTTTCATCGGATCTTGGCAATATTTTCAACATACCCACCACCAACACCGTACTCAACTCCAAGGGCGAACTGACAGATTACAACCTGATTCCCAATGGTGATCCATTTCGTGATATCGAAGACCAGCGCTACGGCATGAAAGTGGTCTATGACTCTGTCAACTCAATCTTCAAGTTTCAATCGGGTACGACAGGCGATACCTCCAGCCTGACCATATCCCTCACTCAGGTTGACTCTGAGGATGACCCCAATATGGTGGCCCTGTTCGGCCTGCATACCGACTCTGGCACTGTTGAAGAATCAGATGTTGCCCTGCGCGGCATTGTCTCGCAGCCCGCGGTTGCCTTCGGCGATGTGGCCAGCGTTTTCTCGACCAACAGCTTTGAGGTCAATGAAACCAACAACAAATTCCTGGTCACTGTGGACGGCATCAAGGGCACGGTGGTCTTGCCAGAGAACAACAACTGCACACTAGACATCTTTCTGGAAAACTTGCAAAAAGGCATCAACTCCCTGACTGCCAACAATACCGATAATCTCAACACCACCGACTACACCGCTGACATTCCGGGCTCTACCCCAGCCAGTGTGAACGGCGTCACGGTAGCCTACGACCCGATCCGAGGCCGCCTCACCTTCACCACGGGCACCACCGGCACCGAGTCCTACATCAAGATCACAGGCGATGCCTATTGGGGCCTGGAGAATGTGGAAGCCGGGCGCGGCTCGGTCTCCACCTGGATCAACCCGACCCAGCACAAAGACCTGGTCGGTGGCAATCTGCAGTCAAAATATATTGACAGTGCCGGCAACGAGACCACCAGCCCTGACGGCTTCAGCCTGCCCCTGCCTCCCTGGTCACCAGTGTTCCTGCAAAAAGGACAGCTGACTTTTGACACGGGCGGTAAATTGGTGTCACCTCTCTCGGGCACCCAGCTTGAGACGGTTTACCTGGCTGGCGGTAAGGGCGCCTTGACGATCAATATCAACTACTCAGGTTCTACCCAGTATCAGTCTTCCTTTGCCGTGCTGTCGCAGTCTCAGGATGGCGCCCCTGAGGGCGACCTGGTGGGCGTGACCATCGGCAACGACGGTCTGGTGAGCGCCTCCTTCTCCAACGGCACGCAAAAATCGCTGGCCAAGATTCTGCTCACCAACTTCTCCAGCCCCTCGGGCTTGCGCCAGATCGGTGACTCCTCCTTCCTGGCTTCAGCCGCCTCAGGCCGACCCCAGCTGGGCAACGCAGGATCTGCCGGCTTTGGCACCCTGCGCGCGGGTGCCACCGAGCGCTCCAATGTGGACCTGACCAATGAGCTGGTGGACCTGATCACCTCGCAACGTAACTTCCAGGCCAATGCCAAGGCGATCGAGACCTCGAGCACCATGACCTCGGCCATCATCAATATTCGCTCGTAATTAGGTCACATACCCTGATCGGATAAATCGCCATGGACCGCCTCGCCTTCAACGCCGCCGCTTACATCAATGAGAGCCGTTTGGCGCGCCAGATGACCATGAACGAGATTTCCAATGTGGTCACCACCGGCTTCAAGCGCAGCTTTGAGAGCACCATGCGCCCGATCGAGGCCAAGGGCCCAGGTTGGGACTCTCGGCTGCAACCTCAGGGCGTCAACACCGACTACATCAATATGACACCCGGCACCATGATGGTCACCGGGCGCGACCTGGACATCAGCATGAACGAGATGGCCGTGCTGGGCGTCACTGCCAAGGACGGCACCCTGGCGTTCACCCGCCGTGGCGACCTGAAGATCAACCCCAGTGGTGTGCTGGAAACCGGCACCGGCGTGATTGTGCGTGGCGAGGCCGGCGGCCCAATCACCATCCCGCCAGGCTTCAAGGTCAATATCAACCCCGACGGCACGGTCTATGCCATCAACCCGGCTCAGACCGGGGTGGTTCAGCCGGTGCAAATTGAACGCCTGCTCTTGCGCGATGCCAAGCAGGTCAAGCTAGAGCGGCGCGAGGATGGGCTGTACATGGTGTCTGGCAAGCCCCTGGGCGCCGACATTCCGGCCAGCCAGACCCTGCTCAGCGTCACACCCAAGGCACTGGAGGGCAGCAATGTCAACCCAATGGCAATCATGGTCAAGCTGATGGAACAGAGCCGCAGCTTCGAGCAGGCTGTCAATGTGATGAAGCAGAGCAAAGACCTGGACGCCGCTGGCTCCACCATGATGAAGCCCACCTGATGTCGGCTTCAACCGCAACACATTAAAAGGAGAACGCCATGGATGCATCCATGTGGGTAGCCAAAACTGGATTGGACGCGCAGCAAACGCGCATGAATGTCATTTCCAACAACCTGGCCAACGTCAACACCACCGGCTTCAAGCGCGACCGTGCCGTGTTTGAAGACCTGCTCTACCAGAACATCCGCCAGGCTGGCGGCCAGACCGGCGCCACCACCCAGGCCCCCACCGGCCTGATGCTGGGCACCGGGGTGCGCGTTGTGGCCACCGAGAAGTTGCATGCCCAGGGCAATATGGTCAACACCCAAAACCCACTGGACCTGGCCATTGTGGGTGAAGGCTTTTTCCAGATCGCCCAGGCCGATGGCACCATTGGCTACACCCGCGACGGCAGCTTCAAGCTCTCGGCCACTCGCCAGGTGGTCACCTCCAACGGCCAGCTGCTGCAGCCGGCCATCACCATCCCACCCAACGCCATGTCGGTCACCTTTGGGCGCGACGGCACCGTCTCGGCCGAGCTTTCCACCGGTCAGGCCCAGGTGGTGGGCACGATCCAGCTGGCGCGCTTTATCAACCCAGGCGGCCTGGAAGCCAGGGGCCAGAACATCCTGAAAGAAACCCCGGCCAGCGGCACGCCGCAGCCCCTGCAACCTGGCGTCGCTGGTGCCGGCACCCTGATACAGGGCACGCTTGAAGCCTCCAATGTCAATGTGGTGGAGGAGATGGTCAACATGATCGAAACCCAGCGCGCCTATGAGATCAACTCCAAAGCCATCTCGGCGGTGGACGGCATGCTCAAGTTCATGAACAACAACCTGTAAGCGGTCTGCGCCATGTTTCACTGCCCTCACCCACTGCTTCGTCTGGCCCCGGCCTTGCTGGCTGCTACGCTGGCCGGCTGCGGCACCGTGCTGCCGCCCGAGCCGCTCAAACACTCAGCCACTTTCGAGCCGGTCTTCCCGCGGGTGGATACCAGCCCGATCGTGCCTACCGGTGCTATCTACAACGGGCGTCAGAGCGAAAGTTGGTTTGGCAAGGGGCGCAACTACCAGGTGGGCGATGTGATCACCGTGCTGGTGCAGGAGTCTTCCCAGGCCTCGCGCACCCTCAACAACGACCTCAGCCGCGAATCGTCCAACGATGTGGTGCCCCAAGGCATGCAAGACATTGCCGCCATGGGTGGCACTCCCTTCAAGGGCACCAATCTGCTGGGCGGCAAGATCAGCAACAAGGGCACCGGCACCGCCGGCCAGATTGCCAAGCTGGAGACCTCGGTGGCGGTGGCGGTGGTCGATGTGATGAGCAACGGCAACCTGGTGCTGCGCGGCGAAAAGCAACTCGGACTGACCGAGGGCACCGAGGTGATTCAGGTTAGCGGCATCATCCGCCCCGACGACATTGCCCCCAACAACACCGTCTATTCCAAACGCCTGGCCAATGCGCAGATTGTTTACCGCGGCACGGGTGATCTGGCCAACGCCACCAAGGCGGGCTGGGGCACCAGCGGCCTGCTCAAAATCTGGCCCTTCTGACACCTGAAGCGAGAAAGCACATCATGACACTCTTGCGCATCCTCCTGCTTGGGCTGGCTCTGATTGGCGGCAACGCCATGGCAGACCGCATCAAGGACCTGGCCACCGTGGCGGCCATGCGCAGCAACCAGCTGATTGGCTACGGCCTGGTGGTGGGCCTGCAAGGCACTGGCGACGGGGTGGATGTGAACTTCACCGCCCAGAGCATGAAAACCCTGCTCTACCGCCTGGGGGTGATGGTGGAAGGCCAGCTCTCAGACTTTGAGACCGCTGCCAGCACCGGCAAGATTGATGTGAAAAACGTCGCTGCTGTGATGGTGACTGCCGAACTGCCAGGCTTTGCCAAACCTGGCCAGAAAATCGATATCAATGTGGCTGCCATTGGCAAGGCCTCCAGCTTGCGCGGTGGCCAGCTGCTGCTGAGCAATCTGCGCGGCGTCGATGGAGAAATCTACGCCTTGGCCCAGGGCTCGGTCAATGCCACCGGCATTGACAGCAGTGCCGCCGGCTCCAAGGTGGCCATTGGCGTGCCCACCTCGACCCGCATACCTGGCGGCGCCACGGTGGAGCGCATGGTCAACAACCCCTTTGACAAGGCCGAGCGCGTGATGCTCAATGTGCGCGACGCCGATTTCACCACCACCAACTCGATCGTTAGCGCCATCAACAGCAAATTTGGTGACGATGTGGCGCGTGCACTCGATGGGGTGTCGATCAGCGTGCAGGCGCCGCAAGACCAGACCCAGCGCGTGGCCTTCATGTCGATGATCGAAAACATGGATGTCAAGCCCGGCGAGCCGCCAGCGCGGGTGGTGGTCAATGCCAAGACCGGCACCGTGGTGATCAGCCGGAATGTGCGGGTGTCGGCCGCAGCCGTCACCCACGGCACCATCACCGTCTCGATTTCTTCGACCAATGAGGTCTCGCAACCCGGACCACTGGCCCAACAAGGCCAGACCGCGGCGGTGCAAAACGCCACGATCGAGGTGAAAGAGCCCAACAAGCCGATGTTCCTGTTCCAGCCCGGCATCGACCTGCGCCAGATCGTGGATGCAGTCAATCAGGTGGGCGCCACCCCCTCGGCGCTGATCGCCATCCTGGAAGCGCTAAAAAGCTCGGGCAGCCTGCGTGCCGAGCTGGTGATCATCTGACAGAAGCCATGGATACCCCTTCCATCAACAACGCCAGGAGCTATCTGGACTTCGAAGGGCTGGGCCAGCTCAAGGGGCAGGCACGCCAGAACTCCAGCTCGGCCCTGCGCGAGACTGCGCAGCAGTTTGAGGCCATGTTGCTGCAGCAGATGCTCAAGACCATGCGCCAGACGGTGGAAAAAAACGAGCTTACCGACAGCGCCCATGTCGAGACCTTTGAGAACATGTTCGACAAGGAAGTGGCGCTCAAGATTGCCAAGCGTGGTGGCATCGGCCTGGCCGATATGCTGGTGGCCAGCATGGCCAAGCAAGAGGCCCAGAAGGCCGACCATGCCCAGGTGATGCAGAACCTGTCTGCCCCGCAGCCGGCCAAGGCCTTTGCGCTCAATCCGCCTCAGGCAGGCCTGCCGCTGCAACAGCCAGCCCCGGCCAAGGGCTTGCCCCTGCGCACGCCCGGCCTGCTGCCGCTGAACCTGCCACCCAAGCCGCTGGGGAATGACTGATGCCTGATATCTCCAGCATTGCCAGTGGCGCGGTGGTGGCCTACCAGCGCGCGCTGGGCACGGTCAGCAACAACATTGCCAATGCGTCCACCGTGGGCTACTCGCGCCAGGTCACCACGCTGGAGGCCAACCCGGTCAGCCGGGTGGGCCAGATCTATTTTGGCAATGGGGTGGCCGCCACCGGTGTCAGCCGGGCCTATGACAGCTTCATCGAGGCCAACTACCGCAACAGCAACAGCGACCTGCTCAGCCAGGAGCCAATGGTCAACTACACCAATCGCATTGTGGATGTGATGGGCAGCGACTCCATGGGCCTGAGCAGCGCGCTGGACCAATTCTTCAACACCGCCCGACTGCTCTCCACCGACCCCGCCTCCACCGCCCTGCGCGGCAGCTTCATGGCCGATGCTGGCAGCGTGGCCTCGCGCTTTGCCGAACTCTCCAGCCAGCTGGACCTGGTGCAGGAAGAAACCGCGCAGGCGATCAACAGCCATGTCAGCCAGATCAATACCATCACTTCGGCACTGGCCCAGGTCAACCTGCAACTCACCAAGCAAAAAACCTTGGCCGCCCAGCCAGCCGACCTGCTGGACCAGCGCGACCTGCTGCTGAAAAACCTCTCAGACTTTGTCCATGTGAACGCCAAATTCACCGAAAACGGCGCGGTCACCGTCAGCCTGGGCCCATCCTTTGTACGCGATGTGGTGGTCGAGGGTGGCACTTCACTCCATGTCGGCACCGAGACTAACCCGGCAACGCCAGAAAAGATCAACCTGGTACTCGACCCCTATGGCAAATCCGAGCCGCTGGTGTCCATCTCCAGCGGCAAGCTCGCCGGACTTCTTTCCTTTCGCGAGCAGGTGCTGAGCAGCAGCCGTGCCGCCCTGGACAACCTGGCCACTGTGTTTGCCAATGAGGTCAACCAGATCCAGAACGCCGGTATTGACGCCTACGGCAATGTGGGCGGCAATCTGTTCAGGTTCGATGCAGCAGCCGGTGGCGCCGCTGGAGGCCTGGAAGTGGCATTTGAAGACCCCCTGCTGGTTGCCGCCGCCGCCCAATTCAGGGTGGCCGAAGCGTCCAATAACACCAGTGGTGCCCACCCTAAGGTGAGCTACTCGGTGGAAGATTTTGGCGGCCCTGCCCTGCTCAAGCCGCTGTCCGGCTACGGGCTGTCCAACCTGCAATACCAGGCCCTGGTCACGATCGGGGCTAACAACCTGCTGGACCAGAGAAGTCTGGCCAGCGCCCTGCAGATCAGTGATGCCAGCGCCAGGACACTGACCCAGGAACTCGCCACCCGAGGCTTGGTCAGCACCCAAATTTCGACCGTAGGCGCACCCAGCACACTGCTCAGCCTGACGGGCCAGGGTTATGCCATGCTCGATGACATCTCGGTATTGCCCTTCAATACCAACCCGGATCTGTCGAAGGTGGTCACGGTCACAGAAAGCAGACCATTTGCCGCAATTGCCACCATCCCCTCAGGCCTGCAGGACATCTCGCTCTTTGGCAAACTCGCCGAGGGACAGAACATCCAGGTGCTCACCCGCGATGGTCGCCAGATTCTGGGCAGCCCGATCGACAGCAGCTTGCTGGGCCAGGTGCTCACCAGCGACAACGGCTTTGTCGCCGGCGCAAGCTACAGCACTGACTACCTCAACCAATCTGGCAGCGATGGCTATAAAGACCTCACCGTCTTTTACGGTGCGCGCGCCGCAGTGCGCTACCAAGCCCAGTGGGACACCAACCAGCCCGATCCCACCCTACACCCCCCCCTGCCCGCCACGGCGCTGGCGGCTCAGCTGGAAGGCCGAGCCAGTCCTACTGACTTGACCGGCGAGGTAGTCTCAGCAGGGGCTTTGGAACTCAACGGCATCCCGTTGGGCGCCTTGTCCCCAGCATCTGGAACCTTGCAGGCGTCCGATATCCAGGACTGGATTAATGGTGCTGGCATCAGTGGCATTACCGCAAGCGCCAGCAATATGCTGACATTCACTGCCTCCCAAATCAGCTACGACAATCCCCTCACCCTCAACGGCGAGACAGTCAACTTGACCGGGGTAAGCACTTTGGCTGGCCTGGCCGATGCCATCAACAGCACCACAGCCGACTCCCATCTGATTGCCACGGTGGATGCCGAAGGCAAGTTGATCCTTACCAACGCGCAAAATCATGAGGGTGAAGATATTGTGGTGTCGGGCACCATCCCCAACGCCCTGGGCCTGGACAACGGCACCTACACCGGCCGCGTCTCGATCACCCGCGCCCTGGTGGATGGCCAGGATACCCCGATCGAGCTGGGCTTTGGAGCCGATGGCTCGCCTGATGATTTGCGCAAGATCGGTATGTTGGCTGGCGCCCATATCGTAGGCCAAGCCAATGAAGACCTGCTGGTTTTTGTCACTGGCGCTGGCCAGGCCCAGCTGAGCGCCACCTACAGCGGCAGCCCGCAGCCGCAAAAAGACGCACTGCGCCAGCAGCAGTTGCAAATCGTGTTTGATAGCCCCGACCACTACAGCATCATCGATGTCGATACCAACACCGAACTGGCCTCGCAGACTTTTGACCCCGGCCAGCTGAGCGAGGGCATCAACTACCAGGGCCTGCATATCTCGTTCAACGCCCCGCCGGCAGCAGGCGATATCTACACCATCGACGGTAACCGCGACGGCGCCGGCAACAACCAGAACATGCTGGACATGGCCGACCTGCAAAAAGCCCGGGTGATGGGCGGCGGCAAAACACTGGGCGAGGCCTATATCGACCAAGTGAACGACATGGGCAATGTGGCACGCCAGGCCACCATCGCGCAATCAGCGCTCAAGGTGGTGAACGACCAGGCCGTCAGCGCGCGCGACCAGGTGGCCGGCGTCAGCATGGACCAGGAGGCCGCCGACCTGATCCGCTTCCAGCAGGCCTACCAGGCTTCGGCCAAGGTGCTGCAGGTGGCCAGCGAGCTGTTTGACTCCATCCTGCAGGTGCGCTGAAGGTAGCAAACCATGAAAATCTCCAACCAACTCATGTTTGAGCGCGGCGCCCAGCAGATGAGCAATGCGCAAAACAAACTGGCCCAGCTGCAAGCTCAGCTGTCGCAAGGCAAGCAGGTGGTCAACCCCAGCGATGCGCCTGATAAGGCTTCCGCCATTCTGCGCCTCAACAGTGTGATGGGCCGCCAGGCCAGCTACCAGGCCTCGCTCAACAATGTGAAAACCCGGCTTGATGCCGAGGAAACCGCCCTCACCAGCGCCACCGACCTGCTGATCCGGCTGAAGGAAGTCACCGTGCAGGCCGCCAACGACACCCTCGGCCCGGACGGGCGCCAGGCCCTGGCCACCGAAATGCAGGCCTTGCGCGAGCAGCTGCTCAGCCTGGCCAACAGCCAGGACAGCAGTGGCAACTACCTCTTTGCCGGCAGCCGTGTGCGCGAGCCAGCCTTTGCGCGTGATGCCAGCGGCTACCCCACCTACCAAGGCGACCAGACCCGCATGCAGGTCAGCATTGGCGACCAGCGCTCGCTGGCCATCAACCGCACCGGCACCGATGCCTTTGTCAGCGTGCCCCGCACCATCGACGGCGAAACCACCGGCATTGGCTTTTTCCAGTCGGTTGATGAGCTGATTGCCGGGGTGAGGGGCTCCGACCAATTGGTCATGCAGCGAGGCCTGGGCGAGCTTGACAGGCTGCTGCAGGGCGTCACCCAGGCGCAGGCCCTGGTGGGCAGCGACCAGGCCGCCCTGGAGCACCAGACCGGGGTGATTGATGCCACCGTGCTCAACCTGAAAACCACCCTGTCCAATGTGCAAGACCTGGACTACGCCAGCGCCATCACCGCCATGAACCAGCAGATGCTCAGCCTGGAGGCCGCGCAAAGCAGCTTTGCCAAGATCTCCCAGCTCAACCTGTTCAATTTCATCAAGTGAGGCAAAGGGCTCAAGTTTTGCCAGTCCGTGCCGAATCAGTCTGAATCAGCTCTGTTTTTTAGCCCGTCCCCACCATGGTCACCAGCGTCACCTCCTCCACACCGAGCACGGCGACTAGCGCCAGTTCTAAATCAACAGCCTCTAGCGCCACCGACGCTGGGCAGGCTGCCAAGCAGGCTGCAGCCAAGTCACTGATGGCTTCCATGAGCGCTGGCTCGGGAGTGGACGTCAACAGCCTTGCCAATGCGCTGGCCAATGCTGAAATTGAACCGCAAAAAGCCATCATCCAGGGTCGGATAGACAAGTCAAATGCCACCATCTCGGGCTACGCCGCCATCAAATATGTGCTGGGAAATCTACAGACAGCATTTGCCGACCTCAAAGACCAAAGCGACTACAGCAGCATCACGCCCAGCAACTCGCAACCCGCTGCCTTTGGTGTGACCGCCAGCTCCGCAGCCACCACCGGCAGCCACAGTGTGGTCATCAACAATATCGCCACTGCGCAGCGCACCCTGAGCACTGGCTTTGCCGACACCACCTCCGCGCTCAATGCTGGTACAGGGTTTACTTTTTCCATCAGTGTCCATGGTGGGACAGCCACCACCGTAACGGTACCTGACGGCTACACCTCACCTAAAGATGTGGTAACTGCTATCAATAGCTCCAACACTGGGGTCAAAGCCCAGTTGGTCAACCTGGGCGGCAGCACCCCGTGGCGCATCCAGCTCTACGGGGCCACCGGGGCGGACAATGATTTCGCCATCAGCCAATCTGGCGGGGCTGACTACTTTCAGTGGAGCACATTGCAAAGCGCCACTGATGCCAGCTTGACGGTGGACGGCATGGCTATCACTTCTGCCAGCAATACAGTACAAGACGCAATCGCTGGCGTCACGCTGGACCTGTACGGAGCCACCTCCGGTGCTAATGGCGCAATGCTGAACCTCAACCGCGACACCAGCAGCATCAAGACCAAGATAGAGGCGCTGGTAACAGCCTATAACGAAACGCAGACCATGCTGGGCGTGGTGTCCGACCCCAAATCCACGGTAGACACCTACGGCGCTACCCTTATAGGTAATTCCATGGTCAGTAATGTGCGCTCACAGGTGCGCAGCATGGTCACAGAAGACTCAAGCTCAGCCTCTGGCAGGCTGACTGCGCTACGCGACATGGGTGTTACCTTGGACCGTTATGGCAAGCTGCAGATCGATAGCAGCAAGCTGGACAGTGCCTTACAGGGGAATTTTGATGATGTCATCAAAATGCTGTCCAACAACCAGGAAAATCAAAGCACCTTCAGCCAGGCCAGCGGCGGAGTGGCAGGCGATGCCTACAAAAATTTGGTCACAATGCTTGACCCCTACCGCGGGCAGTTGTCTATCCAGACTGACAATCAATCCAAGAAAATCACAGATTACCAAAAGCAGTTGGAAGATTTGAACACAAAACTTCAATCCATCCTGGAAAAATACATCAGACAGTTTTCAGCAATGGATAACCTGGTTGGTCAAATCAAGAGCACCCAGGCTGGCATCAAGAGCACTTTTGACGCCATGACAGGAACCAAAGACTAATAAAAGCTGACATCAGTCACAAAAAACGGCAACTTTTTGCCGTTTTTTTCATTTTTGAGCTCAAGTTAGCTTGCTTCCTGACGAATCTCTCAATGAAATGGATCAACAAGTCTGCCGATCCAGGAAACTTTTTTGGGTATAGAGCTATAGATTTAGACGCCCACAAAGGAGCCACAAAATGGACAACAACACTTTAAATGGATTAATGCCAGTTGGACAGCCTGCTGTTGTAGTTACGGCCAGTCGTCCGGCCACAAAGATTGCACAGGGAAAGGCTGATTTATCTCCAAAAGTCGAAATCAACTACAGCCCGGAAGAGGTGCGCAGAAATTTGCAAGTGGCTGTTGGCATGCTCAACGAGCAAATGCAGCGAAGTAGCCAGAAAATTAGTTTTCAAATAGACGATCAATCCAAACGGGCCATCGTGATCGTGAGAAACACTCAGACAGGTGAAGTCGTAAGACAAATTCCTTCAGAAGAAACCGTGCGCCTGGCCCAAAGTATTAAAGACATGCAACTCAAGGGCCTGATCTTTAACAACACATTGTAAGAAGTAACGCGTTGGTACTAGAACAAAATTTTCTACATGCTAACTAAAGAATTTAGAAATTCATCCGATTCATTTACCAGCAGCGAGCCCGAGGCAAGTTGTTAAATCTGAGGTAGGTCGGTCAACGAGACAAGCTTACCAACCTTTTGCAATACGACTTAAAGGAGAAATAGCATGTCAGTCATTGGTACAAACGTGTCAGCCATGTTTGCTCAGGCAGCCCTGACCACTAACCAGCGCAATTTGGAACGCGCATCCAACCAAATTTCGACCGGGAAGCGCATATACACTGCAGCGGTTGATGCTGCGGGCGTGGCCATTTCAAATAAGCTCATCAGCCAAGTGAAAGGCAACCAAAAGGCTGTTCAAAACTTGAACGACGCTATATCTTTCATGCAAACCGCTGAAGGTGCCCTCAATGAAATAGCCAATATGGCTCAACGTATGCGTGAACTTCAGGTTCAGGCTCAAAACGGAACCTGGAGTGCAACTCAGACGGCAAGCATCAGTGCTGAGATGACGTCGCTATCTACCGGCATTACCGCTGTTATCGCTGCTTCGACATGGAATGGCCTATCTTTACTTAGTGCCAGTGCAGCTACTACACTCAATTCCACTGTAAACCAAGATGGAACGACAGCAGCTTTCTCGATCACTTCTATTGGGACCACCCCAACCTCCACCAGTACAGTCGCCAACCTTGACACCTACATTGCAGCGGTAGGGACTGCAAGAGCAGATGCAGGCGCAAACATCAACCGTATGGCCTATTTGGTGGATAACCTCAGCAATGCAGCAGCAAACCTAGCCCAATCCAATAGTAGGGTACAGGACACTGATTACGCCAAAGCCAGCGCAGATTTGGCCAAAGCTCAAATTATCAACCAGGCTGCCACCGCTATGCTGGCACAAGCGAACCAGCAGCCTCAAACGGTGCTCTCACTTTTGAAGTGAAGTTTCATCAATCAAAAAAACCGGGACTTGTCCCGGTTTTTTATTAATAATATTTTTATTTCAAAATTAGCTCAATATTCTCCTAGCTGACAAATACATCAAAATCTCGACGCGTTTTATTTAAAACGAGATTGACTTAAATGATCTTGCAAACGTGGATATGCTCCGGTCTTTTTCCGTTATGCAGGGTTTGCAACATCTGTAAATATGCATTTTCAATTTTTTTTGCATAAAGTTTTGCATTAAATAAAGTCGAATTTACTCTATTGATCTCCAATTTATCTCGAATAGCAGCCAACTTTGATCGATCATGCGCAAGCAGGATTGCCATCGATTCGTATTGCTCAGAGTCATGCGTGATCAACTCAGGTAGCCCTATTGCATTCAAAAGGCTTGCCGAGACTCTGGCTGCAAAAGAATGACCAATTTGGGTGAGTACTGGAAGTCCAGCCCATAAAGCGTCACTGGTAGTAGTGTGCGCATTGCACGGCAACGTGTCCAAAAACAAGTCTGCCAGGCGATGCCTTGCAAGATGCTCATCCAGATTCAATGATTTGGCAAAAACAAGCCGACTTTGATCAACTCCTCTAGCAGCCGCCTCCTTGCGTAAATTTGCAGCAGAGAACGCATTGCTCTCCAGTAGCCACAGAACACTTCCGTCAACTGACTGGAGGATGCGCATCCAACTGTCAAAAGTCTGTGGAAGAATTTTGTAATTATTATTGAAACAACAAAAAACAAATTGATTTTCTGGCAGATCAAATTCCTGTCTGCTAAATATCTTGTCCGAAATCCTGCGCTTGCCGTCATTGACTTGGTAGCAGTCAGGAAGGTAAACAACTTTTTCTGTGTAAAAGCATTGACTTTCTACAGGGATCAAAACTGGATCAGCAATAATGTAGTCAATGTAAGGCGCTGCTAGGGTTCCAGGATACCCAAGGTAGTTCACCTGGATAGGGGCGCAAATTTCTGCAAATATTTCGGGGCGTGCATCTTGCGTAAAACCTTTGAGGTCAACAGCGATATCAATACCAAGATCTCTTGACAACTCTGCAATCTGACGGTCTGACTTGCCTGAAACCTCAAAGAACTTATCCACCCCAGCGGAGACACGCTGGCGCATTTCGTCTTGTTGGTTCGGCCCAAATGAAAAGCCGAAAATTTCAAATTGTGTTCTGTCGTGCGCCTCAAACAACTCAGCAATTAAATAGGACGTGGCATGATTCTGAAAGTCTGCAGAGTAGTAACCGATTCGGATTTTTTCTGAGGCTGCTTTCTTTGGCAATGTAGTAAGCGTAGATCGAGCAGGATGCTTTGCATGAACATAAATATCTGCAGCTTTAAGTAGTACTTCGGGCTCATCAATTAAGGCAAGAACGGGGAATGGAGTTGTGACAGGTAGCCCATCGGAAATACTCTTTAAGAGCTGATGTAACTGTAAGTCAAGCTTATCCCAATTGCACATATGCATTTGGGTGTGCAACTTTTCCCCAAAGCAAAATCCATAGTCGGGTTTGAGGGCAATCGCTTTGTCATAGCTTGCCAGAGCTTCATCAAGTCGTTTGAGTTCTTTGAGCAGGGCGCCCCGGTTGTTGAGCGCCTCAGCAAAATCGGATTTGAGGGCTATTGCCTTGTCATAGCTTTCCAGTGCCTCGTAGCGCCGTTTGAGTTCTTTGAGAAGTAGGCCCCGGTTATTGAACGCATCGGCAGAGTTGGGTTTGAGATCTATTGCCTTGTCATAGCTTGCCAGAGCTTCATCCAGCCGTGTGAGTTCTTTGAGCAGAGCGCCCCGGTTGTTGTACGCCACAGCAAAGTTTGGTTTGAGGACTATTGGTTTGTCATAGCTTTCCAGCGCCTCGTCCGGCCTTTTGAGTTCTTGTAGCACCAAGCCCCAGTTGTAGAACGCCTCGGCGAAGTCTGGCTTGAGGGCAATTGCCTTTTCAAAGCTTGCTAAAGCCTCGTCCAGCCGTTTGTGCTCTAGCAGCGCCAAGCCCCGGTTGGAATATGCAGCAGCAACATTGGGATTGATCTGGATCGCTTTACCAATAAGATCGATCGCTAAAGAATGATTTTTAGTGTGATGTGCGATAACCCCAAGCAAGTGCAGTGCATCAAAGTGCTTGGGCTGTACCACCAATATTCGCTCATAGATGGCCTTGGCTTGAGCGAGTTGACCCTGTTGGTGCATACCAATTGCTTGCTGAAACAACTGGGCTAGTTGGGGGTTTGGCTGTGCTCCTGTATTTTTAGCCAAAGGCTTGCGGTTAGGAATGGGCGGGGGTCTTCCCATAGCTTGCATTCATTTCCTGTTCTTGCGTTCTTTGGCTGGCGAGGCTTTCTGGCAATCGTTCATTTTTCTGCATTTGTTCATTGGCCTGGCTGTCTGTAAGTTTATAGATTACCTCGGGGAGTTGATAACACGCTTCAATGCAATCACCAAAGAGTATTGATCTCTCATCTATAGGCTGTAAAAAACTTTGCGGCTCCGAGCCTATTGATCGCCCCGATAACAAAATCCTCAAGTCGTCGGCCACATGCGCCAGCACAGGCTGCCAGGATCGGTTAGCATCTTGCCGGTATAACCTTGCAGATGGATACCATGGCGAGTCCTCCCTTTCAAGTAACCATCGATAATCCGGCGAGTAAGGCAGCAAAATCCAGACCGGTTTGCCCAGCGCGCCCGCAACATGTGCAACGCTGGTATCCACGGTAATCACCAAGTCCAAGCATTCAATCAGTGCTGCCGTATCAGAAAAATTGTGGATTTCATTCTGATGTTGGCGGATTTGCGGATATTGCGCAAGAACATTCATATCGTCAGGGCGGTATTCTTTTTGCAGGCAATGCCACTCAATTGGCAGGTCCAATAAAGGCAGCATAGCCTGTAAGCCAATGCTGCGGTTCTTGTCATTGTTATGTCCGGTTGAGCCAGCCCAGACCAAACCGGCGCGGAGATTTTTTTTATCACCAAGACGGCGTTTCCAGCCCGCGAGTTTCACAGGGTCGGTGAATAGATAGGGCACTTGGTCTGGAATGGTCTCGACCGTAGTTTTGAAAACCGCAGGAAGGCTCATGATAGGGCAGTAAGCATCAAAATTGGGCAGCTCGCTGCCACTAGCAACAACTGTCATCTCGCAGTTGAGCGTTGACAAGAGGGAAACCAATGTTTTGGGCACTTCAAAAATCAGCCTAGCGCCCGTAGCCTGCAGTAGGGGCAAATATCGGCAAAACTGGATCACATCGCCCAAACCCTGCTCACCATGCACGAGCAAGGTCTTGCCCTGCAAATCAGTTTCCCCCCTCCACGCGATCTTGTCGGGGAAAATGTGGTAATCGATTAGGTTTTCTTTTTTAAGCAGACGCCATTCGTACTGACGCCACCCCAACATATAATCTCCCATCAGGATCAGGGCCAGAGATTTGTTCCACCTAATCTCAACCATATCTGGCTTCAGGGCAATCGCCTGATCCAAACTTGCCAGCGCTTCATCCAACCTGTTAAGGTCTTTTAGCGCCAGACCACGGCTATTAATCGCTTCAGCATAGTTTGGTTTAAGAGAGAGGGCCTGCTCAATGCTTGCCAGCGCCTCTTCAGACCTATTGAGCGCTATAAGCACATTTGCTCGGGTGTTATACGCCTCAGCAAGACAAGGGTTGAGGGCGATAGCTCGCTCAATGCTTGCCAGCGCTTCGTCCAGCCGTTTGAGGTCTTTGAGCATAATGCCCTGGTTATTGATCGCTTCAACATAGTCAGGTCTAAATGCGATGGCCTGATCAATGCTAGCCAGCGCTTCCCCCAATCGGTTCAAGTCTTTGAGCACAAGGCCCCTGTTGTTGTACGCCTCAGCAAAGCCCGGATTGATAGCGATGGCCTTCTCGATGCTTGCCAGCGCTTCATCCAACCGATTGAGTGCTAAGAGAATAATGCCGCGATTGTTGTACGCCTCAGCATAGTCGAAATTGATAGCGATGGCCTTCTCAATGCTTGCCAGCGCTTCATCCAGCCGGTTGAGGTCTTTGAGTACAAGGCCACGGTTGTTGTACGCTTTAGCAAAGTCAGGTTTGAGCGAAATTGCCTGCTCAAAGCTCTCCAGTGCTTCGCACAGCCGATTGAGCGCATTTAGCACATCGCCACGGTTGTTGTACGTTTCAACTAGATCAGGCTTGAGGGAGATGGCCTGCTCATAGCTTGCCAGCGCTTCGTCCAGTCGGTTGAGGTCTTTAAGCGCATTGCCAAGGTTGAAATAGGCTGTGGCATGGCATGGGTTGATTTGAATCGCTTTGCCTAGTAGCGACACTGCATATGAAGTGTTACCCGTCTGCGCGGCAATCACGCCAAGCAAATTCCAAGCATCCGAGTGCCGGGGAACCTTACGAAGCAGTTCCTCACAGAAAAGGCGAGATTCCTCCAGCCGACCCTGTTGATGCAATGTCAAGCCCTTGTTAAAGAGAGCCGATATTCCACCCGCAGACTGTGGCAAGAGTTTGCCTCTGGCGGCAAGTTTTTTCCTGTTTGCTCGATTCGAATATGCCATATGACATCAAATTGTTAGGGGAAAGTGGGTTCTCGCAACTAATTAGCATTATTTGTGCCAGAAAGGGCCTAGCCTATGTTCGTAGCGCTAGCAGGCATGCCAGATTGCCCGAACTCTTCTGTTTACCCCCACCGAGCCGAGCCATAGAAGCTTGGCGATAGGCCATTTTCTTTAAAGGATTCCCTGCACCTCCTTCGTAAGCCGTAAAGACTGTAAATCTAGTAAATAACACTAAAGTTTTCCCACACGGCAATTCTTTGCCGCTAGTATCAGGCGGCTAGTTATTGCCGCTGAAAACTTTAGTAGTTTTTACATTTTTTACTATCTTTACACATTACCAAAAAGGAGATTTCCATGGAAATTTCATCAGCCAATTCTCAGGCTTTATTTTCCAGCTATGCAATCCAGTCTGCCAATGCCGCAATTGTTCAGGCCAGCAAAAGGTTAAGCACCGGGCTAAGAGTGAACAGCGCTGCGGATGATCCATCTGGTTTGGTCATAGCCAGCAATTTCAAAACAAATATAGGCTCATATAATGCAGCCCTCACCAATATCAATACTGGAATAGCCATGAATCAGGTGGCTGATAAAGGACTGAGTTCTATTTATTCAACCTTATCGAAAATGTATAACTTGGCTGTTAGCTCGTATACAGCTGATTCAACGACGACAAGTGGAGCAGCATTGATCTCAGCCAATCAATCTGCATTTGCAGCCTACAAGACCGAGTTAGACAGCCTTGCAAGTGCTGCAACCTTTAATGGCAAAGCACTTTTATCGACCTCTGGTGGCTTATCTACTTCAATTCAGGCAGGGACAAGCACCACTGATACTATTGCTCTCAGTTATTCATCCGCAACCTCTTCGGCCTTAGGCGTTAGCAGCAATTCAGTCAGCTCCAGCGCAAATGCCGCAACAGCCATGACTGCTTTGACGACTGCAATGAATACCGTATCGGGCTATCAGGTTGTAGTAGGAGCCCAGGCTAATATATTATCTGGACGCGCCGATTTTGTAACCAGCCAAATCACCAATAATACACAGGCTTACGGCAACATCATGGATGCCAATATGGCTGAAGAGTCGGCCAACCTGGCCAGCGCAACCATCAAGCGGGATGCAGCAACAGCCATGTTGGCGCAGGCTAACACCATGAACGCCGATATAGTGAAATACCTCTTGAAGGCCTACTCCGGCTGATGCAGGGCATGCAAATGCGCCGATTATTTAATTCGAATCAAACGCCAGCCCCGGTCCATTTTGCGCATGGTAAAGCCCCAGTTGAGGCTGCGCGAGCGGATCAGGTAATACGAGAGCACCCGCATGCTCTGCGCTTGGTTGAATTCTTCGCAAAAGATACTATCACCCACCTCTAGGGATTCGAGTGAAGTGATGTATTTTTCCTGCCTGATTTTGTTGAGATCAATGCGTTCAATATGCATGGCCGTCCGCACGAAACTGGCGCTATTGGTTGTATTCATGATTCGGCAGAACCGTACAAAACTTGAGCTGTCAACTCAATGAGATTTGACTGGAATTGATATGAATATTAATAATGAATTTGATGAAACAAATATCGACAAACTCAAAAAAGAGTTGATTTATCTGTTGGAGCGCATGTCTAAAGAGCAGCGCCAGCACTTTTACCATGCCATCCAGCAGGTAGCAGGATGTTATTTAAATCCAGAGCAGCATGGTGCCCTGCTGATCAGTACCACACAGGAAGAGTCCCAGTCTTTGGTGGCCATCAATGCAAGCAATGTGCAGGTAGCTGAAATGCTTGGCTTCATGTCGCAGATGATCGGGCAGGCGGCAGATTTTGCCGGCAGCCCCTACCTAAATTAGGAAGTGGCGTCATTTGAATTGGCTCAACACTCAGAAATATGATCCAAATTCATCTTAAGCCTGATGGCTTCAAGTCTGTCATGTGGGGCTAAAGCTTTACACGCAGGAGGCATTTAGGGGTTTAAGTTGTTGAGATCTAAAAATACGCCCCCCAAAAAGCCACAAAAGAAAAAAGCCTCCTATAATGAGTTCAACGTTCAGTTTTTCATACGATTCATGAAGGTAAAGGTGTTATTTAGATGAAAGCAGTCATCCTTGCCGGCGGACTTGGAACCCGTATCTCCGAAGAAACTCATCTTAAGCCGAAACCAATGATCGAAATCGGTGGTAAACCGATCCTGTGGCACATTATGAAGATGTATTCAGCACATGGAGTAAATGATTTTTTGATTTGCTGTGGCTATAAGAGCTATGTGATCAAGGAATATTTCGCGAATTACTTATTGCATAACTCCGATGTGACATTTGATTTATCAAACAATTCTATAGATATACATAAAAGAAATATAGAAAATTGGAAAGTAACCCTGGTAGATACTGGTGAAAACACTCAAACCGGTGGACGACTTAAACGAGTATGCTCTTATTTGGGTGGAGATGATTTCTGTTTCACTTATGGTGATGGTTTAGGAAATATTGATATAAGTAAACTGATTCGATTTCATAGAGACCACGGCAAGATAGCTACAGTGACCGCCGTTCAACCACCGGCTCGATTTGGCGCACTCGAGATTCAAGGCCCCTCAGTTAATAAGTTTGTCGAAAAACCGCACGGTGATGGCATGTACATAAACGGTGGCTTTTTTGTGCTGAATCCGACAGTTATCGATTTGATCGACAACGACAGTACGCCCTGGGAAGGGAAGCCGCTTGAGACACTCGCTAGAAATGGTCAACTTGAGGCTTTCAAACACCTTGGTTTCTGGCAACCCATGGACACGTTACGCGATAAGCAACATTTAGAAGAGTTATGGCAATCAGATAACCCGCCTTGGAAGGTCTGGTAGTGACCCCTCAATTCTGGACTGGAAAGCGTGTTTTCCTAACTGGCCACACTGGCTTCAAGGGTAGCTGGCTTAGCTTGTGGCTTCAGCATCTTGGAGCAACACTCACTGGGTATGCCCTACAAGCTAATACTCAGCCAAACCTGTTCGAATTAGCTCACGTAGCAGAAGGGATGAGCTCGGAGATAGGTGACATTCGCGAACTGCCCGCACTGATGATTGCGATGAAGTCTGCAAATCCAGAAATCGTCATCCACATGGCTGCTCAGCCATTGGTGCGCCGTTCTTATGTTGACCCAGTGGAGACCTACTCAACCAATGTGATGGGCACAGTCCATCTGCTTGAGGCTGTACGCCATTGCCCTACTGTGCGCTCAGTTGTGGTCGTCACCTCGGACAAATGTTACGACAACAAAGAATGGATATGGCCGTACCGTGAAAGCGAGCCTTTGGGTGGCTACGATCCCTATAGCAGCAGCAAGGGATGTGCCGAGTTAGTAACCTCAGCGTATCGAAATTCTTTTTTTAATCATCATGACAGTTCGCAGAACAAGGTTGCCATAGCCACCGCCCGAGCTGGTAACGTCATTGGCGGCGGTGACTGGTCGGCCGATCGCCTTGTTCCAGACGCCCTTTCAGCATTTGGATTAGTTAAACCAGTCGTGATACGCAGCCCAAACTCAATCCGCCCTTGGCAACATGTGCTAGAACCTCTTAGCGGGTACCTTACTCTGGCTCAGCGTCTTTTCGAAGAGGGTCAGAGATTTGCGGAAGCATTTAACTTTGGGCCCCTCCCCGAAGGTTCCAGATCCGTACTCTGGATCGTAGAAAAACTCGCTAAGTTATGGGGTCAGAAGGCGGCATGGAAAGTCGATACCGGCACCCACCCGCACGAAGCCAGCCACCTTAAACTAGACATCACCAAGGCCGTTCACCAACTTGGCTGGCGTCCACGCCTTAGCTTGCATGAAGCTTTAGAGATGACGGTAGCGTGGTGTAATTGCCATATCCGCGGAGACGACTTACGATCTTTCACCTACCATCAGATTGATGACTACATGAATCGAATTGCATCAACTAACGAGAAAAACTTATTTGATGCTTAGTGGACTTCAGATGGAAAGCGACCAGTCCCGTAGCCTTAGGAGCCAGATCTCTCTCCTTGTAGATCAATTCGCAGCCATTGCACATAAACCCCAGGTATTTGTGCCTGGAGTTAGCGCAGTGCCCGCCTCAGGTAAGTTGATTGGAGCCGATGAGTTGAAGCTCATGGTAGAGGCCGCTCTTGATGGATGGTTGACCACTGGACGTTTTAACGAGGAATTTGAGCAAGGGCTAGCTGCGTTTATTGGTGTCAAGCACCTCATCACTGTGAATTCAGGTTCATCCGCCAACCTGGTGGCTTTCAGCACTCTCACTAGTCCCCGCTTAGGGGAACGTGCCATCTGTCCTGGTGATGAGATCATCGGCGTTGCAGCCGGCTTTCCAACCACAGTGAACCCAATTTTGCAATTTGGCGCAGTGCCGGTATTTGTGGATATTGAACTGGGCACTTACAACATTGACGCAAACAAGATCGAGGCGGCAATTAGCTCAAAAACCAAAGCTATCATGCTGGCCCACACTTTGGGAAACCCTTATAACCTGGATGTCGTCACTGAACTTTGCAAGAAACACAACCTCTGGCTGATTGAGGACTGCTGCGACGCGCTTGGAAGTGTCTACCGGGACCGGATGGTGGGCACCTTTGGCGACATTGGCACCCTAAGCTTCTACCCGGCACACCATATCACCATGGGTGAAGGCGGCGCTGTGTTCATGAATAACTCTGTACTTAAAGCGATTGCTGAGAGCTTTCGAGACTGGGGCCGGGATTGCTACTGCGCGCCAGGTAAGGACAATACTTGCGGAAAGCGTTTTGGCTGGAAGCTTGGAAACCTGCCCGCCGGGTACGACCACAAATACACTTACAGCCATTCGGGCTACAACCTCAAAATCACAGACATGCAGGCCGCTTGCGGACTAGCCCAGCTAGGAAAAGCTGAAACATTTATTTCAAAGAGAAAACAGAATTTTGCATTTCTGCATGACCGCTTGAGCGATTGTGTTGAATATTTGATACTGCCTCAGGCAACCTTGCATGCAAACCCATCCTGGTTCGGTTTTCCGATCACCCTACGTGACAATTCGCCTGTATCCCGGCTCGATTTGCTGACCTTTTTGGATCAAAACAAAGTTGGCTCACGTCTGCTGTTTGCGGGAAATCTGACACATCAGCCTTATATGATTGGTCGGAAATACCGCGTCAGTGGCGATTTGCTCAACACCGATATAGTCATGAACAATACCTTCTGGATTGGGGTCCAACCGGCGCTCTCCATTGAAATGTTGGATTTCGCAGCGTCGAAGATCCAAGCCTTTCTTGGTTTGAGTTTCAAGTAGGGAGTTTTCAAGCTTGATTAGTAAAATTCCAAATAATTTGTTCGTCTTAGAAATGGCGAACAATCACATGGGTGACTTAGACCATGGTATAGAAGTTATTCGCCGCTTTGGCGAAGTATGTCGTTCATTTCCGGAATTCAATTTCGCTTTTAAGTTGCAGTACCGCGATCTTGATACCTTCATCCATCCAGCAATGCGCGGTCGCGACGATGTCAAATACATCAAGCGGTTTTCCCAAACACGGCTTATGCGCGAGGACTTTGATCGGCTCGTATCCGAAATACGAGCCAATGGTTTTTTGACTATTTCAACCCCTTTCGACGAGAGCTCGGTGGATCTCATCGAATCCCAGCAACTCGACTTCATCAAAATTGCGAGCGCATCCTTTGGTGATTGGCCTCTTTTAGAGCGTGCAGCTGATACAACTCAACCGTTGATCGCCTCAACAGCTGGTGCATCCTTCGACACTATTGATCGTGTCATCAGTTTCTTTCATCACCGAAAAAAAGAATTCGCGATTCTGCATTGCGTAGGCGAATATCCAACTCCCGACGAAAAACTGCACCTCAGTCAAATCGATTTGCTCAAGGCACGATATCCAGGTGTACGCATAGGCTTTTCGACCCACGAGAATCCAAACAATACCGATATCATCAAGATAGCTGTCGCCAAAGGTGCGCAAATCTTCGAAAAGCATGTCGGCGTATCTACCGACAAGTACCCTTTAAACGCTTACTCTGCAAGCCCGGAACAAGTCAACGCATGGCTTGATGCTGCTCGTTATGCCAAAACTCTCTGTGGTGTTGGCGAAACCCGTTTGCCACCAAATCCGGCCGAAGCCGCGAGCCTTAGTTCGTTGCGGCGCGGCGTCTTTGCGAAACGTCATATCAATGCAGGAGAGATGGTGGGCAATGATGATGTTTACTACGCGTTTCCACCTGAAGAAAACCAATTTACAGCTAACGATTGGTCAAAATACGCGAAGTTCGTGGCAATCATGCCTATTGACTGCGATGGCGCATTAACTTCAGTCAACACCCATTGCACCGATAACCGTTCAAAGGTCTGGGAGTCGGTACAACTTGTCAAGAATCTTCTTCACGAAAGTCGCATTACTGTCCCTGGTGGCGTCGAGCTTGAACTTTCACACCACTACGGTATGGACCGCTTTAAAGAAGTGGGGCTTACCATGATGACCGTGGTAAATCGCGGCTACTGCAAGAAGCTGCTTGTTTCATTGCCAAATCAAGCGCATCCAGAACAATACCATCAGCAGAAGGAAGAAACCTTTCATATCCTGTACGGAAATGTCAACATCACCCTTGACGGATTAACAAGAAGCTACAGCCCTGGCGACATAGTTCATGTGAAGCCTGGTGTACGCCACGCGTTTGTAAGCCCCACAGGATGCGTAATCGAGGAAATCTCATCAGCGCACTTTATCAGCGACTCTTTTTACACTGATGAAACAATTATGCAAAACAAAGAGCGAAAGACTCTCCTCACTTACTGGATGCAATGAACTTGACAGCATCACAAACTGTGCGGGTTGCCGACTATCTTATCGCCAGACTTGCCGACATTGGCTTGCGAGATGTCTTCTTTCTTCCCGGTGGTGGGGCTATGTATCTGGATGATGCACTTGCATGTCAGAAGCGACTTAATGCAGTTGCCTGTCATCATGAGCAAGCCTGCGGCATTGCTGCCGAGGCTAATGGTCGGACCAACGTCGCTGGTTTCGGCGTGGCACTAGTGACCTCAGGACCAGGTGCTACCAATGTACTTACTCCAGTCGCCGGCGCATGGATCGAATCCTTGCCCCTGCTAGTGATTTCGGGACAAGTTAAACGGCCTGATGCGCTACGCGGTCGTCCACTTCGTCAAAGTGGTGTGCAGGAAGTTGATGTGGTCGCTATGGTAAAGCCGGTCACCAAATATGCTGTGACTATTCCTAGCCCCGAGGATGCTCGCAGGTGCTTTGAAGAAGCGATATGGCATATGAAGAACGGGCGCGCCGGTCCGGTCTGGCTTGATGTACCACTTGACGTCCAAGCTGCCCCCATCGATCCAAAGACACTTTCTGGTTACGAGCCACCTGCTGAGTATTCTGCAAAACCTGATCTCAGCAAAGAAATTCTCAAGCTAACGCACATGCTTGCCAAGGCTGATCGGCCAATGCTCATCGCTGGCCATGGCGTTCGCCTTTCAGGAGGAGCTGAGACCTTTCGGGATCTTGCGGAAAAGCTTGGCATTCCCTGTGCGTTCACTTGGAATGCTGCGGACCTGTTGCCGGAGCAGCATCCGCTCTATGTCGGTCGTCCTGGTGTAGTTGCTGCTCGTGCCCCAAATTTTGCGATTCAGAATTGTGACTGCTTGATCAGCATCGGTTGTCGTCTTGATAACATCATCACAGCCTTTAACCAGCGAGGGTTCGCAAGGGCTGCGAAAAAGATCGTTGTTGATGTCGACGCCAACGAGCTTGCGCACCATGAGATGGCGATCGACTTGCAAATCTGTGCTGACGCTCGAGATTTTCTCACCGCATGGGCGGAAGCAGGCATCGTGCCCGGTGAGTGGGCAAGCTGGCGTGATCGATGCGCTGACTGGAAAGTACGTTATCCAGCACTTGATGGAAGAACTTTCACATCAGACGATTCGATCAGTCATTTTCAATTTGTAGATGCATTGTCGGACGCAGTTCCTGAAAATCGACTGATTGTCACTGGCAGTTCTGGCCTGGCGGTTGAGGTTTTTTACACGGTGTTTCGCAACAAGCCTGGACAGCGCATCTTCCTGACTTCTGGGCTAGGCTCAATGGGCTACGGATTGCCAGCAGCGATAGGCGCCTGTATTGGTGCAGGTCGCCCGCCAACTATATGCGTCGAAAGTGACGGCAGCCTAATGCTTAACATACAGGAGTTGGCGGTACTCAAAGCGCAAAACCTGCCAATCCTACTCGTGATCATGAATAACAACGGTTACGCTTCAATTCGCAACACGCAGCGCAATTATTTCTCTAGTCGATTTTTGGGTACTGGTCCTTCATCCGGGCTTCACATTCCAGATTTCTTGGCTATAGCCAAAGCTTTTGGCCTGCCGGCCAGACGCATCAGCAAAGCAAATGAACTTGCCACAGGCCTCTCCGACGCCCTAGCTGTCCTTAGCACGCCATGTGTCTTAGAGGTGTGCCTGCAAAATGATGAGGTATTGGCACCAAAAGTATCTGCTATACCTCAGCCTGATGGCTCCATAATCTCCATGCCTTTGGAGGATATGTCTCCTTTGCTACCCAGAACAGTGCTACGCCAAGAAATGATTGTGCCGCTCCACCCAGCATCGGAAAAAGTTAGCCATTAGGGTTAAGCTTTATGGAATCACAGGCCATGACCTGTCGTTTGTGCTCAGCAAACTTACTAACGCCCCCGCTGTTGCGCTATCCAGGCTCACCTAGATCAGCTCAAGGTTTTTTCGAACAGCCGCCAATGCAAGACGATAGCGTATGTCTTGACATTTACCAGTGCTCTGGGTGTGGGTTGGTGCAGCATGTACTTCCAGCAGTTCCTTATTACCGTGAAGTCATTCGATCTGTTGCCTTTTCGAAGGAGATGGGCCACTTCAGAATTAGTCAACTCGGCGAATGGATTCAGTCCAACAAACTGGAGGGCACGCGCATTCTAGAAGTAGGCTGTGGGCGCGGGGAATACATGGAGTTACTAAAGCGGGCGGGGGCAAGTTTAGTAACTGGAATTGAGTACTCAGCTGAGAGTGTCGACTTTGCCAAAAAACGGGGCCTCGACGTCTACCGGGGATATCTCGACGATGCGTTTGACCCAGAGAATTTAGGACGGTTTGGTGCTTTTGCTGTTTTTAGTTTTATGGAACATTGGCCAGATATCAACGGCTCACTCAAGCAATTAGACGAACTGCTCGAGGAAGGCGCTCAGGGCCTGGTTGAAGTGCCAAACCTAGAGCACATGATTCAAAACGGGCTCTATTCTGAGTTTACAACTGATCATATTTATTACTTTGATCGTGCAACTCTAGCCCGAACTATGGAATTGAATGGCTTTGAAGTCCACCAGATCCAGAGCATTTGGCATGATTACATTCTCTCAGCAAGGGTTTCGAAACGTGGTCGGCTTAATACCGATCACTTTGTTAAGCGCCAACAAGAGGTAGTTGCCCAGATTCAGTCTTTTGTAGATGACTTCGCGTATAAGGATGTGGTTATCTGGGGGGCTGGCCATCAGGCACTGGCCATTATGAGCATAGCCCAGTTGGGTGGTAAGGTCTCACACGTTATTGACTCAGCCACCTTCAAACAGGGACGTTACACACCAGGTACTGGGCTACTCATCAAGTCTCCAGCAAGCTTACTAGAGGATAGGCCACGCGCTGTGTTGATAATGGCCGCTGCATATTCTGAGGAGGTTGCTCACGAACTAGAAGAGCGATACCCCCAAGTGGAGAACGTGGCGATACTTAAAGAGACCGGGCTAATCATCTGCAAGTAAGACCTATCAGGAGTGCTAAGGTAATCGAGGTGAATTCAAATTCTGAACTATCCAAGCTATTGGATCAAGTGCTGGGCTACATCCCGGACCCTAGACAAGGATTGCCTGAGGAGGCTTTTTACTTTGTGAGCCAACTCACCCCACTTATCAATGTGGATCTTTTAATCAAAGACCAGGCCGGCCGAACGCTCTTGACTTGGCGAGACGATAAATTTTACGGACCCGCATGGCACATTCCCGGCGGCATCATCCGTTTCAAGGAGACAATTGAGGATCGCCTCGTTAAAGTAGCACAGACTGAGCTGGGGGCTAGCGTTCGATTTGACGCTGAGCCCATTAACGTTCGCGGCTTGATTCATTCTGAAAGAAATGTCAGAGGGCACTTCATTTCTATGCTGTACCTTTGTGAGCTAACCTCCGAGCCCAATCCGCAACGTAAATACGATGGCAGCCCTAAGCATGGAAATTGGGCCTGGCACAGCCACTCTCCCAAAAATTTACTGCAAGTGCAAGAGCCCTTTAGAAAGTTCATCGATGGCACCCCGCCGCTTTGAGTACGACTTGGATGAAGATGTTCAAGCCCTGATTCAGCACTCTGGCGTGAATGTAAATGCATTTCGGGGAAAAAAAATATTGATTACTGGAGGAACAGGATTTTTTGGTATCTGGTTTCTCTCTGCACTTTCAAAAATCCAAAAGGTTTTGGAGGGTAATCTCCACGTTTATGTCGTAACGCGATCGGTTAAAAATTTTCTGACAAGTTCGAAACGAATGAGTCTGACACTTGATTTAGAGTTTATCCAAGGTGACATTCGTGAGGTTCAACTTGGCTCAAAGTGCATCACTCATCTTGTGCATATGGCGACAACTAACGCCAGCGAAACCTTTGCTGGCGAGGACCAACTTAACAAATTGAAAGTGCTTTACGAAGGCACTGAAAACATTCTGTCTCAGTGCACTGCCAGCCTGGAAAGTGTTTTATTCACTTCATCAGGTGTTACCTACGGACCATGCCACACTGAAAAAATAACCGAGAAAACGCCAAATGCGCCAGATTCAACAGACCTTGGCTCGGGGTTAGCCTTAGGAAAGCTGGTCGCAGAGTACTTGGTTGCATACTATGCAACAAAGCTTGGTTACAAGTACAGCATTGCACGATGCTTTTCTTTTGCAGGGCAGTATCTTCCATTGGATCTTCATTACGCCTTTGGTAACTTTGTTCAAAATGCTCTCGATGGACAAGATGTTCTGATTCAGGGTGATGGAGCGGATAAGCGCTCCTACCTATACATTGGTGATGCTTTGGCCTGGTTGCTAAAAATGTTGACAGAACCTAAGAATCAGGTACTAAACGTTGGATCTGAACGTGCTATCACCGTGAAAGATCTGGCTGATCTGATAGCTGAAAATTCTGGTTTAAAAGTTCAATTGATAGGCAAAGACAGAGATGTTGGAAATTTCAGAAGGCCTAGCTATGTCCCCGACACGACGAAAATCCGCCAGTTCTATCCTGGGCTGGACGAGTGGACTTCAATCCATGAAATTGCACGCAAGATGCTAATAACCAAGAAGTAAAAGGTAAATTTAATGTCACATGCACTACAGATTTTGGCAGAGCAAGAAGCGCTAACGCTAACAGAAAAGAGCAAGCGCAGGGACCAAAGCCAACTACGTCCTCGTGTGTACGAGAAGATTCAACAGTACTTTAAAGGAATGCTTGATGGGAAAATTAGTCCGATCTTGCGCTTGAAGATTAACCGCTCACTATGCAACTTTCATTGCGCACATTGCTGCGAAGAGCCTTATATGAGCCGTGACCTCAAAAAGCGAACTGGCGCAATAGACCCACGCCACCAAATGTCGATTGCAGACTACAAAGAGTTATCACGACAGGCTGACGAATATGGATTGTTTCGCTTTGTGCTAACCGGAGGTGAGGCGCTACTCGACAAGAATTTAGATAAGCTTATCGAAGCGCTCGATCCAATGAATCATCTCATCATCTTGGACACAAATGGTTGGACTTTTGATGAAGAAAAGGCAAAGTGGTTTGCATCTCTTGGAGGCTACAAGGCTCAGATTTCTCTAGACAGCATGATCGAAGACGAGCATGACTCTTTTCGCGGCAAAAAAGGATCATACAAGCGAGTGATGCGCGCGCTGACCGCCTCAAAGAAGGCCAATCTCGAATTGCTGATTTCGACCTGCGTTGTAAGAGATCGCGTTTTCAGCAGTGAATTTATTAGTCTTTGCGAATATTGCAAAGACGAAGACATACCCCTCTATGTCACATTAGCCAAACCTGTAGGCACGGCGCGAGAGCAAGACTCATGGGTCTGCACCAAGAAGGATGTTGATCAGCTCAAGCTGCTTGAGGATAAGTACAACATCTTCACTCACATGACCCCCTCCTATGGCCAACCTGGGCGCTGCATCACGGTCAAGGGGATCAATACGGTCAACCATGATGGGGAGATCATTCCCTGCCCTTATATGGATCTGTCCATCGGTAACGTGATCAAGGAGTCCCTGGCTACCATCCTTGAGCGGGGGATGATGAACAGCTGGCTAGGGCCCTATCGTGATGAATGCATCATCGGGGAGCATCAGGATTTCATTCGCTTCCACAACAAGGCTGTTAATGATTACCTTGACGTGAGTCCCTTGCTGCCCGTTCCCTATGAGCACGGGTTCGGTCGTACCCGGCAGATCGATGCTTGACGTGGAGATCGATTTGGATTGTTTCGATGATGCAGGGCGCCGTATCCCTACGGCGAAGTCGCGAGTGTTCGGTGGTGGCTTCCGCGCTTACTACTGCCTAAGACAGCCAGATCATGATTACGCTGTGGTCCTTCAACGCCTGCGGCATGTCGATCTCGCGCCGCAATCACTGAACCCTGAAAGTTTTACCGCCGCAGTCGACTCGCTGGCTGATTTAATTCGGGCGGATCGAAACTATGCCCGTCTCTTTGAAGGCGTCCACGTTCCTTTTGCAGCCCGTTGTTCAACTGCGGAGGGTGACCTGGGGCGCAACCTGGAGGAGAGGCTACTGCCCTGTGTTGCGCAAGCCTTCAGTACCGAATACCCCCAGTCCCATTTCAAGGCAACGCTTCAGGGGAATTCAAAACTAGTCTCCAGCATCACGCTGGATCCGCGTTCCCGCTACGGCGATTTATTGACAGCCGCAGAAAACCAGGGCGTTGTGGGCTGGTACTTCCCTCAGGTACTGCAGGAGTTTGACATCGAGTCCCAGCGCCAGCAGATGGTGGATCTTCCAGTGCTGCCGGGCGCAGGCGTGTGCCTCAGTGGGGGTCTCGACATCTGCGCCAGCCTGGTGGGAACGCCCGGGCTGCTGATCAACCCCGACGCGTACGCGCCGATCCTCTGTCTGTCGTCGTACGTCCACGCGGATGACCGGCTCGTGCTCTTGATCAAGTCCTATGGACCGCATCTCGAGTTCTGGTGCATGTCGCAGATGCTCACCCCCCACAGCAAACAGGTCTCGGAGCAGTGGGCGGGCGGAATCACCATCTTTCGGCCTGTTTGATCATTCCGAAATACTGTGATCAAGCTAACTTTTCTGCGCCGCCAGCTTCGCGATTGCACGGGAGCGCCCCCGGAGCCGGTGCTACGCATGCCAAGAAAAATGGGGCAACAGTACCTGTCGTCAATTCACAGGGCCTCCATCGGGAAACGAATGGCCCGGAACCGCCAGGCGTGTCAAGCCCTAAAGCAGTAAAGCAGTAAAGCAGTAAAGCGTATGGAAATCTTTAAACCGTCTCTCTTTGACAAAGAGTCAGACTTTCCATCCTTTGTGTACGGGGAATATGAGCCGCAAATAAAGGCAAATCCCGCAACTCCGATCGTCATCTACGGCGCAGGTTCTGCCGGGCACAGGATCGGGGCGGTCATTGGTTATCTCGGTGGTAATGTCAAATATTTCATCGATTCGGATAGGGGTAAAGTGGGGAAATATGTCAATCTGGATATTTCTCAGTTCAAGTTTAGCTCTGAGGTTGCAGCGGTTTCGGAATCCGGCGTACCGATAGTAGGCGCCGATTTTTTTGGCGATCGGGCTGGAGATTTCCTTTTGATCATTGCTCTCAGCAACCGTGAGACCGCGCTCTCAATCAGAGAGCAGATGAAGACCAAGTTTCCAAGGAGTGTGATCCTGGCAGATGAGGCAGGCGTACCTCACAACCTGAGCAAGATTAAATATTTCACAAATTACCCTCAATGGCATCTCTCAATGAATCGAATAAAGGGAGACCGGGAAAAAGTTGAGAGCGCATACCAGCTTCTTGCTGATGAGATCTCTCGAGAGTTATTTCTCGATCGGATATCCCTGTATAGCAACAAGCCCTCTTTCGCAGCTTACCAGGATTATATCGCCAAGTACTCCTTGCTTGACAGAGTGGATGAGTTTTCTGGCCATGAAAAGTCGTGTGATTATTTGTATTTTAATAATGACATTTTCTCGTACGGCTAGGACGAGTGCTTGTACGACTGCGGCGCATGGATGGGGGGAGTGACGAGTGCATTCATGCAAAGGTCAACAGCAGACGGCTTCAGAGCGACTTCTTATTGTTTTGAGCCGGACGGCATAATTTATCAAAAATTGGCCCAAAGATTCTTGGATGACGAACGAGTCCATGTGTTCAAGAGGGGGGTCTGGTCTGAATGTAAGTCACTCCATTTCGAGCATCAGGGCTTTACGAATGGCGCGGGGTCTCATGTCACCGACGCCGGCACTGGGGCCGTCATTGAAGCGGTGGCGCTTGACTCAATCAAGGGAATTTCGCCCCCGACATTCATCAAAATGGATTTGGAAGGATCGGAGCGGCAGGCCCTGAGGGGTGCCAGGAAATTGATCGGCTCCTATTCGCCCAAGCTGGCAATCAGCCTGTATCACGAGCCGGACGACATCTACCAGCTTCCACTTCTCGTCAGGGATCTGAATAGCAATTACAAGTTTTATATGCGGCTTATCAACAACGACTGGACTGACATTGTTCTGTTTGCGGTGAGTAAATAATGGTCGCGCGGCCTTATTTAGGAGGTGGAAATGGGAAACTATATATATGAAATACACCAAGCCATCGGTGGCCGGAGCGTAATACTATTCGGCGCCAGCCGTGGCGCGCGTTATGTGATAGAGGTGCTGACGTCGCTGGGTTATTCCGTTTCGTGTGTGGTGGAAACGAAGAGTCGCCGGGATGACGATATGTATGCTAGCAAATTCGTTGACAATATCCTCGGGATTCCAGTTTATGGCGTAGAGACCGGCCTTGAAAAGTTCCCCGGATCTGTTGTCCTAATTACTATGATGGATACTGGGAAATTGCAGGAGATATTTTCATCATTTCAGGGCCTTCCTGCTGAATGCCGATTCCTGATGCCGGAAATAATTTATACATACATTAATACGCTGACGGAGAGAAAAATATCGTATGAGCTGTTCGATAATTACAGGTATGAGTTGTTCAGTTCACAAGCCCGGTCTATTTGCCAGATAATCGCTCCTCAGGTTACTCTCGTCGTCACAGAAAAATGCAATCTCAATTGCCAGGATTGCGCCGCCTTTGTACCGATGAATGCCGATCCGGTGACCAGTAGCTTCGAGACGATCGTCACCTCAATCCGCAATTACTGCAAGTCTTTCGACTTTGTCTACCGAGTCTGTGTTATGGGAGGCGAGCCCTTCCTCCACAAGGACATCAATCGGATCATCTCGGAAATATGCAAGATTGAAAATCTGCTGTTTGTGGATGTCGCCACCAACGGTACTGTCATCCCCAATGACCGCACTTTGGACACGATCAGGGAGAACGGCGTGTGCCTGGAGATTTCTGATTACGGCATTCAATCGAGGAAGATGAAAGAGCTCAACGATGAATCTGATCGGCGGGGTGTCCTGCGCTATCACCAAAAATTCAATTACTGGGGGACGATTGGTCAAATACGCGACCACTCGCGCGATCCGGCCACATTGAGTCACCACTTTCTCAAATGCATAGCATCCCCGACAACGACGAATCATATTATCGATGGGGCTTTATACCGGTGCTTGTATTCGGGAATGGCAAGCAGACTCAAACTCGCTCCGATTGCAGACGCAGATTACGTAAGACTTGACGTCCCAGAGGAGTCATTTGACTGTCACCACACGGGCAGGGTGCATGAGCTGAGTTTCAGGACAAAGCCGCTGAAAACCTGCTCACATTGCCAGCTGGGGACGGGCAAGGTTCGTGCAGGCATTCAGGTAGAAAAAATAAGCAGGGAATGAGTGATGTATAAAAGTATCGAATTGAGAAGAATTGACGGGTCAGCCGATAATTTCAAAAACTATGATGGCTGCATGACCTTGGTAGTAAATGTCGCCAGCCTGTGCGGGCACACGCATCAGTACGCGATGCTTGAGGATCTCTATCAAAAATACAAATCCAGAGGGTTCATTATCTTGGGGTTTCCCTGCAATCAATTCGGCGAGCAGGAGCCGGGGTCTGAGGAGGAAATCGCGTCATTTTGCAGGCGCGAGTTCGGAGTCACATTCCCGATGTTCAAAAAGACGGAAGTCAATGGCGACTCCGAGCATGACTTGTACCGGCATCTGAAGTCGTCAAACCCGATGAATCTTCAGGATACCTCGATCAAATGGAACTTCACCAAATATCTGGTGGATCGGACTGGTGAGGTGCTCCTGAGAATCCAGCCGCCTGAAATGCCGCTGAAGTTGCTGGATGCCCTCATAACCAACGTATGATCCTGCGTGATATCGGCTTTTCTGGCAAATCTCAATGACGGCCGCAGCGTGCGCGTGAGCTTGAAATTGACTATCTCACTAAAATGATAATCATGAACTTTAAACTGGACGATATCGTCAAATCCTGCCGCAAGTTGGAGCGAGGGCTGCGTTTCGGTCCCGAGGGGATTCGCGCCTGTCAAGTCGGTCCGTACGCCTCTCCCATCTATTGGTCGGAGGAAGAGGCATCCTCTCTGTCCATCACCAAGGAAATGGTGATTGAACAGCGGAAGCGCATCTTCATGATGCTCAATGATTCGACGAGCGAGACCGCTTGCAAGCAGTGCGCAATGGTCGAGACCAAACCGTTCCGGGAGGTCGACTTCACCCAGTTGGGCCATATTGATCATGCGCCCCGTACGATCTGCAACCTCCGCTGCAACTACTGCGGCTACACCCAGGCTGAGGATCGCGGCGACCTGAAGAACGCCTTTGTGGAGACGGGCTACAACTCGCTGCAGGTGTTGAGCCTGTTCTCCGAGGACGATGTCTCCTGGGATGCCTTCGTTGATTTCAACGGCGGCGAAACCAGCCTGATCAAGAACATTGCCGAATATCTCGAATTCTTCAGGCGGATGCGGATCAGGGTGCTTCTGTATACCAATGCCGTAACTTTCAGCCAGTCGATTTACGACGGCTTGAAAGAGGGAGGTATCGAGTGGGTCGTAACGTCAGTGGATTGCGGCACTCCCAGCACTTACAAGGCGACCAAGCGTGCCGATGTCTACGCCAAAGTGATCGAAAACTGCGCCAGATATGCACAAGCCGCCGAAAGCTCCAGCGGTAACTTCGCCGTCAAGTACATCTTTACCGACGAAAATTCCGGAGACGACGACATCACCGGATTCGCCTACGCAATGCTGGCTGTTCGCCCGCAGAAGGTCTGGCTGACGTTCGACTTCAACCCCTTCGGTGAGATCGGAGGCGAATCAGAGGATTTCGGCAGGTTCGATTTCTCGAAACAGATAGACGCCTATGTGAAGCTCTACTTGTTATTGTCCAAGCACGGTCTGGTGCCGGTTCACTACACCGAGGGGCACCTGGCCACCATCAGCAAGGCCGGGCGCAAGCTCATGGACATCGTGAAACGGAAGATCAGCTCGCAGCAGCTCAAGCGGGTGTTGTCCGAGGAAGAGAGAGAGACGATCCTGCTAAGGGACTTCCGCTCGCCGCCGGACACGCAGGTGCAACAAGAGGACATACCGCATTTAGAGCAGCTTCGTCTTTCTCCAGTGGCGCTGATCGACGGTTCCGGACGCGCCACGTCTTGGAGCCTGGAAGACAAGCGCGTGGTGCTGGCTCCAGCATGGCAGTTTTCTCGCAAGCTGATGAAGACGCCGGACGTTGCGCAGGCCAACATTGTCGGTTTGGTGGATAAGAGTGAAACGATCCACGGGAAATTCGTCGAAGGTGTGCAGATTCACGACTACACCGCACTCAAGGCGCTAAGGCCCGATGTGGTCCTGATCGCGCCGCCTGCCCAGCACAAGGAGGCGATCGTCCGATCTGTGATGGCGAATGTGGAAGATGGAACCCGGGTACTCGTTCTCAGCGGCGACGAACCATGAGCGCAAGTGAGGTTTCCTCGGCACTGCTCGAGGGCCATCCTGGCGCCTTGGCGTCGTATCGTGAGCGCATCGCTGACTTGCTGGCGAAGAGCGACTATCCCTCACCAGCGTGGTCACTCCGGGACAAGCTGGGGGGGCGGGAGTTGGTTCTTTACGGGGCCGGCGAGGGCAGTCATCTTTTCGTTGAAACCGTCATGGCGCTGCACGGTCTAAACCCAGCGCTCGTGATGGATAAGCGCTTCGTCGGTGACGGCGCGTTCCATGGCGTGCCGGCCTGTGCGCCGGACAGCTGTGCCTGGTCGCCAGCTCGACGCAGAAATGCGCTGGTGGTGGTGGCAACGGGCAAGGCGCACCTCGCACGCGAGATGGCAGACGCTGCGCGCGCCCTCGGGTTCGGCGAAGTCATTCCGATGATGGCTGTTTATGAGGTGCACCAGCCGTTTTCAGAGCCGCAAGAACTTGACGTCGAGGGATACGGGTTCTTTCGCCGCAACGCGCCGCATATCCTGGACGCATTCGACCTGTTGCAAGATGAGCAGAGCCGCGCCGTGTTTTGGGGAGTGCTCCACAACCATTGCACGCGCGCGCCGGAGCCATTGCCCATGCGCCCGAAGGAGGAGCACAATTTTCCGGGAGATCTACCGTTTTCCATCGACTACAGCCGCTATCTATGCGGGGGGGGGGCAGACGAATTTCACCTGGGCGAGTTGGTCCGCCTGCTCGCGGGCCGGATGCAGCGAATGGTCGTGGTCGATCCGATGATTGAGCGGATCTCTCTACCTGCGTCCGGTGCCGACGTGACGTTTGTGCCGTGCGCACTTGACGATTGCGACGAGCTGGTTCCATTTACCAGGAAGGCTTTCGAGCGCGGAACCACTTATGGCTGCCGAGTGTTGCCGGGTGGGGAGACGTTTGCTCGCGCTACGCGTATCGATACCCTCATCGGCACGCTAAGTCCTAGTTTCATCAGCATGGATATTGAAGGCGGGGAGGAACGTGCGATCAAAGGGGCTAGGCGGACGATTGCGACACACCGGCCTACACTGGCCATTTGCGTTTATCACTCTGTGGATCATCTATGGAAGATCCCTCTCCTGATTCATTCGTTCAATCTCGGTTACCGTTTCTGGGTCAGGAACTATTGCTCCTTCACGTCCGAGACGGTTGTGTACGCATACGCAGGCTGACATGCAAATAGAGATTTGGAACTGCAACAAATGAGACTTGCGAGACAAAAACTGCTTGAAGACATTGGCGATCACGCTCCGGTTTACATCTACGGGTTTGGCTTGGCTGGCCGCTGGTTGAGCGCGCAGCTGCCCGGAAGGGTACACGGGTTCATCGACACGGATCTTAAAAGGCGTGGAGCGCGCTTCGGGCCACTGAGCGTGATGTCGATCCACGACGCGAGGGACCAACTTCTTCCCGGCGCAGTGATCATCGTGTCGGTGATTGACATCCAAGATGTCTTGGAGGTTGTGCGCGGTATACCGAATTCGCGTTCGTTAGCGATGGGGCTGTACCTGGAGAGCGGAAGCGTCCAGCCCTCAGAGGGAATCAACGAGTCGCCGGAGTTTGTCGCCTATTCCCTGAGCGCGGTCGAGGAATACCACAAAGCCTACTTTGATCCCGACAAACTCTTCTTGCGCAGCGTCGATGTCATGATCACCGAGCGATGCTCCTTGAAATGTCGCGACTGCTCGAACCTGATGCAGTACTACGAAAAGCCAGTCAATATTGACAGGCAGGAGGTATTGCGTGATTTCGACGAGCTGGCAAAGAATGTCGACCACATCTTCGAAGTTCGTTTGATCGGCGGTGAGCCTTTCCTGAACAAGGATATCTACGGGATCATCGCTTCCTTGGTCGAGTCGCCGAAGATTTCGCGCCTGGTGATTTTCAGCAATGCGATGATCCCGTTTCGGGAGGACGGGATGCTGGTACTGCGCCACCCCAAGGTCGTTCTTTCCCTCACGAATTACGGCGATCTGGCGAAGAGCACGATGGATAATGTGTCACGCCTGGAAAAGGCGGGTATTCCCTACCGGCTCCATCCTCCTGAAAACTGGACCGACAGCGGGGTCATTCACGATTTCGGACGCTCCGCACCCGAGAACGAGCACCTGTTCGAAAACTGCTGCGGAAAAAATCTGCTGACGTTGTCAATGGGCCGGTTGTACCGGTGCCCATTCGCCGCCAATGCTGATCGGCTGGGTGCTATCCCGGCTGATTCAGCGAACGCAGTGAATTCAGCAGAGGGTCGCAGCGCCATTCGGCATTACACCCGGGAGATCCGATCGTTGCCGGCCTGCAATTTTTGCAAAGGCCGCTCGTTTGATGCGCCAGAGATCGTGCCTGCACTGCAGACTCGCCAGCCCATTCCTTATCGCCGCTTCAGGCTGGAACCCTCTGGTGACTAAGCGGGGCCGGCGGGTGGTGATCCTGATGGCCATCCGTCAATTGATGCTTGACCCATGACACAGAATTCTCTCGCCATCGTGCCGCGCACCTACCTGGGGCTCGGTAAGCTTATCGAATCGCTACGGGCGACGCCGGGCTGGACTTCGGTGCCTGACCACGGACGCATCGAATTACTGGTGGCGATTCGCTATCTTCAGCTTGACTCGCTTGATTCACTCAAAAAGTTTGAGTCGAATGACTATCTGCGTCGCGCGATGGGGCGGCGCTCGGACTCTCCCTACGGGTTTCAGAATTGGATCGCGTCGCCGCAGTACCAGGTCGCGCTGTCGGCTCTGCGCGCCCTCCTGGCAACGGCTGCAACCGGGGAGAAGATTGAATTCTCTGAATGCAGCGGTGAGGGCCCAGTCCGGATTCTCATCAATGGTCATCCGATCGAAAAAGCGAGCGTGGCGTACACCGATTGGATCGCGTCCTCGCAGCCTGTTTCATTTTTGCCCGGACTGGATCGTCTGACGATCGACGTCCTGAACGCCATCCAACTGCGGAGCATCGGACGCCACTGCTCGCTTCCGGAGTTTAGGCTGGGGCATTGTGCCTTCTTCGATGAATCAGAAATCGGGCAACTTGAAACTCAGGGCTATTTTGTCAGGGAGGGATTTTGTTCGCCAGTGCAGACCGCGCGATTGCGCGAGATTGTGTACGAGCTAGCTGCCAAGGAAGCCAGCGAAGGCCGCGCCTATTTCTATGGCAACGAGGGCCGGCTGCAACGAGTCTACAACCTGCTGGATAAGTCCCCCGCCTTTTCCGAGCACTTTCTCGAGCAAGCCGCGATCTTCGAGCTACTGCAGCGATTTTTCGGAGGTAAAGGCCCGCATACGCCCTATTTTCTGAGCAGTTTCCAAGCCAATATCCTCAATCCTGGTGCGAATGCCCAAGCGCTTCATGTGGACAGTTCAGTGCCTGACCCGCTGCCGCCCTGGAAGATTCGTCTGAATATCAACCTTCTGTTGGATCCATTCACCGAAACAAACGGTGCCACCTTGGTCTATCCAGGCTCGCACATGTTCCTCAGAAAACCTACCCAGCATGATGACGTGCGCCAGCGAATGCATAAATTGATCGCGCCCGCTGGGTCATTGGTGGTGTGGACAGGGCACCTATGGCACCAGAGTGGCGCCAACAAGGACACTCGACCTCGCTCGGCGCTCTTGGCATGTTTCGTGGCCTCCTACCTCCGGGAAGTGGCCGTCGAGGAAAATTACCTTGAAGTGATGGACAGGAACCGGCTGGAAAGCCTGCCGTTTGAGGTGAAGGCCTTACTTGGTTATTACCATGGCCGAAAGGAGCCGGCCTAATCTGGCCGCTTTATATGTCGCTGTCCATCGTCATCCCCGTTTATAACGCGGAAGCGACAATACAACGCGCTATTTTGTCAGCTGACGCGTTGGGCGATGTGGAAATTATTTGCGTGGACGATGGCTCGCAAGACTCAAGCGTGCAGCGCATCGGAGAACTGTGTTTACAACGTGCAAGCATTGTGCTGCTTCAGCACGAGAAAAATCGGGGTGTTGGTGCAGCTAGGAATTCTGGCATAGCGCATGCTTCTCGCAAATGGATCACCTTTCTCGATGCTGACGATAAGATCAACGATGGCATTAGCCTGCCGCTGATTCTTAAAAAACTGGAGGATTTCAACCCCGATTTGATGTTTTGCCTTCATCATGTCGATGGTCATAACAAGTATACATTTGATTACGGTCTGCCTCCTGGAACGATGACACGCCAGGCTTTGGTTTCACTGGCCAATGCATACTTGAACAGTCCACACGGAAATTCTATCGTATCACACTGCTGGGGGAAAATCTACCGGCTTGAGTTTCTACTGGATAACAGACTGTTTTTTCGTGAAGACCTGCCAATATATGAGGATACTGAATTTGTTGCCCGTTGTTTTGGTGCTGCTTATAACGCTTTTTTCAGTCAGGAAATACTTTATCAGCACATGTCAAATCGTAATCTCAGTAATTTTTATGCAATCTTACCCCTAGGTTTCCGATTTGCACTTGATCAATTTGCCTTAATGGCCGATAGCACGTCGCTCATAGCTAAAGCGAATGCTATCTTTTTGGCGAAGACTTTAAGCTTAAGCCGGAAACTATCATTGGTTGGACGCATCAAATTGTGCCAAAAGCTCTGGGCTGAAGCAAATTCGCTTGAAATAGAACCATCTGGTATTCAGGATCCGCTGCTGCGGATGATCGTTGATAGAAAATGGTACCGGTATGCGCTACCTTGCTCACTGCTGATTTCCTTAACCGCTTAAATATAAAATGATTGAAAAAAAGGTATCAATTCTAATTACATGTCATACCCCGAGGCGCCTTGAGGAGATTTTTAATGAAATCTTTTCCAGTCCACTTTCAAGCCAACTGGAGATTGTTTATGTAGACGATGCAATTGATCCTTATAGCTGGAAACTTGCATGCCAACACCTTGAACTGCATCCATCTCAAATGACGGTATCTCGTAACCGAGTACCTCAGGGCTCAATGCGTAACAGGGTCAACCTGCTACGTATGGCTACATGCAAAGTCTACGCGCTGACCTCTGAAGATTCAGACCTAGACATAAACTTCATTTTAAAAGAAGTTTTCGAGTATCTAGAATTAGGCTATCAAAAGGGCTTTTCGGCATTAAACTTAAATACTCGTTTAGCATCCTTGCCAGTAAGTCACAATTTAGCATCCTTGCCAGTAAGTCACAAGAATGGACATGAGTTGCCAATGCTCAGTAGGAATCCTCTGGTTTGTGTCACGGTTCATAACTATAACTATGGTCGTTTTTTGCGTCAATGCTTAGATAGCTTGGTCAATCAAACTTATCAGAACGTAAGGATCATATTCTCCGATAATGCATCGACCGATGATTCCTGGGAAATAGCCAATGAATTTTTAGAGAGATATCCTCAAAAATTCAGCCTTACGCGAAACCGGTTTAACATGGGTTCTAAAATAAACATTCAGAATTGTGAGTTCCATATTGAGGGTGATTACTATATTCAGCTTTGCTCGGACGACTATCTTACACCTAATTGTATTGAAAAATGCATTTCTATTTTCCAAGCAAATCCAGAAGCAGGAATGATGATTTTCCATCGTAACATCGTCGATGCAAACGGTTACACAAGCAAAGAAATACCCTTTTTCAATAGCTCTTTTCTTGCTCCCGCCGGATCAATCGCAGACATATATTTAATGTCGTCGATTAATCCTTCAATATCACAAATTATATACAATATTAAAGTTGCAGCCCCTAAATATGATCGAACTCTAATAGACCGCTGGTTTTCGAATCGATTTCGAGATTTCTGTATTTCGATTGAATATCCAGTGCTTTACTATAAGGAACCACTCATGTTTCATCGATTACATGGCTTAAATGAAAATAACGAAGCAGCAAAAAACTTAATCGAAGTGATTGGGCCGTATGTCGCAAATCTTGAGTTTGAGATCACTGCACATGAAAGAAATATACATTTTCATAATAAAGGTAAGTGGATTGATAAACTTTCCTCTCTATCTCTCCGTTATTCTTATCGGGCATTTCTTACAGGCGATACAAATCAAGCCAAACGCTATCTTCATCTATCTGCCGCAATATCTCCGTTATCCTTAAATACAAATGTCTTCATTCTATTGTCCAAGGCTATATACGGAAATCAGAATGAAATCGCTTCTGCAATAGTAGAGCTCCAAGGTATGGAAGAGCTCCTCGCACGTACTAGGTCCTACGATCCACCATTGGATGCACAGCTCTTATGACGAAAGATCGCAGCAAGCGCCCCTTCCTAAATACTGCATCCATTTCCAGTCGAATTACCCTTGACAAGCAGTTGTGTTTGTTCGGCATCGGTGAACTGATGCGTTCATGCTTCGATCAGCTGGTACTAGTCTGCGGTCGTCAGCCTAACATGATTTGTGACAATGACCCACAATACTGGGGCAAAACGTATAGGGGCATACCAGTAGTTTCGCCTAAGAATTTGTTCAAGTCGGATGCATCGGCACCGATCGTCGTCATTACGATCAAAGAATATGAGTCAGTGTTCCAGCAACTCCTGCAGTTAGGCGTTGATAATATAATTGTCGCTATATATGAGCGCTCGCTATTTCGATTGTCCGATTTGAGAGAGATCCGTGCTAATGACGCAGATAAAATTTATCATGATGACAATAGCAAGGAGTACATAGCCGAAAAGCTTGCAGGGCGATGGGCGCTTGTAACTGGTTCGGCGCGTGGATTAGGAGCAGAGATTGCGCGTGTGTTAGCAGATTCTGGAGTTTATCTTATCTTGCATGGACGAAGTTTTGAGAGCATCTCCAAGACCCTTGCATACTGCTTAACTAAAGGTGTGAAGGCAATGCCGGTTACAGCAGATCTTTTGGATATTAGCTCCGTCGAATCACTAGGACGATCAATCGGCACTGATTTTCCACTTGTTGATATTCTCATCAACAATGCCGCTATTTCGCCGCCCGCTGATTTAAGCGATTTCCCATATGCCTCTACAGAGTTATTTGAGAAGTGCCTCCGGGTAAATGCACTAGCGCCGATTGTGTTGAACAATCTAATTCTTCCTCAAATGCTAAAGCGAGGGCAGGGACGAGTGGTGAATATAACAAGCAGTATTCGTGGTAACCCATCAGCACTTCATTATGCATGCAGCAAAGCGGCATTAGATAAATACGTGATAGATTTGTATGAATCGCTGCAAGGCAGCGGTGTATCAATTTCGATGGTAGATCCAGGCTGGATACGTACTCCCATGACAGGCTTCAAGGGCCTTCATGGCGCAAGATCCGCAATAAATGGTGTGCTACTTCCTATGTTGTTGGATCTGAATGGTTGTTGGATATCTTCTCATGATTATTATGGCATGAATATTCATTCGGCTATAAAAAAGGCAAGACAAATATATTCAACCTCAAATAAAGAATTGCCTTGAAAATAGCTTATCAACATTACTACAATACTTAATATAAAATTAAATTATAACCAGCCAACGAAGGAGACGCCCTTAAATTAAAATTTAACCACACATTAAATAAACCAGTTACAAGACCCCATAAGCATGAGTTTCATTTGCATGAAATGCCAGATGGCGCAAATAAACTTTATACTCAGGATTTATTTTCAATATTTCGTTTGGAATCATGTATAAATTTTCTATAGCATGATATGCTCCAGCAATTATTTTTGGATTATATTTATTAATCGATTCTTTAGCACCTCGCAAAATTCCTATAATAATATTTCCACCAGGATCTATTTTAATTAAATCATATTTAATATCACGTGAATTCAAGTTCGAAGTGCAACACGGGCTAAGGATTTATGGAGCACCTCTGCGGGTGTTTTGAATCCCAATCGTTTACGGGGTCTGTTATTCAATCTGTCTTGGATCATTCTAATTTCCTCATCTGTGACCGTGCTGAGTGCTCTGTTCTTCGGAACGTATTGGCGCAGTAAGCCGTTGAAGTT
>CAXRBE010000061.1:0-34460 GCA_964228805.1 Burkholderiaceae bacterium
CAAAAATTTGCCTCCTGCCATACCGCCAGGATCCATGGCTATGTCATTGAAGGTCATGTGCCCGCCAGGGAAATCCATCGTTTGCTCAAGGAGCGGCCCAAGGGCCTGGGCTTGTCGGTTCCCGGCATGCCTATCGGCTCACCTGGCATGGATGGTCCTGAGTACGGTGGTCAATCCGACCCCTACGATGTTCTTCTGGTGCAACGCAATGGCGATGCGGCAGTCTATGCCTCTTACAAGAGTGCCAGAAAGTAGGCTAAGGCCAATTCCGGCACGACAAGCTGCATACTCCGTATGAAGACAACCTGAGTCCTCAGACTGGCAAATTGATCCTATGCACAGTGTGAATCAGCACCTGACTCATTCCCACTCGATGGTCGCCGGCGGCTTGGAACTCACATCGTAGGTCACCCGGTTGATACCGCGCACCTCGTTGATGATGCGGCTGGAAACCTTCTTGAGCAGCGCATAGGGCAATTCGGCCCAGTCGGCAGTCATGAAGTCACTGGTTTGCACCGCACGCAAGGCCACCACATAGTCGTAGGTACGGCCATCGCCCATCACGCCCACGCTCTTGACCGGCAGGAAGACTGCAAAGGCCTGACTGGTCAGTTCGTACCAGGTCTTGCCCGAATTGGGATCAAGGGTGGAACGCAATTCCTCAATGAAAATCGCATCCGCATGACGCAGCAGATCGGCGTAATCTTTTTTCACCTCGCCCAAAATGCGCACACCCAGGCCTGGCCCGGGAAAGGGATGGCGATCCACCATGTCGTGCGGCAAGCCAAGCGCCACCCCCAGCTCACGCACCTCGTCCTTGAACAGGTCGCGCAAAGGCTCCAGCAATTTCAAGCCCAACTGCTCGGGCAGGCCGCCCACATTGTGGTGGCTCTTGATGGTGACAGCCTTCTTGCTCTTGGCACCGCCCGATTCGATCACATCGGGGTAGATGGTGCCCTGAGCCAGAAAGGTGGCGCCCTTGACGATCGGTCGGCCGTCCACTCCGGTCTGACCCTGGCCGCTGTCCTTGAGCTTGGCGGCCTCGGCCTTGAACACATCGACAAACAGTCCGCCAATGATCTTGCGCTTTTGCTCGGGGTCACTCACGCCAGCCAGCTTACCCAGAAACAACTCGCTGGCATCGACCCGAATCACCCGGGCGTGCAGTTTGCCGGCAAACATGTCCATCACCATGTCGCCCTCGTTCAGGCGCAACAGGCCATGGTCGACAAAGACACAGGTCAGCTGGTCGCCAATGGCACGATGGATCAGGGCCGCTGCCACGGAAGAATCCACCCCGCCTGACAGGCCCAGGATCACCTCCTCGTCACCCACCTGCCGTCGGATCTGCTGCACCGCCTCGGCCACATGGTCATGCATGATCCAGTCGGCACGGGTGCCACAGACCTCCAGCACAAAGCGCTCCAGGATGGCGCGCCCCTGCACAGTGTGGGTGACTTCGGGATGAAACTGCACCGCGTAAAAATGGCGCTGCTCATCGGCCATGCCGGCAATCGGACAGCTGGGCGTGGAGGCCATCAGCATGAAACCGGGAGGAAACTCGGTCACCTTGTCACCATGGCTCATCCATACCTTGAGCATGCCGTGACCTTCGGGCGTGGTGAAGTCGGCAATGTCTTTCAGCAGGGCGGTGTGTCCGTGGGCCCGCACCTCGGCATAGCCAAACTCACGCTGGTGGCCGCTTTCCACCTTGCCGCCGAGTTGCTGGGCCATGGTCTGCATGCCATAGCAGATACCCAGCACCGGCACCCCCAGCTCAAATACCGCCTGCGGCGCCTTGTCGGTACTTTCCTCATAGACGCTGGCGTGGCTGCCGCTGAGGATGATGCCCTTGAGCAAACCGTCGGCAGCATACCGGCGCACCCAGTCATCGTTCACATCGCAGGGGTGCACCTCGCAGTAGACATGCGCTTCGCGTACCCGACGGGCAATCAGCTGGGTGACTTGGGAACCGAAGTCAAGAATAAGAATCTTCTGGTGCTGCATAGGTACTGATCATCGAGCCTAGTGCCTCCAGTAGGCGGCACCCGCTAGCCGGTTTAAATACACGGCCGCTGACAGGCTGAGCACGCAGTCAGGGGCGCAAGAGCCTAATCCAGTCGGTAATTGGGTGCTTCCTTGGTGATCTGCACATCGTGCACATGGCTTTCGCGGATGCCAGCCGAGGTGATTTCCACAAACTCAGCCCGATTGCGCATTTCATCGATATTGGCGCAACCGCAGTAGCCCATGCTGGCGCGCAAGCCACCTGCCATCTGGTAGACGATGGCGACCATGGAGCCCTTGTAGGGAACACGGCCCTCAATGCCTTCGGGCACCAGCTTGTCGGCATTGGGGTTGCCGCTGGTGCTTTCCTGGAAATAGCGGTCGGCGCTGCCTTGCTGCATGGCGCCAATAGAGCCCATGCCGCGGTAGCTCTTGTAGCTGCGGCCCTGGAACAGGATCACTTCGCCCGGCGCCTCTTCGGTGCCGGCGAACATACCGCCCATCATCACGCAGCTGGCGCCCGCGGCGATCGCTTTGGCAATATCGCCACTGAAACGGATACCACCGTCAGCAATCAGGGGCACGCCACTGCCCTGCAAGGCCGAGGCCACATTGTCGATGGCGGTGATCTGCGGCACCCCCACCCCAGCCACAATGCGGGTGGTGCAGATGGAGCCAGGCCCGATACCCACCTTCACGGCGTCGGCACCGGCATCGACCAGCGCGCGCGCAGCTGCGCCGGTGGCAATATTGCCGCCCACCACCTCCACTTGCGGAAAATTCTGCTTCACCCAGCGTACCCGCTCGATCACCCCCTTGCTGTGGCCATGGGCGGTATCGACCACGATGGCGTCCACACCAGCCTTGACCAAGGCCTCCACCCGCTCCTCGGTGCCCTCGCCCACTCCGACAGCTGCACCCACCCGCAGATGCCCCGCCAAGTCACGTGCCGCATTGGGAAAGTTGAGCTGCTTGGTGATGTCCTTGACGGTGATCAAGCCTTTGAGTTCAAACGCGTCATTGACCACCAGCAGGCGCTCGAGCTTATGCTTGTTGAGCAAGGCCTTGGCCTCCTCCGGGGTGGTCCCGTCAGGTACTGTGATCAGGCGCTCACGCGGGGTCATGATCTCGCGTACCGCGATGTCGTAGCGGGACTCAAATCGCAGGTCGCGCCCAGTGACGATGCCGGCCACCTTGCCGGCATCGACCACCGGGAAGCCGGACACACCCAATTCCTCCGACAACTCGAGCACCTGGCGCACCTTGGTCTCAGGTGTGATCACCACCGGATCGCGCAAAACGCCCGACTCATAGCGCTTGACCTTGGCCACCTGGGCAGCCTGTTCAGCCACTGTCAGATTCTTGTGAACGATGCCGATGCCACCTTCCTGGGCAATCGCGATGGCCAGACGCGCCTCGGTGACGGTATCCATGGCAGCAGATACCAGGGGCAGATTCAGGGTGATTTGGCGAGAAAAGTGGGTCGCCAGGGATGTGTCCTTGGGTAGGACCTGGGAGAACGCCGGCACCAGCAACACATCGTCAAAGGTGAGCGCTTTACCGAGAAGGCGCATAAGAGAGCTCCAAAAGAGCAATTGTAGCCGCCCAGCGATACACTCCCGTCATGAAGCTGCTCATCTTCCTACTGCTGGCCGCCGGTGCACTGCCTGCCTGCGCCCAGTGGCACTGGATTGACTTGCAGGGCCGCTCGGTCTTCAGCGATCAGCCGCCACCTGCCGCTATTCCCGAAAAAAATATCCGACGCCAGCCTGGGAGTGCCCGCCCTCAGACCCCGGGGGCTGAGAGGGGCGCAAGCAGCGAGCCGACCTCGGGCGCTGCCCCTGCACCCACCGGAGAGGACAAGGCGCTGCAGGCCAAGCTGCGCCAGGCTGAGGAAGCCGAGTCTGCCAAACAAAAGGCCGAGCAGGAACGCACAGCACGCCTGCGTGCCGAGAATTGTCAGCGCGCCAGGCAGGCCAGGATGGGGCTGGAGTTGGGGGGGCGGATTGCCCGGGTCAATGAAAAGGGCGAACGCGAGTTCCTAGATGAAGCGGGAATTGCCGCAGAGCGCCAACGAATTGACGCCTTGATGGCTGCCGATTGCCAATAAAGGCCAAGGCACAGCAGAGGTGTGTCATTTTCAGTAACCCGGTTTGGCGCCGGGCCGCCTGCGGGCAAAAAGGCCTGCAGTTCGGGCACCCTGCTTGCGAAAGCGCTCACGCCGCGCTACCTTGGGGTCGACACGCAGGTGGCGGTACACCTCCACCCGGTCGCCATGACGCAGTGGCTGTTTCATCGTCGCTTTGCGTCCCCAGACACCCACACCGGCAAGGCCCAACTCGAGCCCGGGGAAGCGCTGGAACAGGCCACTGGCTTGCAGGGCCTGGGCTACCGTGCTGCCAGGCAACAGCAAAAGGTTTTCCTCCCACACCTTGCGCGGCGCGCTGGCGTAGGTCACAGTCACTCGGATGGGCTCAGCCACCGTACACCTGCAGGGCACGCTTGACAAAGGCATCGACCAGGCTGCCGGCGATCTTGTCAAACACCGGGCCCACCAGTTTGCCCAGCACTGCATTGGAAAAGCCGTAGCTCAGGTTCAATTCAACTCGGCAGGCGCGTTGGCTTCCATCACCCACCGGCTGAAATTGCCACTGCCCTTCAAGTCGGGAAAACGGTCCGCTGACCAGCTGCATGTCAACCTGTCGTCCGGGCTGGTGCGCATTGCGGGTGGTAAAGGTCTGACGAATCCCGCCAAAGGCAATGCCGATTTCTGCGGTGGCGCCACTCTCATCCCGGTTCAGCACCCGGGCCTGATCGCACCAGGGCAAAAACTTGGGGTAATCATCCACGGCGGTCACCAGGTCAAACATTTCCTGCGGGCTGTACCAGATAAGGACCGACTTGTGGACAGTTTTCATAGAATGCGTCACCAGCGCCGCGCCAGTAAAGCGGCCATTGTAATTTTGCTGCCAGCCAGCAGGCCGTCCTGATGCCCAAGAAATCCGATACACCGTCGCGCATAGCCGAAAACAAGAAAGCTTTCTTCAATTACTTCATCGAGGAGCGCTTTGAGTGTGGTCTGGTTCTGGAAGGCTGGGAAGTCAAGGCCGTGCGGGAAGGAAAGGTGCAGCTGACCGACGGCTATGTGGTCATCCGTGATGGCGAGCTCTTCATCATTGGCTGCCAGATCAATCCGCTCAAGACCGCTTCCAGTCATGTGCGTCCCGATGCAGTGCGCACCAAGAAGCTATTGATGAAGAAAGACGAGATCCGACGCCTGATTGGCAAGGTGGAGCAAAAGGGCTACACCCTGGTGCCACTAAATTTGCACTGGAAAAACGGCAAGGTGAAATGCGAGATCGCTCTGGCCAAGGGCAAGGCCGAACACGACAAGCGCGACACCATCAAGGAACGTGAAGGCAAGCGCGAGGTGGAACGCGCGCTCAAACAGCGCAGTCGTTGATCAGCCTGGCTGTCTGGAGGATGGCACGGATTTCTGAGGGGGCCGAAGGATGTCTTTGAGCAGCCAGGCCAGCAGGGCCAGGACACCAATCAGGACATGCGCCGCATTCACGCCGGCGGCACCAAACCGATCGGCCACCATGCCGAACACAAAGGTCAGGCCAGCATAACCAAGCGCAGCGCGAAAGGGCGAGGCATTTTGCTGACCACGACGGGACGGGCCCCACAATTGACCACTCCAGGCCAAACCCCATGCCGATCCGTGTGTCAGGGCCAGCCCCAGCATGTCCCAGGGTGATGCGAGCCAGATCGCCAGGCCTGCGCCCAGGACCAGCAAGGCCATGCACAGGGCAGAAAGAGTGGTGGTGCTCCAGGCCGCGATCCAGGGCCGCAGCAGCAGCGCCGATCCAAACATGGCGGTCAAATGGGACAGCACCAGCACCTGAGGCGCCAGCGACTGAGCTCGACACCAGTCAGCCATCAGCGGCAGGGCTGCCATCATGGGCAGCATCACGAGGCCGGCCAATAACAGTGGCCATTGAGCAGGGTCGCGCCAAGCGCCAGCTGGCCAGGCTGGCAAAGAGCAGTCAAACAAGCCGGCTCGACACCCGGGCGCGCCAGAGCGCTGCTCGGTCTGGTAGTGCAAGCCCGCCAGAACGGCTGCCATGATGAGCACAAAAATTGCCAGATGCTCACTCATGTGCACCAGGTCACCCGGGTCGCCCAGCACCAGGCCAGCGCTGATGCCTCCCAGGGCAGCAGCCAGTACCGGCGGCTGGGGCTGCGTGCGGCGCGCCAAGCGCAGGCTGCGCACCACGCCTGATGCCAACGCCGTGACAGCTCCCCATGCCAGGACAAGCAGCAATACTGCAGGCAGCCCGCCGCCACGCACAGACCAGACAAGTCCTGTTGCAGCCAGCACAGCCGCCAGACCCAGTGCCAGCACACGTTGACCACGGCGGATGGCACTGCCGGTGCCAATCGTAGCGGCAGCACCCAGCACCAGAAGCCAAATTGACACCAGGGCAAAGGCTGCCGAGATTGAGGCAGTGAATTGCAAGGCCAGGCTGCCCACCCCGATCCAGCCCGACATCAGCAAAGCCCAGGCACAGGCCCGCCCCAGAGTCAGACGCAAAGTGCTGGTATCGGTGATTCTGGACAACACTGACTCAGGCAGTTGGCGACAAGGCTGGCTTGGCTGGCCAGTGCAAGACATGCCCGGTTCTAGCGGAAAACCGCTCAAGATCTTCAGGCGTGTCAATATCAACCACGAAGTGCTGGTTATCTGTTTCAAACCAGGAGACGGACTCTGGGTGAGTTTCACGCCACTTGCGACAGGTCAGCTCGGCGTTACCCGACAGCCACTGCTCACGCAAGGCTGCATCGAACATGACCGGATTGCCTGGAATCAGGCTGCCATCTTCAGCCTGGATTCTGGGCACCACCATGGATTTGTCGCCACGCCGTCGAAACGCGCTGATCAGGGAAGTGATGTCCTGCGCATCGATCAAGGGCTGATCGGCCAGTGCCACCATCACTGCATCTAGCCTGGGCGACAGGGCCTGCAGTCCCAGCCGGACCGAGGACGCCTGACCATGCTCCGGGTTCGGATTGCGCACCAGCGTGATGGGAAACTGGCCGATCGCAGCCTCTATTGCCTCCGAGTGATGACCAAGCACGACGGCTACTTCATCCACACCGGCACCAGACAGAGCGATCAGCTGGCGCATGATCAAAGGCACCCCACCCAGCTCGAGCAGCGCCTTGGGCCTGCCCCCCAAGCGTGAGCCGGCTCCAGCGGCCAGCAGTACCGCGCCCACAGACATGCGGCTGTAGAGGCCATTGGCTTTGTACATGCATCCCATGATTCAACTCCTTGTACCAATCATCTGAGGGCATCTACCAATTTTGGAAGGACTGCCTTAAGACTGTTGAGGTCACCGGCTGGGGCCAGCAGATCCAAGTGCGGCTGAGCCGCCCGCATGCCCTGGCTGCTCGGCTCAAAACCTGGCTGGCCCAGCAGGGGGTTGAGCCAGACCAGCCGGCGCGCTCTTTTGCGTAATTGTTGCAGTGCGCTGGACAGCGCCAGGCTGTCGCCAGTGTCATAACCGTCGCTGAGGATCACCACACCGGTGCGTGAATTGACCAGACGGGCTGCATGCTCCCGGTTGAATTGGGTCAGGCTGTCGCCAATGCGGGTGCCACCAGCCCAGCCTTCGGCCAGCATGTGCAACCGATCCTGGGCGCGCACCGGGTCGGGGTCGTGCAGGGCCTGCGAGACAGCGGTCATGTGGGTGTGAAAAATGAAGGTGTGCACATCAGGCATTTCTGCGCCCAGGGCGCGCGCCAGCCGTAGATAAAAGAAACTGTACTGCACCATCGATCGGCTCACATCGATCAACAGGACCAGCCGTGGGCGCACCCGGCGGCGGTCACGCCACTGCAGATGAAAAGGCGTGCCGCCGCTGGCCACGCTGCGTCGGATGGTGGCGGGCAGGTCCAGTTGTCGCCCCTGCAAAGAGCGGGCCTGGCGACGCAGCCGGATATAGCGCAGCTGGCGCGAGAATCGCCGTACCAGGGCCTCCACTTCCAGCAGGTGCTCGCGCTGGATCAGTTCCCGAAAATCAGTGGAACCCAGACGCTCCTGGCGGCTGGCCGCCTGGCGCGGCCTGATTTCTTCCTCGGGGTCAGGTCCCTGCTTCTGCTGGCTGGGCAGTCCTTGGGGCTGGTGGCCAGAGAGAAATCCGTGTTGACTGTCGATTTTTTCAGGGCGTTGCCACTGGTTGGCAGGTAGGAACCAGGCATCGAACAATTTGTCAAAGCGGCGCCATTCATCTGCCCGTCCGCACAGCAGGGCCCGCAGGCTCAGGCGCAGCAGGTCCTTCTCCAGCAGGCCGACCCGATCTGCCAATTGGAGGACCTCCATGCCGGCGCCAGCACCGAGTGCAAAACCGTTGGCATGCAGGAATGTGGGAAAACGGGCCAGTCGGCTGCCCAGCCCTTGCTCCAGGGATTCTTGGCCCTGCTCTAGCATGCGGCTGCCAAGCGGGCCACGACCTCTCGCGACAGGGTCACCTGGTCGTCGCGTGTCTTGATCAGGGCGCCTAGCGTCTGCATGATGCGCTCGGCGCCGTCCTTGTCGATGGTGCTGATTCCCAGCCGCAGAAGTGCGGCCGTCCAGTCCAGCGTTTCTGCAATGCCCGGCTTTTTTTGCAGTTCCTGGCGCCGCAGGCCCTGCACGAAGGTCACAATTTGCCGCGCCAGCGCAGCAGGAACCTGAGGGGCCCGCGCCTGAACAATCGCCAGTTCCTTGTCGTAGTCCGGGTAGTCGATGTACTGGTAGAGGCAGCGCCGGCGCAAGGCGTCGGAGAGTTCGCGGGTCCCGTTGGAGGTGATCACCACCAAGGGTCGGCTGCTGGCTTGAATCGTGCCCAGTTCGGGGATCGACATCTGAAAATCCGACAGCAGTTCCAGCAGGTAGGCTTCAAAAGCCTCGTCAGCCCGGTCAACCTCGTCAATCAGAAGCACTGGCGCTTGCTCGCAGGTGATTGCCTCCAGCAAGGGGCGCTTGAGCAGGTAGCGCTCGGAAAAAACATCCTGCTCCTTCTGGGCGATGCCACGCTCGTCGTGTTCCAACAACTTGATGGCCAGCAATTGGCGCTGATAGTTCCATTCATACATCGCGGAATGCGAGTCCAGGCCCTCGTAGCACTGCAGCCTGATCAGTCGGGTGTGGCGCAGATTGGCCAGCACCTTGGCGATCTCGGTCTTGCCCACCCCGGCATCACCCTCGAGCAACAAGGGCCGCTGCAGATCCTGCATCAGCATCAAGGCCGCCACCAGACTGGGCTCAGCGATATAGCCAGCCCGTGCCAGGTCCTGCTGTAAATCAGCCAGGGCTTGCACGCGATCGGAGACCATCAGGATTTTCGGGCAGCGAACAGGGAACTCAGCCAGTCCTTGATCATGCCCCAGACCAGGGCGAAGGCATTGAGCTGCGTTGATGCCTGCGCGGGACCTGCATCTGCGGCTGGATTTGGGCTGTCAGTGGACGGGTCAGCGGGGGCTGGGTGATCAGGCGGGTTGGCTGGACTGTTTTGCAGCTGGGCCGCGAAATTGGCGGCAAATTGCTTGAGCACCTGGTCGGCCACGGCATTCATCATGCGTCCGCCAAAAGCGGCAGCCTTGCCACTGACCGAGACCTCACTCTGGCCGATCAGGGTCGAGCTGTTGGCTTCGCCCGGCTCGATGCGTGCGGTCAGGTCCATGGATGCGCCGGAACTGCCGGTGGAATCGGTACCTTTGCCAATCAGGTGCAAGGTATGCGAGGCCGGATTGATCTCGCGCACCTCGATCTCGCCACGAAAAGACATGGTGGCCGGGCCAAACTTCACACTGACCGTTCCCTTGTAATGCTGCTCGTCCAGGCGCTCGGTGATTTTGGCCCCGGGCATGCAGGCCGCCACGCTCTCTATGTTCTGCAGCAGGCGCCATGCCTGCTGTGCCGAGCCCGGCATGGGAAAAGCCTTCTCCAGACTGACATTCATATTGGCTAAATCTCAAAAAAATTGGCCCTCCGCCTGGAGGGCCGGGTTCAGCCTTAGCGCTTGTTGACGCCTAGCGCATTGCACTGTTGCCAGACGCGGTAGGCATTGTGCGGCATGTCCATATGGGAGACGCCCAGATGTGCAAAGGCATCGACCACCGCGTTGCTGAAGCAGGGAATGCCGCCGACATGAGGCGATTCGGCCACGCCTTTGGCACCGATCGGGTGATGCGGACAGGGCGTCACCGTGTGGTCGGTCTCCCAACTTGGTGTTTCCACAGCGGTGGGGATGAAGTAATCCATCAAGGTGTTGCCAAGGTGATTGCCGTTGTCGTCAAAGGGAACCTGCTGACCCATGGCCACTGCAAAAGCTTCGGTCAGCCCACCGTGAATCTGGCCCTCGATGATCATTGGATTGATTCGGGTGCCGCAGTCATCGAGCGCATAGAAACGGCGGATCTTGGTTTCGCCGGTGAACTTGTCGATATCGACCACGCACAGATAGGCGCCAAAGGGGTAGGTCAGGTTGGGCGGATCGTAGTAGGACACCGCATTCAGGCCCTGCTCCATGCCCGCCGGCAGATTGCCGGTATGCGATACCAGGCAGATCTCCTTCATGGTCTTGAACTGGGAAGGATTGCCCGTGACCTTGAAGCGGTCGATCTCCCATTCCAGGTCGCCTTCAGACACTTCGAGCAGGTGGGCTGCAATTTTCTTGGCCTTGTCCTTGATCTTGCGTGCCGCCTGGGCGGTGGCAGCGCCCGAAACCGGTGTTGAGCGTGAGCCCCAGGTGCCGGCACCATAAGGCGATTTATCTGTATCGCCCTCCTCCACCACGATATCCGAAGCCGGCAGCCCCAGCTCAGTGGCGATGATTTGGGCGTAGGTGGTGTAGTGGCCCTGACCCTGGGTCATGGTTCCCAGACGGGCAATCACGCCACCGGTTGGGTGCACCCGGATTTCGCAGCTGTCAAACAGGCCGATGCCCAGAATGTCGCAGACCTTGGTCGGCCCGGCACCCACGATTTCGGTGAAAGTGGACAAGCCGATGCCCATCAGGGTTGGGCAGTTGGGGTCGGCTCGCTTAGCAGCCTGTTCGCGCCGCAAGCCGTCGTAATCGACAGCCTTGAGCACCTTGTCCAGCGCGGTGTGGTAGTCGCCCGAATCAAGCGTCCAGCCAAAGGGTGTGGTGAATGGAAACTGCTCGGGCTTGACGAAATTGCGGCGGCGAATTTCAGCCTTGTCCATGCCAAGTTTTTGAGCCAGCACATCGATCATGCGCTCGATCAGGTAGATGGCCTCGGTCACCCGTAGCGAGCAGCGATAGGCCACACCGCCGGGCGCCTTGTTGGTGAACACCGCATCAACCCGGCAATAGGCATTGGGGATGGCGTACGAGCCGGTACAAATGGAGAACAGGCCGGCAGGAAACTTGGTAGCCGAGACATGCGAGTTGAACGCGCCATGATCCGCCAAGGCGCTGAAGCGCAGGCCTTTGATCACGCCATTCTTGTCGGCAGCCAACTCGCCGACACCATGGTAGTCGCGCGCGAAACTGGAGGTGGAGAGGTTCTCCATGCGCGACTCGACCCATTTGACAGGAACACCTGTCACGATGGAGGCCACAGTGGCGACCACATAGCCCGGGTAGATCGGCACCTTGTTGCCAAATCCGCCACCGATATCGCCACCGATGACGCGGATCTTGCTCTCGGCAATGCCCGAGAGCATGGCCAGCACGGTGCGGAACAGATGCGGCACTTGCGATGAAACATGAAGTGTGAGATTGCCTGTTGGCTTGCTGAAAGAGGCCACGCAGCCACAGGTTTCCAGCGGACTGGGATGGACGCGCGGATTGAGGATTTCCTCGCGCACCACAAGGTCTGCACTGGCAAAAGCAGCATCAGCGGCCTCCTTGTTGCCAGCTTCCCAGGTGAAGATGTGGTTGGGGTGGGTGCGTGGACCATGGGTCAGATCTTTTTTGTCCACAATGTCCTCGCGCAGCACCGGCGCATCGGGCAACATGGCCTTTTTGGGATCGACGATGGCGGGCAGTTCTTCGTAATCCACCTCCACCAATGCCGCGCCATCGGCTGCCGCATAGCGGTCGGTGGCCAGCACCATGGCCACTTCCTGCAACTGGAAGTGGACTTTTTCGTCCGCCAGCACAGCCTGCACATCACCGCCCACGGTGGGCATCCAGTGCAGCTTGACCGGCTTGAGATCGTCAGCGGTCAGCACCGCAACCACGCCGGGGCTGGCCAGCGCCTTGCTCTTGTCGATTTTCTTGATCCGGGCGTGCGCGTAGGGACTGCGGACCAGGGCACCAAAGAGCATGCCAGGCAGCTTGATATCGTCCACATACGAGCCCTGACCGCGGATAAAGCGGGCATCTTCCTTGCGCAGCAGGGAGGCACCCATGCCCTGCAGCTTGTCTTCGCGTTCTTTCAGTTCAGACATGTTTCCCATATGAATGTCTCCGTGTGTTTGTTTCAATCTCAGGCGGCACCGGCTGCGAGTCTTTTCGCAGCCAATTGAACGGCCTTGACAATATTCTGGTAGCCAGTGCAGCGACACAAATTGCCGGCAATGCCATAGCGAATTTCCTGTTCGGACGGATTTGGGTTTTCCTTCAGCAGGCGGTAGGCCCGGGTCAACATGCCCGGCGTGCAGAAGCCGCACTGCAGTCCATGCGCCTCGTGGAAGGCCTGCTGCACCGCATGCAGCTCGCCGCCCTGCTCCAGGCCCTCGACTGTCAGCAGCTCGGAGCCCTCACATTGCACCGTCAGCACGGTGCATGACTTGAGGGATTTGCCATCCACATCCACAGTGCAGGCACCGCAGTGAGATGTTTCACAACCAATATGCGGGCCCGTGTGCAGCAGCTTTTCGCGCAGGGTGTGAATCAACAGCTCGCGCGGCTCCACCTGGGCCTGAGCCGGCTTGCCGTTGAGCTTGAAAGTGACGGTTTGGGTGTTCGCCATTGTCAGGTTCTCCTCTGTGGTTCCATTAACGGGAAGTGCGCTGGTGGGCAATCTGCAGGGCCCGCCGTGTCATTTCGCCGCACATCGCCGTCTTGTAGTCAGAATCGCCGCGCAGGTCTGGCATGGGCTCGCAAATGCTCATGGCCAGGCGGGCCGCTTCATTCAGGCTGGCATCATTGATGGGCTTGCCAATCAATGCCTTTTCAGCCGCAATCGCACGCAGAGCAGTTGCGGCCACATTGGTCAATCCGATCCGGACGCTGCCAACCACATCCCCCTTCATCTGCAGCATGACGGCCGATGCGGCAGTGGCATAGTCACCAGTCTTGCGCTTGAGTTTTTGATAGCTTGCCCCAGTGCCGGCAGCCGGGATGGGAATTCGAATTTGAGTCAGTATTTCACCCGGCTCAAGCAAAGTGGAGTACAGGCCGAGAAAGTAACCATCCGCCTTGACCACACGCTGCCCTTTTGCGCCAGTCAGCACAAAGGAAGCATCCAGAGCCAGCATCAGGGCCGGATGGTCGTTGCCAGGATCACCGTGCGAGATATCCCCGCCTATCGTTCCCTTGTAGCGGACCTGGGGGTCGGCGATCAGACCCGCCCCCTCGACCAACAGTGGCAGCTTGTCAGCCAAAAGTTTGGAATTGACAATCTCGTTCTCGGTGGTCATGGCACCAATATGGATTTCACCATCGGCCTGGCTGATGCCACGCAAGCTGTCTATCCTGCCGAGGTCAATCAGATGGGCCGGCTCGGCAAAGCGCAGTTTCATCATGGGCAGCAAACTATGGCCGCCCGCCAGCAATTTGGCGTCGTCACCCAAATCGCCCAGCAGCTTGAGCGCTTCGGGCACGGTGCGGGGGGCGTGATATTCGAAAGGTGCAGTTATCACTTTGTCTCCTCTTGTACTTTATGAACTGGTCGGCCTTCTTCGATGGAACGTCCCTGGCCGTGAAGGACATGAGAAAACCATCATACGCCTAGACCCTGCAAGAACAAGCCAGGCTCAATAGCCCCCATACTTAGCTCGGATATTCAAAGATGAAAGCGGGCAACAGAGTCAGGCAACCCACTTGCGCGCGTTGCGCCAAAGCTGCATCCAGGGACTGGGTTTACTTTTGTCCAATGATGTCCAACTCATCTGGATATTGCGAAAGACCCGCTCGGGGTGCGGCATCATGGCAGTGAAGCGGCCGTCGGCAGTAGTGACCCCGGTCAGGCCGCCCGCACTGCCGTTGGGGTTGAAAGGATAGGTTTCGGTGGCCACACCGTGGTGGTCGACAAAACGCATGGCTGCGATCGCCTTGTCAGTGTTTCCGCGACGCGCAAAATTGGCATACCCTTCCCCATGCGCCACCGCAATTGGCAGCCTGCTTCCCGCCATCCCCCTGAAAAAAAGACTGGGTGACTCCAGCACTTCCACCATCGACAAGCGCGCCTCGAAGCGTTCACTGCGATTGGTGGTGAAACGTGGCCAGTCTTGCGCCCCCGGAATGATGTCAGCCAACTCGGCAAACATCTGGCAGCCATTGCATACGCCCAGACCAAAGGTGTCCGAGCGGGCGAAAAAGGCTTGAAATTGGTCCGACACCCGTGGATTGAAAGTGATCGAGCGGGCCCAGCCGATGCCCGCGCCCAGGGTGTCGCCATAGCTGAAACCGCCACAAGCCACCAGACCCTGGAAGTCCTGTAGCCTGGCCCGCCCACTCTGCAGGTCGGTCATGTGCATATCAAAGGCTTCGAAACCGGCTTCGGTGAAGGCATAGGCCATTTCGATATGGGAGTTGACGCCTTGCTCGCGCAAGACTGCCACCTTGGGACGGTTGTTGAGCAAGGCCGGCGCCAAACCCTCGCCCGGGTCAAAGCTCAGGTGCACATGCATGCCGGGATCTTCAGGCGCACCGGCGGCTGCATGTTCCTGGTCGGCGCAGTCGGTGTTATCGCGCTGCTGACAGATCTTCCAACTCACGCTGTCCCAGTCCTGGTGCAAATCGGCCCATTTGGCGGAGAACACTGACTTGGCATCACGCCAGACCTGCAAATCGCCCGCGCCGGCGCCACTCGGGCGGGTCTTTCCAATCACATGGCTGTGCCTGGACAGACCATGCGAGCGCAAGACAGCAAGCACCGCATCGCGTTCCTCGCTGCGCACCTGTAGAACAACGCCAAGCTCTTCGTTGAACAGCGCCTTGAGAGTGAGTTCCTCGCGTCTGGCACTCACCTGGGCCGCCCAGTTTTTGCTGTCGCCCGTGTCCATGCGGCTGTCGGAAATGCCGTCGCCCTCGGTAACCAGCAGGTCCACATTCAGGGCGACCCCCACATGGCCGGCAAAAGCCATCTCGGCCACCGCCGCCAGCAGGCCGCCATCGCTGCGGTCGTGGTAGGCCAGCAACTTGCCCTGAGCGCGCAAGTCGTTCACTGCCTGAACCAGACGAACCAGGTCCTGCGGGTCGTCCAGATCGGGCACCTGGTCGCCGGGCTGGTTGAGGGTTTGGGCCAGGATCGAGCCCGCCATGCGCTGGCGGCCTTGGCCCAGATCCACCAAGATCAAGGTGGTGTCGGCCTGCCTGTCCAGTTGCGGCGTTATGGTGCCGCGTACATCTGGCAGGGTGGCAAAGGCACTGATGATGAGCGAAACCGGCGAGGTCACTTTTTTCTTATCGTTGCCTTGCTGCCACTGGGTGCGCATGGACAGGCTGTCCTTGCCCACCGGAATGGAAATGCCCAAAGCCGGACATAGCTCCATGCCCACCGCCTGCACCGTGGCGTAGAGCGCGGCGTCTTCACCGGGTTCGCCACAGGCGGCCATCCAGTTGGCAGACAGCTTGACGCGGGATAGCTCAATCGGTGCCGCCAGCAGGTTGGTGATGGCTTCGGCCACCGCCATCCGGCCAGAAGCCGGTGCGTCCTGCACCGCCAGCGGGGTGCGTTCGCCCATGGCCAGGGCCTCGCCAGCGAAGCCGGCGTAATCGGCCAGTGTCACTGCCACATCAGCGACCGGCACTTGCCAGGGCCCGACCATCTGGTCACGATGGGTCAGCCCACCCACCGCCCGGTCACCAATGGTGATGAGAAAGCGCTTGGAGGCCACCGTGGGGTGACTGAGCACCTGAATCACCGCCTGTTGCAACTCCACCCCGCTGAGGTCGAGTGGGGCAAAGTGGCGTTGGACCGTTTGTACATCGCGGTGCATCTTGGGCGGCTTGCCCAGCAGCACATCCATGGGCATGTCCACCGGCGACTCCTGGCCGGCATCGGCCAGCACCAGCTGGCGCTCCTCTGTGGCCTCACCCACCACTGCGAAGGGGCAGCGCTCACGCTCACAGAAGGCCTGGAACTGGGGCAGAGAATCCGGGGCGATGGCCAGCACATAGCGCTCCTGGCTTTCATTGCACCAGATCTCCTTGGGCGCCAGGCCCGATTCCTCCAAGGGAACGGCGCGCAGGTCAAAACGTGCGCCGCGGCCGGCGTCGTTGCTCAGCTCGGGACAGGCGTTGGACAGTCCGCCTGCACCCACATCATGAATGGCCAGGATCGGGTTGTGCTCACCCTGGGCCCAGCAATGGTTGATAACCTCCTGTGCGCGGCGCTCGATTTCCGGGTTGCCGCGCTGCACTGAATCAAAATCAAGCTCAGCCGCATTGGCGCCGGTAGCCATGGAACTGGCCGCCCCTCCGCCCATGCCAATGCGCATGCCGGGTCCGCCCAGCTGGATCAGCAAGGTGCCGGCTGGAAACTCGATCTTCCTGGTCAGCTGGGCATCGATGCTGCCCACGCCGCCGGCAATCATGATCGGCTTGTGATAGCCCCGCAGCACGGTGTCGGTGTCGCTGCGCACAGCCTGCTCATACTCACGGAAATAACCCGTCAAGTTGGGACGGCCAAACTCGTTGTTGAAGGCAGCACCGCCCAGGGGACCCTCCATCATGATCTGCAGCGGGCTGGCAATATGCGCCGGCTTGCCGCCAGGCTGATCCGACCAGCCGCCCCACAGCTTGGACACGGTAAACCCGGTCAGGCCCGCCTTGGGCTCAGAACCCCGTCCGGTGGCGCCTTCATCACGAATCTCGCCACCAGCACCGGTGGAGGCACCGGGAAAGGGAGAAATGGCGGTGGGGTGGTTGTGTGTCTCGACCTTCATCAGCACATGGTGGACAGCCGATGATTTTTGGTAAGCCGGCAGCTGCTTGGGCTCCATCCTGGCCACAAAGCGCTCGACAGGCACGCCTTCCATGATGGAAGCGTTGTCCGAATAGGCCACCACCGTGTGCTGAGGGCTGAGCTGATGGGTGTTACGGATCATGCCGAACATGCTGCGCTGCTGGCGCACCCCATCGATGGTGAAATCGGCATTGAAGATCTTGTGCCGGCAGTGCTCGCTATTGGCTTGGGCAAACATCATCAGCTCAACATCGGTCGGGTTTCGTTTCAGGTCGTTGAAGGCCTTGACCAGGTAGTCAATTTCATCGTCCGCCAGCGCCAGGCCCCAATCCACATTGGCCTGCTGCAGGGCCGCGCGGCCGCCTCCCAGGATGTCCACATGGTCCATCGAAGCTGCATTCAGATCGGTGAACAGGGCCTGAGCCGCTTGCCGACTGGGCAGTGCGCTCTCGGTCATGCGGTCATGCAAGAGCGCAGCGACCTGTTCAAACTGAACAGCGCTCAGGCTGGCCTGACCCAGCAGGCCAGCCTTCAGCGACAGTCGGTATTCAACCATGCGCTCCACGCGGTGCACTGCCAGGCCGCAGTTATGGGCAATGTCGGTAGCTTTTGAAGCCCAGGGTGACACCGTCCCCAGGCGCGGAGCCACCACCACCAGCACGCCCTCGGATGGCCCGAGGTAAGGCTCTCCGTAATCGAGCAGCCTAGCCATTTTTTGTGCCAGTTCGGCACTAGGGAACTGGTCAAACGCAGCCAGATGGACATAGCGCGCGTCGATGGCTTGAATGCTTTTGCTGATTGCCTGCAGCCGAGGAAGCAGTTGCTGGACGCGAAAATTGCTGAGGGCGCTGCCGCCTTCAAAATTGCAGATATGCAAGGTCACAAGGGTGGTCTGGGAAGGTGGGGGGACATGTGTCCAAGGCAATGGCGATTTTACTGTGGCCCCAGGCCGTGCCTTGGCTCGAATGGGATAATTATGAACATGACAATCACTTACAAGGATGAGGCTGGCATTGCCGGCATGCGACTGGCGGGCCGTCTGGCTTCTGAGGTGCTGGATTACCTGGCCCCCCATGTCAAGCCCGGCATCACCACCAATGAGCTGGACATGCTGGCGCACGGTTACATTGTGGATGTGCAGGGCGCCATTCCGGCTCCCCTGAACTACGCCCCTAGCGGCTATAACCCGTACCCCAAATCGATCTGCACTTCGGTCAACCATCAGGTCTGCCACGGCATCCCGAACGACAAAGCCCTGAAAAAAGGGGACATTGTCAATATCGACATCACTGTCATCAAGGATGGTTGGCATGGAGATACCAGCCGCATGTTCCAGGTCGGTGCGACCTCGATCGCGGCCCGCCGCCTGTGCGCCATGACCTACGAAGCAATGTGGCATGGCATCGCGCGGGTGCGGCCAGGTGCCCGATTGGGCGATCTCGGTCATGCGATCCAGAAATTCGCTGAAGGTCACGGTTTTTCGGTGGTGCGCGAATTCTGTGGACACGGCATCGGCCGCGGTTTCCATGAGGAGCCGCAGGTTCTGCACTACGGCCAGCCTGGTATCGGAGTCGAACTCTTGCCGGGAATGACTTTCACTATTGAGCCCATGATCAATGCCGGCAAGCGCGACATTAAGGAACTGGGTGATGGCTGGACCATCGTGACCAAAGACCATTCGCTCTCTGCGCAATGGGAGCATACCGTGCTGGTGACGCACGAAGGGTATGAGGTGCTGACCCTTTCAACTGGTAGCCCGCAGCCACCAGCCTTCGTGACGTCGCACGCCTCTACGGCCTGACGCACAGGACCGGGCCTGCCTCAGTTCGAGTTGATCTTTGGCCATGCAATCCCCGGCGCCACCTACCCTCAAGACTGCATACCGGGCCCACAAGTCTGAAATATTGCAGGCGATCACGGCAAGCGGTCGTCCCTTGCGGCAGGTGCGGTCGGTGCTCCATCGTCTGACCCGTCTGGCCGACAGCACTCTCAAAACCCTATGGCGGCAGGCTGGCCTGGACGACTCGACCCTCTGTCTGGTGGCAGTGGGGGGGTTTGGTCGGGGCGAATTGTTTCCCCATTCCGACATCGATGTACTGGTGCTGCTTCCCAACGATGTCTCCCTGCAGCAAGATCCGGCCCTGCAAACTCGCATTGAGGGCTTCATCAGCCGCTGCTGGGATAGTGGACTGGAGATAGGTTCCAGTGTGCGCACCCTGGATGAATGCCTGGCCGAATCGGCGCGAGATGTCACGGTCAAGACTTCCTTGCTGGAAGGACGCCGGGTCTGTGGTGAGGCCGGCCTGTATGAGACTTTCACCCGGCAATACCAGGCCGAACTGGACGCGGCTGGTTTTTTCAGGACCAAGATTCTGGAGATGCAGCAGCGCCACAGCAAGTTTCAGAACACGCCCTATGCGCTGGAACCCAATTGCAAGGAATCACCTGGTGGCTTGCGTGACCTGCAGATCATTCTGTGGGTGGCGCGTGCAGCAGGTTACGGCAGCAGTTGGTTGGAGCTGACCCGCAATGGGTTGGCGACCGCCTTTGAGGCTCGCCAGCTCAAGCGCAATGAGACTCTGCTCTCGCTGATTCGATGCCGCCTGCACCTGATTGCCGGCCGGCGCGAGGACCGGCTGGTATTCGACCTGCAGAACGCAGTGGCCGAGGCCTTTGGTTACAGCAGCAGCACCAGCCAGGGCAAACCCGGCATGCGCGCCAGCGAATTGCTGATGCGCGAATACTACTGGGCAGCCAAGGCAGTGAGCCAGCTCAACCAGATCCTGCTGCTCAACATCGAGGAGCGGCTCAATCCCTCCAGGCAACAAGCGCTGCCCATCAACCCACGCTTCAGCGACAAGGCCGGCCTGATCGAAGTGGCCAGCGACGATCTGTACCAGCGCGAACCTCATGCCATCATGGAGACTTTTCTGGTCTACCAGACGACCGAGGGAGCCAAGGGCCTTTCGGCACGAACCCTGCGCGCGCTCTACAACGCGCGCAACCTGATGGACGGCAAGTTTCGTCAGGATCCGGCCAACCGGCAAACCTTCATGCGAATCCTGCAGCAGCGCCATGGTGTCACCCACGCCTTGCGCCTGATGAACCAGACATCCGTGCTAGGCCGCTATCTCTGGGTCTTTCGTCGCATCGTAGGCCAGATGCAGCATGACCTGTTTCATGTCTATACCGTGGACCAGCACATTTTGATGGTGCTGAGAAATTTGCGGCATTTCTTCATCGCCGAATACGAACACGAATACCCCTTCTGCTCTGAACTGGCTTCGGGCTGGGACAAGCCCTGGCTGCTTTATGCGGCGGCGCTGTACCACGACATCGCCAAGGGCCGGGGAGGCGACCACTCCGAATTGGGCGCCCTCGAAGTCAGACGCTTCTGCCAGCAGCACGGAGTCGAAGATAACGATGCAAAGTTGCTGGAGTTTCTGGTGCGCGAGCACCTCACCATGAGTCGGATTGCCCAGAAATCAGACCTGAGCGACCCCGATGTCATTCAGGCCTTTGCCAGGCATGTGGGCGATGAGCGTCACCTGACTGCCCTGTACCTGCTGACTGTGGCCGATGTGCGTGGCACCAGTCCCAAGGTCTGGAATGCCTGGAAAGGCAAGCTGCTGGAAGACCTGTACCGCCTGACCTTGCGTACCCTGGGTGGTCAGGCTGCGGCCCCGGCGGCGGAAGTGGAGGCGCGCAAGCGCGAGGCTCTGGTCATATTGGCTCTCTACAGCCTGCCCCACCAGGGACACAAAAAGCTATGGGACACCCTGGATGTGGGCTACTTCATGCGGCACGAGGCAGAGGACATTGCCTGGCACACCCGGCAGCTGGCACGCCATGTGGGCACCGGGCAGACCATTGTGCGGGCCCGCCGATCCCCTTTGGGCGAGGGCCTGGAGGTCTTGGTGTACACGCCGGACCAGCCCGACCTCTTTGCCCGTATCTGCGCCTATTTTGACCAGAGCGATTTCAGCATCCAGGATGCCCGGGTGCATACGGCCCGCAATGGCTACGCGCTCGACACTTTCCAGGTTGTCACCGCCGCCCTGCCGGAGCACTACCAGGAACTCACCAGCATGGTGGAGGTGGAACTCAGCCGCACGATTGCCGAACTCCGCCCCTTGCCCGAACCCAGTCGGGGTCGCCTCTCGCGCCGGGTCAGAAGCTTTCCCGTCACACCACGTGTCAGCCTGAGCCCGGATGAAAAGGCACAGCGCTGGCTGCTCAGCATCAGCGCCAGCGACCAGCCCGGCTTGCTCTACAAGGTGGCGCGGGTGCTGGCCCAGCACAAGCTGAATCTGCAATTGGCCAAGATCAACACCCTGGGCGAACGGGTGGATGATGTGTTTCTGGTTGACGGCCCGGCACTGCAGAACAACCGTGAGCAGATTGCGATCGAGACCGAGCTGCTCGATGTGCTGACCCCTTGAATCCGGTTCAGCGCCTGAACCTGTGCACCAGAACAAACCAGGCCAGACAGGCAAGCGCCCCAGCCATAGCCGCGCCCAGTTGTCCCGCCGACAAGGCCGCCAAATGGAGAGCCTGGGACAGGGGCGGCAAATAAAGCGCCAGCAACAGCAGCAGCAGTGTCAGCCCGCTGACCCACCATAGGGCGGGGTTGCGCCGTCTCAATGACGCCCACAAGCTTTGGGAGCCGGCGCGGTTGAAAAAAATAAGTGCCAGGTTGGACAGCACCAATGTCGAAAAGGTCAAGGCACGCGCCTCGTCCTCAGACAGCGCACGCATGCCCAGGGCATGCGTGGCGCTCACCACCAGCAGCACTCCCAGGCCCTGCCATACAGCCTTGGCCAGAGACGTCGCTGTGAACAGTGGTGCGTCAGGATCACGCGGAGGGCGTTGCATCAGGCCGGGATCTGCGGGCTCACCCTCAAAGATCAGGGAACAGGCCGGATCGATGGCCAGTTCCAGCAAGACGATATGCATCGGGTAGAGCACGATCGGCCAGCCCAGCAACAGGGGCAGCAAGGCAATGCCGGCAATTGGCACATGCACCGCCAGAATGTAGCGCATGGACTTTTGCAGATTGTCAAAGATACGACGGCCTTGTCGCACCGCCCGCACAATCGAGGAAAAGTTGTCATCGACCAGCACGATGGAGGAGGCTTCGCGGGCCACATCGGTGCCCCGCCCCCCCATGGCCACGCCCACATGGGCCGCTTTCAGAGCCGGCGCATCGTTGACCCCATCGCCAGTCATCGCCACCACCGCCCCATCAGCCTGCAGGGCTTGCACAATGCGCAGTTTCTGGGTTGGTGCAATCCGGGCACATACTGCGACATCCCGTAGTCGTTCTCGCAGTTCCTCATCACTCAGCCTTGCCAGTTCCTCGCCGCTGAGCACCTCTCCTTCGGGCAGGCCTGCCTGACGGGCGATGGCACTGGCAGTTGATGGGTAGTCACCCGTGATCATGATGATGCGAATACCTGCGGCCTGGCACTCCGCAACCGCCTGCCTGATTTCAGGGCGCAAAGGATCGGCCAGGCCGAGCAGGCCTACAAACTCAAAATCAAAGTCATGCTCGCTTTGCGGCCAGGGTGGACCCGGGTGGCGTGCCCGGGCCACAGCCAGCACGCGCAGTCCGCGCGTAGCCATCAGATTGGCTGCGGACAGCACCGCGGCGACAGATGTCGGCTTCATGTGGCACAGGTCCGCGACCGCCTCAGGCGAGCCTTTTGCAGCCACCACATAGACGTCGCCGCTGGGTTGACGCCAGACATGGGCCATGGCACGCAGTTCGGGAGACAGGGCGTATTCACGCACCAGCGACCAGTTGTCATGCAAGTGTTCGGTGCGCTGAAGAAATCGCTGCCCCATCTGATGGAAGGCCTGCTCCATTGGGTCAAACGGATCGACCCGGCTGGCCAGGATGGCATATTCCAGCAGGTCGTGGTACTTGTCTGGCATCTCGCTGCTGGACATTTCGTCGAGCCGCCAGTCATCGCCACTGGCATGGAGTTGTGCCACCCGCATGCGGTTGATGGTCAGGGTGCCGGTTTTGTCAACACACAGGACCGAGGTCGCACCCAGCGTCTCAATGGCAGCGATTCGGCGGGTCAAAACCTGTTCACGCGCCAGGCGCCAGGCGCCCATGGCTGGCAACACCGTCAGCACCACGCTGAACTCCTCAGGCAACATGGCAATGGCCAGGGCGATGCCGGCCAACAGGGCTTGTAGCCAGTCGCCCTGTCGTATCCCCTGTACCAGCACCAGCAACAGGCTCAGTGACAGGCCAAGCCAGGCCATGCGACGAACCAGGCGAGCTGTCTGGATCCGCAAGGGCGAATCCTCAGCCTGCAGGGTCTGCAGGGCGCTGCCGATCTGGCCCATCTGGCTGCGCGCACCCGTTGCCGTGACACGGGCCGTGCCCTGACCGCGTACCACCAGGGTTCCGGCGTAGAGGGGCATTCTCTGCGAGGCAGTGTTCAATTTAGACACCGGGACCGACTCGCCAGTAATCAAGGATTCATCCACCTGCAATTCGCTCTCTGACAGCAGTTCGGCATCACCCGCAATGCGGTCTCCTTCGGCCAGTAGCAGCACATCATCACGGACCAGGTCAATTCCGCTGATGTACCTGGCCTGGCCATCGCGAATCACATGGGCACGAGGGCTGGACAGTTGACGCAGGGCCTGGATGGCGCGTTCGGCCTTGCCCTCCTGATATAGAGTCAAGCCGATCACCACCAGCACCATCACTCCCAGACTCAGGCTTTCACGCGGTTCGCCAAGCAACAGATACAGGCCAACGGCGGTCAGCAAAAGCGCAAACATGGGGTCGCGCAGGGTTTCCAGAGCAATGCGGCGCCAGCCACGACCGCTGTCGCCGGGCAACGCGTTGGGGCCATCAACAGCTAGCCGCTGACTGACTTCGGCAGCACTAAGCCCCCGCAAGGAATCAAAATTGCTGTGCATGCTGCAGATTGTGCGGCATGCCTTGTTGGTGGTGTCAGCTACTTGGCCAGCACATCTGAGGCGTGGTTGACTGGCTCCAATACCGCTTGCTTGTTGGCGCCAGGCGCATGTTTGCGCGCGAGCAGGGTGTACATGGTCGGAACCACAAAGATGGTCAGCACCGTGCCCAGCGACATGCCACCCACGATGACCCAGCCAATCTGGATGCGGCTCTCCGCACCTGCGCCGGTGGACAGAGCCAGCGGAACGGCACCCAGCACCATGGCGCCAGTGGTCATCAGGATCGGGCGCAAGCGCTGGCTGGCCGCCTTGATGGTGGCCTCCATCATCTCCATGCCGTTTTCCCGCATCTGGTTGGCAAACTCAACGATCAGGATGCCGTGCTTGGTGATCAGGCCCACCAGAGTGATCAGGCCGATCTGCGAATAGACATTCAGCGAGCCATTGCTCCATTTCAGCGCCAGCAGGGCGCCGATCATGGAAAGCGGCACCGACAACATGATGACAAACGGGTCCACAAAGCTTTCAAACTGGGCAGCCAGCACCAGAAAGATGAACAAGAGGGCCAGCACGAAAACAATGGTCAGAGAGCCCTGGGATTTCTTGAATTCGCGCGAGATGCCGTTGACATCGGTGGTGTAGCCAGGCTTGAGCACCCTTTTGCCTACCTGATCGAGGAAATCGAGCGCTTCACCCAAGGAGTAGTTGGGTGCCAGGTTGGCCGTGATGGCGACAGCGCGACGCTGGGAAAAGTGATTGAGCTCACGCGGAGCCACCGCCTCGCGCACCTTGACCAGCGAAGCCAGGGGAATCATGGTGTCATTGCGCCCACGCACAAAGATGCGCTCCACATCGTCGGGGGTATCGCGCCCGACCGATTGGGTTTGCACAATCACATCGTATTGATCGCCTTCACGCTTGTATCGGGTAACCTGGCGACCGCCCAGCATGGTCTCAATCGCACGGGCCACCACATCCACATTCACCCCCAAATCTGAGGCCTTGTCGCGGTCGACATCGATCTTGAGTTCGGGTTTGTTCAGCCGCAAATCCACATCAGGCGTCAGAAAGCCTGGATTCTTTGCAATTTCATCAAGAAACTGGCGGGTCACCTGGCTCAGATTTTCATAGCTGTCCGATGTCAGGATGACAAAGTTGACCGGACGCTCCCGAAACCCTTGGCCCAGCGAGGGTGGCGTGATGGGAAAGGCCGAGACCCCAGGCAAGGAATTGATCCTGGGTTGCATTTCACGCGCCATCTCCAGGGTGGTGCGTTTGCGGTCCTCCCAGGGAATGGCACGGTAGAAGACATTGGCAACGCTGACGGTCGGGTTACCCATCACCACGAAGATCCGGTCAAATTCAGGGTAGCTCTGTCCAATCCGCTCGATCGCCGAGGCATACTTGTTGGTGTATTCCATGGTGGCGCCGTCGGGCGAGTTGATGACATTGAGAATCACGCCACGATCCTCCAAGGGCGCGAGTTCGCGTTTCATACCCGGCAAAATGGTCCAGATGGCAACACCGACGCCTGCCATGACCAGCAACACAATCCAGCGCTGGCGCAGGACGATGCGCAACAAGCGCTCATAGCCGCCAGACAGGGCTGTCAGCAGTTTTTCCATCCAGCGGTCGAAGAACCAGGGGTTGGGGTTGTGTCGTAGCAGTTGCGAGCACATCATGGGCGACAGGGTGAGCGCAATAAAGCCCGACACAATCACTGCACCTGCCAGAGCCAGAGCAAACTCAATGAACAGGCGTCCAGTGCGCCCGGGAGTAAACGCCAGGGGGGCATACACAGCAGCAAGGGTCAAGGTCATGGCAACCACCGCAAAACCGACCTCCTTGGCACCCTTGATAGCCGCGCTGAAGGGATCCTCGCCTTCCTCAATGTGGCGGTAGATGTTTTCCAACACCACGATGGCGTCGTCCACCACCAGGCCGATGGCCAGCACCAGGGCCAGCAGGGTCAGGGTGTTGACGGTGAAGCCAGCCAGCGCCATCAGCGCAAAGGTTCCAATCAGACTCACTGGAATAGTGACAATTGGGATGATGGAGGCTCGCACCGTGCGCAAGAAGATAAAAATCACCAGTGCTACCAGCACCACCGCTTCGACAATGGTCTTGAACACATTTTTCACCGAGCGGTCAATGAAGACCGAGTTGTCGTTGGCCACGCTGATGCTGATGCCCTTGGGCAGATCGGCCTCCAGCTTGGGCAGCATTTCACGCACACCGGCACTCAGCTCCAGCGGGTTGGCGGTGGCCTGACGGATCACGCCTGCAGAAATCGCATGACGTCCATTGAGACGCACGGAAGTGCGTTCATCGGCAGCACCCTCTTCAATGCGCGCCACATCACGCAACTTGACCGGAAAGCCGCCCACAGTCTTGATCACAATTTCACCGAACTGCGCAGGCGACTTCAGGTCGGTGTTGGAGGTCACGGAAAATTCCCGCTGCCGGCTCTCGATACGGCCCGCCGGTACTTCCAGGTTGCTGCGCCGCAAGGCGTCTTCGGCGTCCTGTGTGGTCAGGCGGTATGCAGCCAGCCGGTCCGGGTCGAGCCAGACACGCATGGCGTACTTACGCTCACCGTAGATGCGCACATCGGCGGCGCCAGTGACGGTTTGCAGGCGCGGCTTGGCAATGCGCGTCACCATTTCGTTGATCTGCAAGGGAGTGTGGGTGTCACTTGAAAAAGCCAGCCAGATGACCGGAAAGGCATCGGCTTCCACTTTGGCGATCACCGGCTCCTCGATCGCCTGAGGCAACTTGTTGCGCACCCGAGAGGTACGGTCGCGCACCTCAGCAGCCGCTGCATCGGCATCTTTTTCCAGACGGAAGCGCACTGTAATTTGCGCCTGTTCGGCGCGCGAGATGGAAGTGATGACGTCGACCGCATCAATGCCGGCAATCGAGTCTTCCAGCGGTTTGGCAATCTGCGACTCGATCACCTCGGCCGAGGCGCCGGCGTACTTGACACTGACCGTGACCACCGGCTCGTCGATTTTTGGGTATTCACGCACCGGCAATTTGGTGAAACTTACCGCACCAATGAGCAGGACCAGCAAAGACAGCACGGTGGCAAAAACCGGCCGTCGAATCGAAATCTCAGGCAATTGCATGGCAGTCTCCCGCGATGATTAACGTGTCGGTTCGGCGGCAGCAGGTTTGCCCTCACCACCAGCACGCTGCGGTGGCGAACGATTGGGGTCAATGACGCGCAAGGGCAAGCCATCTTTTTGCAGCCGTTGCTGGCCGGCCACGACCACAGTGTCCTGGGCGCTCAGTCCCTGCATGATCTCAACCCGGCCTGGACGGCGAATGCCAACCTTGACTTCAACCCGCTGCGACACCAGGGATTTGGGCTCGGCACCCTCGACCGCCTTGATCACATACACACGCCCGCCCAGCGGAACAATTGCCTCTTCAGGTATCACCAGGGCGTTTTTGCGCTCGCCAAAAACCGCAGTCACCCGGGCAAACATGCCAGGACGCAGTTCCAATTTGCGGTTATCGATACTTGCACGTACGCCAATGGAGCGCCCACTGGCATCAATCAGGGGATCAACGGCAATCACTTGAGCCGAGAAATAGCGGCCGGGTAATGCGTCGATTTCAACTTTTGCCCTTTGTCCCTTCTGCACCTGCGACTGGAACCTCTCGGGTAAGCGGTAGTCCACATAAAGGGTATCAATGTCCTCAATGTTGACCATATCGGTGCCATCCTTGAGGTAGTCGCCGACATTGATGGAGCGAATGCCGGCAATGCCATCGAACGGCGCCAGGATCTTGAGCCGCTCGGCTGTGGCCTGCGACAGTGCCAGTTTGGCCTGAGCCACTTCCAGAGCGGCAGCGCTTTCGTCCACAGTGCGCTGACTGATGAATTTCTGCGCCAGCAATTCCTGATTGCGTTTGTGATTGGTTTGCGCGATCGACAACTCTGCTTGGCTTTGCTTGATCTGGGCCAGCGGCAGCTGATCATCGAGTTGCACCAACAGTTGCCCCTTGCGCACACGCTCCCCATCGCGAAAATTGATCTGGGTGACACGGCCACTGACCTCAGGCCGCATCATCACACCCTGTCGCGAACGTAAGCTGCCCACCGTCTGAGCATCATCAACCAGGTCCATGGTTTCAACCTTGGCCACTTCGACCGTCGGTGCGCGTCCAGCCGCCCCGGGTCCGGCTGCTGCGGGCCCTGAGGCGCCGGCACCAGGACCGGCCGGCCCTTTGGCTGTGGGTGCCGGGTCTGACGCTGGCGCCGAGGTCTTGGCCTTGTTCTGGTACCACCAGGCCGCCCCGGATGCAAGGGCAATGCCGATGATCGCCGTCAGTAGATATTTAAGCCGAGAAGTCATGCGCGTTGTCTCTTATGGTTTTGTCTAAATACAAATACCCTTGCTAGAGCAAGGGTCGAACTATACCCTCAAGTTCAAGGATTGGCCTGACCCAGTTGGTGAGGAGGGCAGAAGCTTGACGCGCGGGCCTCAGCCGCCCGATTGAGACACGCCTCGATTGGCCAGTTCATCGGCCCGTTCATTGCCGGGATCGCCATCGTGGCCCTTGACCCAGCGCCATTCGATCCGATGGCCGCCCTTGCTGACCAGGGCATCAAGGCGCTGCCACAAGTCAATGTTTTTCACCGCCTGTTTGGATGCAGTGCGCCAACCTTTGGACTTCCAGCCAGCCAGCCACTCGGTCATGCCCTTGAGCACATACTGGCTGTCAACATGAAGCATCACATCACAGGGTCGTTTGAGCGCTTGCAGAGCCATGATGACCGCCATTAGTTCCATGCGGTTGTTTGTAGTTTGCGGCTCTCCGCCAAACAACTCCTTCTCCTTTCCAGCGGCCTTGAGCAACACACCCCAGCCGCCAGGGCCAGGGTTACCTTTACAGGCACCATCGGTGTAAATTTCAACACGATTCATACCCAGTGCTCCGTGGACCTCAGGCCTGGTGATCACCGCTGCGGCGTGCCACTGGAACAGAAGCGGCGGCCTTGCCGTTGACAGGTTTCCAGCCGGGCTCGAGCAGACGCATGCCGCGCACCCGCTTGACCGCCACGACAAAATAAGCGGCCCCCAGGATCGGCCACCAGCGCTGCCCCAACTTGTCCAGCCATTCAAAGCGTTGCAACCAGCGTTCACTGCGCATGGCTGGATGCCAGCAGCCGAAATGGCAGGCTTGGACCTCGAATCCCAGCAGGCGCAACCAATCGCGCAAACGCCAGGGGTGAATGAACTCGTTGGCAGCTGGCAGGTACGGCCGGCCAAAGCCCAGTCGCTGGTACAAGCGGGACCGATACTCCGACAAACCCCACAAGCTCACCGGATTGATGCCGCTGATCACCACCCGTCCCTCAGGCACAAGAACCCGCTCCACCTCACGCAGTGTGTCATGGGGCCGTGGATGCTGTTCCAGCGTATGGGGTAACAACACCAAATCAAGACTGGCAGCGGAAAAAGGCAGGGCTGAAAAATCTGTCATCAGATCGTGCTGCGCATTGGACTGGTTGGAGGCAGACTCCAGCGCAAGCCAACGGTGTGGCATCCGGTTGGTGCGCAGCCCATGCACCCTGGACTGCCCCAGCTGCAGCGCATGGTAGCCAAACAGATCGGCCACCGTGCTGTCAAAGCTTTGCTGCTCCCAACTCAGCAGAATGCTTCCAGGAGGTGTATCAAACCAGTTCTGCATACCTATAATTCAGCATCTGACCTCACATGAAGCTGATCCCACTACCCGCCCTGACCGACAATTACATCTGGATGTTGCACGATGGGCAGCGCGCGATGGTTGTTGACCCTGGCGAGGCCCACCCGGTCATGTGTGCGCTGGAAGATGCCGGGTTGCAACTGCAGGCAATTCTAATCACCCACCACCACCACGATCATATTGATGGTGTGCAGGAGCTGCTGGCTGATACCGGCGCCACTGTCTACGGTCCGGGCCGCGAAAACATTCCAGAGCCTTTTGAACCCCTGGTGGGCGGAGACAGGATTGAGGTTCTGGGCCTGAACTTTCAGGTGCTGGATGTGCCGGGCCATACCGCCGGGCATATTGCCTACTACGCCGAGCCGGCCGGCGAAGACCCACTGCTGTTCTGTGGCGATACCCTGTTCTCGGCTGGCTGTGGTCGCCTATTTGAAGGCACGCCTGCACAAATGCTGGCCTCGCTGGATCGCCTCGCCGCCTTGCCCGCCAGCACCCGGGTCTGCTGCACCCATGAATACACCCTGTCCAATTTGCGCTTCGCGCAGGCGGTGGAGCCCGACAATCCGGCCCTGATGCAGCATACCGCCCATTGCCAGGCTCTGCGCGCGCGCCAACAACCTACCCTGCCCTCCAGCCTGGACATGGAGCTGGCGATCAACCCTTTTCTGCGTTCGCGGCAGGATAGCGTGGTTCGCTCAGTACGTAGCTTCGACGCCAGTGCGGTGGGTGAAACGCAAGTTTTTGCCGCGCTGCGGGAATGGAAAAATCAGTTCCGATGAAGATCATCCTACGCCTGGCCCTGTCGGCCAGCATGATCTGGCTGAGCGGATGCGCCAGCACGCCCGCGACCGTTTCCCAATCCACCCCACCTCCGGCGCCTGAACAGCGTGCGATGCAGCAGCCAGCGCCTGAAGCCTCCACCAGCCAGTCGCAACCGACAATCACCCCGCCCAGCTACCCCTCTGGCACCTTGTCCGAAATCGTCCCAGGCAAGCTGAATTCACCAGAAGTGGCACCAATGGCTGCGCCTGCTGATTTATGGGAACGCATACGCCGTGGTTTTGCCATGCCAGACCTGCAAAGTGACCTGGTGCTCGACCGTGAACAGTGGTATGCCGCCCGGCCCGATTACCTGGCTCGCATGACCGAGCGATCACGCAAATACCTGTTTCACATAGTCGAGGAGTTGGAGCGGCGCCGTATGCCTACCGAACTGGCTCTTCTGCCCTTCATCGAGAGTGCTTTCAATCCGCAGGCTGTCTCCAGCGCCAAGGCTGCCGGCATGTGGCAATTCATCCCCAGCACAGGCAAGCACTATGACCTCAAGCAGAACGCCTTTCGTGATGACCGGCGAGACGTCCTGGCCTCGACCCGTGCGGCGTTGGACTATCTGCAAAAACTCTATGGCATGTTCAACGACTGGCATCTGGCGCTGGCAGCTTACAACTGGGGCGAAGGCAGTGTGGGACGAGCCATTGCCCGTAATCAGAAAGCAGGCAAGAGCACTGACTACACCGATCTGAACATGCCGATGGAAACCCGCTTTTATGTGCCCAAGCTGCAGGCAGTTAAAAATATCGTGGCTCGACCAGCCAGCTTTGCGATCAACCTGCCACAAATTGAGAATCACCCCTTTTTCGACTCGGTGCTGATCACGCGCGACATTGACGTTTCCCTGGCGGCCAAGCTCGCTGAAGTGTCTCTGGACGACTTCAAGGCCCTCAACCCTTCTCTCAACCGACCGGTGATCTTGGCTGCTGGCACGCCGCAAATTCTGCTGCCCTGGGATAACGCCACCTTGTTCCAGCGCAATCTGGAGGCTTACGATGGCTCGCGCCTGTCAAGCTGGACGGTATGGGTTGCCCCTGGCACGATGAAAGTTTCCGAAGCTGCCAAACGTACTGGAAACAGCGAGTCCATGCTGCGCCAGGTCAACAACATTCCACCGCGAATGCTGGTCCGGGCTGGATCGGCCCTGCTCGTCCCACGCGCCGAACATGTCAATAAGGATGTCACCGAGCATCTTGCCGACAACGGCCAGCTCTCCCTGGCACCCGAACAAGGGCTGCGCCGAACCGTGCGCAAGGCCGGTAAAAATGAGTCTGTGGCCAGCATTGCCAAGCGCTTTGGCGTCACTGCCGACAGCGTGGCTGAATGGAACAAAGTCACCACCCACGCTGTTTTCAAGCCAGGGCAATCTGTGGTGCTCTACCTGGCCGCACCGGCCCGCAGCGCCCAGGCTGGCAAGCGTAGCCCGAGCAAGACCGCGAGCAAATCCCGAACAGCCAAGTCCGCCAAATCAGCCAAGCAAAGTGCACAAGTTGCCCAGCGTTGAGCACTGGCCGGATCCGGCCACTCAGGCACAATACCCACGCTCTGAGAGTGACGCTGCACCCAGTATTCGAGCCTTCCAGTTGTCCTACAGCAAGTTGGCCGGCAAAGATCCAACAACGATTGCAAGCCATTGACTTATGGAACAAGGGCCCAGCAACAGCTTATCGCAGTCCGATAGGCACACGCCCATGATGCAGCAATACCTTGCCATCAAGGCCGGGTATCCGCAGACACTGCTGTTCTACCGCATGGGAGACTTCTATGAGCTGTTCTATGCAGATGCTGAAAAAGCTGCCAGCCTGCTCGATATCACCCTGACTCAACGTGGCCAATCAGCCGGCCAGCCGGTGGTGATGGCGGGAGTGCCCTTTCATTCGGCCGAGAGCTACCTGGCCCGCCTGATCAAGCTGGGCGAATCGGTTGCCATCTGTGAGCAGGTCGGCGAAGTAGCATTGTCCAAAGGGCCGGTAGAGCGCCAGGTGGTGCGCGTGGTCACACCGGGCACCCTGACCGACAGCGCGCTGCTCAATGACCGCTCAGAATCGGTGCTGTTGGCAGTCGACCAGGGTCTGCGACATCGTTGCGGCCTGGCTTGGATCAGCCTGAGCCAGGGCAGCGTCAGCCTGACAGAGTGCGCGTTGGAGGAATTGCCCGGCTGGCTAGCCCGCATCATGCCCAGCGAGTTGCTCTATGCCGACAACGTAACGCCCGACTTCGAAGCCAATTTGCTCAAGCTATGCGCTGGCCTGGCTGCCTGCCGCCGACCAGACTGGCAATTTGAAGCTGCCCTTGGGCAGACCAAGCTGCAAGAACTGCTCCACACCGCCAGCCTGCTGCCCTGGGGTGCTGAGGACAAGACCCTAGCTCAGGCTGCTGCTGCTGCCCTGTTGACTTATGCAGAGCACACCCAGGGGCGTGCCTTGACCCATGTGCATGCGCTGCGGGTGCTGCGCAACGATGAGTTGATTGACCTGCCTTTGGTCACCCGACGCAATCTGGAACTGGTGCAGACCCTGCGTGGGGAGGATTCACCCACCCTTTTTTCCCTGCTTGACACTTGCCAAACCGGCCTGGGCAGCCGTCTGCTCAAGCGCTGGTTGCTGGAGCCTGAGCGCGATCGCAGCACAGCCCTGCAACGCCTGCAAGCCGTTGCCAGCTTGCGTGAGGGGCCTTGGCAAAAACTGCGCGCCCAAATGAAGGGCTGTGGCGATGTGGAGCGTATCGCAGCCCGTATCGCCCTGCGGCAGGCACGGCCACGAGAACTGGTAGCACTTGGGCTCACGCTTGACAAAAGCCGCCATCTGTCGCCCCTGCTGCTCGACCCTGATGGGCTGCTGGCTCAGATTGCTGCCGCACTCAGACCACCGGATGGCTGCACCGAATTGTTGTCACGCGCGTTACTGGCTGAACCAGCCATGCTGCCGCGTGATGGCGGCGTGATCAATGACGGCTTTGATGCCGAGCTGGATGAGTTGCGCGCGATCCAGAACAACTGCGACGCCTTCCTGCTCGAGCTAGAAAGCCGTGAACGCGCACGCACAGGCATTGGGAATTTGCGGGTGCAGTACAACAAAGTGCACGGTTTCTACATCGAGGTCACAGGCAGTCACCTGGACCGAGTGCCCCAGGATTATCGTCGCCGCCAGACCCTGAAAAATGCCGAGCGCTTTATCACACCCGAACTCAAGGCCTTTGAGGACAAGGCACTTTCTGCCCAGGAACGCGCCCTGGCACGGGAGAAATGGCTTTATGAGCGATTGCTGGATGACTTGCAGACGCATGTGCCTGCCCTGACCCAGTTGGCACAGGGCCTGGCCTCTCTGGACGCACTGTGCGCCCTGACCGAACGTAGCCTGAGCCTGGACTGGTGTGCGCCTAGCTTTGCCGCCGAGCCTTGCATCGAGATCAACCAGGGCCGGCATCCGGTGGTGCAGGCCCGTCTGGCCCAGACCCATCGGGGAAGCTTCATTGCCAATGACACCCGACTGGGTCTGAACCAGCGCATGCAGATCATCACCGGCCCCAATATGGGCGGTAAATCGACTTACATGCGGCAGGTGGCACTGATCGTGCTACTGGCCAGCATCGGCAGCCACGTGCCCGCCAGCCGCTGCCGCCTGGGGCCCATCGACGCGATCCACACCCGCATCGGCGCCGCCGACTACCTGGCCAATGCCCAATCGACCTTCATGCTGGAGATGACCGAAGCCGCGCAAATTTTGCACAGCGCCACGCCGCACTCGCTGGTGCTGATGGACGAGATCGGCAGCGGCACGTCCACCTTCGACGGCCTGGCGCTG
>CAXRBE010000062.1:0-10989 GCA_964228805.1 Burkholderiaceae bacterium
GCTGGTGTCCACCCGGGATGGCAAGACCGGCCAGCCTCTGATCACCGTGTCCTGCAGCCATTGTGGATTGGGTCGTATCGATCCGCTGCCGACCGACCAGGAGCTGGCCCAGTGGTACGCCACCCAATACCGTCAAGCCTATAAATCGGCGGTTCAACCTGCATTGCGGCATGTGCTGCGTGCGGGCCGCAATGCACAGTTGCGCTGGCAATGGCTGTGCGACCACATCCCGGCAGACCACTGGTCCGGCGAAGCTCAGGCCCGCCAAAGCCTGGACATCGGGGCCAGCAGTGGCGAGTTCGTGTACCTGATGAGCTCTCGGGGCTGGACGGCCCAAGGCATTGAGCCTCATGGCGGCTATGCCGCCTACGCCGAGCAAACCCTGGGGGTGGACATCCGGCACGGCACCGTGCAGGAAAGCCTTTCAAAAGTGGCCCAGGGCAGCATGGATCTGATCACCATGTTCCATGTGCTCGAACATTTGCCCGATCCCCTGGCCACCCTGCGCACCATCGGCACCAGGCTCCAGCCCCACGGACTGCTGTACATCGAAGTGCCCAACGCCTTGCGACTGTGCTCTCCTCATTACATGTTCTTTCGGGCGCACACCTTGTACTTCACCGGCCAGACGTTGCGCCAGCTGCTTGAAACTGCGGGTTTCGAGGTGGTGGCCCACAATACCGACGACGCTGACAACCTGAGCGTGGCCGCCCGCTACAGCGGACAACAGGCCCGGCCAATTCCGAAAGATGCCAGCCACCCGCTGGTTGCAGCCCAGCAGGCGCGGCGCTGGTGGCCTTATCTGGTGCAGCAACTGCGCCAGGGCCAGCCGATCCACAAATGGCGCAAGCGTCAAGAGGAAAAGCGAACCGCCTCGGCCTACAGGAACGGTCAGCATCTGCTCAGCACGCTCTTTGGTGCGTCTCAGTGAGGCCTCAGGGACAGATGCGGTCCGCAGACATCCGCTTCATACGATCAAGCAAAGTTACCCCGGTTTTGTAGGATTTCATCTTGGCGTTGGCCAAGAATGCGTTGTGCTTGCCGGCAGCATCGATGCGCGCCACCACGCGCAACACCTGCTCGGCCACCACCCGCCCATGCGCGCAAATGGCCGGTGTGTTGCGGGCATCAGGCGTCTGCAGGCACGGCTGCAAATAGCCCTCCAGCTGCGCATCGAGCCTTTGCAATTCGGCATTCTGGTTGATGAAGCCGACCCCGATCTCCTGCAAGGAAACGGGCAAAGGAGCGCACAGCGGTGCGGCCCGAACGGCAACGCTGGCCCCGAAGGCGCACAGGCCCGTGATGATCACCCTGGATTGCCAGCTTCTCATGTTCATGGCTTTCGTTTGTCCTCGAACTGTACATCCTGCCCTCAGGCCTGAAGCGGCAAGGGCAAGGCCGTTTTGTAGCGCACCTGCTTGAGTGCAAAGCTCGAGCGGATCTTCTCGACCCCCTCGATGGGCGAGAGTTTGTCCAGAATGAAACGCTCGAGGGCCGCCATGTCCGGCACTGCCACCCGGATCAGGTAGTCGGAATCTCCGGTCATCAGGTAGCACTCCATCACCTCATCGTATTCGGCCATCCGCCCTTCAAAGACAGCCAGCGCCTCCTTGCTCTGGGTGCGCAGGCTGATGTTGATGAAGACATTGAGCCCCAGCCCCAGCCGGGCCGCATTGAGCAGGGCCACATAGCGGCCGATCACTCCGGCAGCCTCAAGCGCCTTGACCCGGGTCAGGCAGGGCGAGGGCGAAAGATGCACCCTGCGCGCCAGCTCCACATTGGTCAGGCTGCCATCACGTTGCAATTCGTCAAGCAGCCGAAGGTCGATGGAATCCAATTTCATGCTGAAAATTCCTTTATAACGGAATTTTATGCTTCTTAAGACGGTTTTTCAAATGAATATGGCACCAAGTTTGGACCTGGCCAGACTAAATTAACACCTCGAAAGGAGTCCACCATGAACGCCCCCGCCCGCCCTGCCGGGTTGCAAGAACCGCTAGAGATGACGGACCGTGATCCGCAGGAAACGGCTGAATGGCTGGAAGCTTTTACGGCCCTGGTGCAGTCGGGTCCGGATGGCCACGCTCGAGGGCGATACATTCTGGATCAGCTGGCCGCAAAGGCCCGCACCCTGGGCAGCGGTTGGCAGCCCGGTCTCAACACCCCCTACTGCAACACCATCACGGTCGATCAGCAGCCGGTATTTCCAGGCGATCTCGCGCTGGAGGAGCGACTGGCCTCGCTCATGCGCTGGAATGCGCTGGCCATGGTGGTGCGGGCCAACCAGGCCTATGGTGATCTGGGCGGGCATATCGCCAGCTATGCCAGTGCTGCCGATCTCTTTGAAGTGGGGTTCAACCATTTCTTTCACGCCCGAGACGCACAGCACCGGGGTGATCTGGTGTTCTTCCAGCCCCACAGTGCCCCGGGGGTGTATGCCCGCGCCTTTTTGGAAGGTCGTTTGAGCGAGCAGGAGTTGGCGCATTACCGACAGGAACTCCAGGGCGCCGCCTGCGGCAGCCGCGGCCTGCCCAGCTACCCCCACCCCTGCCTGATGCCCGACTTCTGGCAGTTTCCCACCGGCTCGATGGGCATCGGCCCGATCAGCTCCATTTACCACGCGCGATTCATGCAGTACCTGACGCATCGCCAGTTGCTCGACTGCAGCGGGCGCAAGGTCTGGGGGGTCTTTGGCGACGGTGAAATGGACGAACCTGAGAGCATGAGCGCCCTGACCCTGGCTGCACGTGAAAACCTGGACAACCTGGTGTGGGTGGTCAACTGCAATCTGCAGCGGCTCGACGGTCCGGTGCGTGGCAATTTCCGCATCATCGACGAACTGGAAAAACTGTTTGCCGGCGCCGGCTGGAATGTCATCAAGCTGGTCTGGGGCAGTGACTGGGACGGCCTGTTTGCGCGCGACCACAGCGGCGCCCTGCTCCAGGCTTTTGCCCGCACGGTCGACGGCCAGATGCAGACCTTTGCAGCCAACGATGGTCGCTACAACCGCGAACATTTTTTCGGTCAAAACCCGGCCCTTGCCCGTCTGGCCCAGGGCATGACCGACGAGCAGATCGATCGCCTCAAGCGCGGCGGGCACGACCTGGTCAAGATCCATGCCGCCTATGCTGCGGCCGCAGCGCACCGGGGCCAGCCTTCGGTGATTCTGGCCCATACCAAAAAAGGTTATGGCATGGGATCGGCGGGTCAGGGCAAGATGACCACCCATTCGCAAAAGAAGTTTGACGAGCATGAACTGATTGAATTTCGCAACCGTTTCAACCTGCCGCTGAGCGATGAACAGGCCAAGGCGCTGGCGTTTTACAAACCGGCCCCCGACAGCCCCGAAATGCAGTATCTGCACAGCCGCCGGCAGGCTCTGGGCGGGTACCTGCCCAGGCGTCAGACCGAATGCGAGCGCGTGACCCTGCCTGACCTGCACAGCTACGCCCAATTTGCCATGCAGCCGGGCGGCAAGGCAATGAGTACCACCATGGCGTTTGTGCGCATGCTGGGCCAACTGCTCAAAAGCCCATCGCTGGGCCCACGCATCGTACCCATCGTGGCCGATGAAGCTCGTACCTTTGGCATGGCCAATCTGTTCAAGCAGGTCGGTATCTATTCCAGTGTAGGCCAGCGCTATGCGCCCGAGGACATTGGCTCAGTGCTCAGCTACCGGGAAGCGCTGGACGGACAGATCCTGGAGGAGGGCATCAGTGAAGCCGGGGCGATTGCCAGCTGGACCGCAGCGGCCACGGCCTACAGCGTGCACGGTCTGGCCATGCTGCCCTTCTACATCTACTACTCGATGTTCGGCTTTCAGAGAGTGGGCGACGCCATCTGGGCTGCAGCCGACCAGCAGCCCCGCGGATTCTTGCTCGGCGCCACTTCGGGTCGAACCACTTTGGGCGGCGAGGGCCTGCAGCACCAAGACGGCAGCAGCCACCTGGTGGCGGCAACCATTCCCAATTGCAAGGCGTACGACCCGGCGTTTGCCTGTGAACTGGCCGTGATTCTGGCGCAAGGGATGCAAGACATGATGGTCGACCAGCGTGATGTTTTCTACTACATCACCCTGATGAATGAAAACTATGACCAGCCCGACCTCTCCGTCGAGGTGGCTACGCAAATCATTCGGGGCTGCTACGTCTTCGAGCGCTTCGGTCTCGAGACGAATACTGCGAATACGGCGGTTCCTGAGGTGACTTTGTTAGGCTCGGGGGCCATCCTGACCGAAGTCATCCAGGCCGCCCGGATGTTGGCCGCCCAAGGGGTGCGCAGCAGCGTCCTGAGCGTGACCAGCTGGAGCGAACTGGCCCGCGACGGTCTGGCCTGCCAGACGCCATCGCAGGACGGCTGCGACCGCCCATCGTTCCTGGCCACGCAACTGGCATCCACCCGAGGCCCCATCGTGGCCGCCTCAGATTATGTGAGAGCAGTGCCCGAAAGCCTTCGCGCCTTCGTTCCCAGTGGCCGCCACTACAGAACACTGGGCACCGATGGCTTCGGACGCAGCGATACCCGAGCCCAGTTGAGGGCCCATTTTGGCGTCAACGCCGAGCACATTGCCCGCACCGCCTTGGCGTGCCTTTGATCCTCCCTCCCCCTCAGGGCTGAACCAACCGCCCGAACCTTGATCGGCGCCACAGGCGCCATCAGCGCTGCCCATGCGGCCGGCTTGGGTCTGGCCGCAGCATTTTCACTTTCAGGAAAACTTGAGCACTTGCAAGTGCAACAAGTGCAAATCGATGCAAAAAATGCAAATCGGGCTCAAGTTTTCCAAACTGCTGCACGGCAGTCGTAACCTTGGATCACCAAGCGGCAAAAAATTGCCGCTTTCACCGTGATCAAAGGACATCTGTCATGCAAATTGGTAGCAATTCGGCCTCATTGATGGCGGTCAATGCTTTGAACTCTGCCAACGCTGTGGTTTTGAAGGCGTCAGAGCGCATCAGCACCGGACTGAGGATCAACCGGGCCTCTGACGATCCCACCGGCCTGATGGCGGCCAACCGTTTCAAAACCCAGATCACCTCCATGACCAAGGCGATCGATAACCTCAGCCAGGGCTCGGCGGCCACTCAGATTGTGGACAGCTCACTCAGCCAGATGGTGGAAGTTCTCGGCAACATGCGGGTCGCGGCGGTAGCTTCTCAAAGCTCAACCCTGAGCACCTCCGACAGGGGCGGATACCAAGATGCAATTGACGCTTATGTGAGTGAAATTGACAACATTGCCGACAATGCCGTGTGGAATGGGTCTTCATTGATGAATACGGCCAGCAGCATGTCGGTCCAGGCCAGCGCCCAATCCGGGGACACCATCGCGGTCAGCTTTCAAAAGGTCACTTCCACCCAATTGAGTCTTGGCAGTCTCTCCATGTCATCTGCCAGCGATGCCAGTAGCGCGGTGACTGCGATTGACGCAGCGATTGAGACGATTGGCGCTTACCAGAGTTACATGGGGGCCATGAGCAATGTCATGACCATTCAGAGCGACGCCCTGACCAGCGTCAAGACCAGCTACAGCGGAGCTTATGGCAACATCATGAATGCCGATTTAGCCCAGGAGACGGCCAATCTGGCCAGCGGAAAGATTCAGCGGGACGCATCGACCGCCATGCTCGCACAGTCACAGCAAATGAGCCGTGAGATTGTGGATTTCCTGCTCAAGTCGGTTCAGTAACCACAACGGAGGACCGTCCGCACTCTTCAGGCCACCCGGATCAGGCGCCAACCCCGGTCCATTTTGCGGAATGTAAATTTCCAGCCGGGTTTTTGTGTGCGAACCAGGTAGTAAGAAAGCGAGCGGAGGCTGGACGCCCTGCGCCAGTCGTCGCTGAACACACTTTGCCCAACCTCGAGGGTGCTCAAGGTCTGCAAATAGCCCGAAGGCTCCGAAAATTTGAGAATTTGACGATCGATCAGCATGCAAGACACCACCCGCGCTTGAGAATCGGCACGAAACGGTGAAACTTGAGCCCCTTTGACGCAGCCCAACGTCAACGCACGATCGGGGCAATGCTGCTGAACTGGTCCGTCCACAAGCGCAGGCCCGGAATGTCCTGCGGTTCGGCGCGCAGGCTGCGACCCTGCTCGTCTTGACGAGGACGGTCCACCGAGGGGTATGCCTGCAAATAGTGGGGGTCAAGCGTCATGACAAAGTGCAGATTGCGCCGGATATTGCGCGCCTCGTCATAGGCCTGGTACTTGTGGCGGTAGGACATCCCCAGCGCCTGCGCTTGCGCCCGCACGACCGGATACAGGTTGAGGTAGGCGTTGGTGATGTTGATGGCAATAAACCCGTCGGGCTTGAGATGCTGACGGTAAATTTGGAACGCCTCCCGGGTCAGCAGATGGATCGGGACTGACCCACCGGTAAAAGCATCGAGCACGATGACGTCGTATTGCTTGTCGGCCGGCAACTGCTCCATACGCAGGCGGGCATCGCCCAGGAAGATTTTCTGCTCCTTGGCTTTGCAGCTGGCCAGATTGTCAAACCATTGCTGTGCAATGCGCACGGCTTCGGGATTGATCTCGTAAAAATCGTAAGCATCATCAGCGCGTGCATAGTTGGCCAGGGTACCTGCTCCCAGCCCGATCAGAGCCACCGACAAGGCAGGCTGACGTTGCATGGCCCATTGCAAGGTTTCGCCAATACCGCTGTCACGGGCATAGTAGGTGGTGGGCACATGCTTGAGCGATGCTGAGAGGAACTGCTGGCCATGCGTGACGCTGCCGCTGTAGAAAACCCGGTCATCGCGTTCGGGCTCGCGCACATGGCGCCGCTCCTTGACCGAGACCGTGCCATAAAAATTGCGTGCCTGATCAAGCAGGATTTCACTGCCCTCCTGAGTGCGCACCTCACGCCAGGACCAGGGGTTTTGCAGCACCCACAAGAGTGCCACCATCACCGCAGCGCCAGCCGCTGAAGCGGCTCGGGCCCACCGGGATCGGGCAGCCTGCCAAAGCACTGCGAAGGCCAGGATGGCCGCGAGCAACAATGCCATCAGCCACTCATGGTAATCATCGAACCAGTGTGTAGCCACCAGGGTCACAAACAGCCCGCCAAAGGCCCCGCCCAACGACATGCACAAATAGAATTCAGTCAGTCTCTCGGGTGCTGCTGGACGACGGCGGTACAACTCGCCGTGGCAAAGCATGCACACCGCAAAAAGCAGTCCGAAGTGCAACCAGCGCACTTCGTTGACCCCGTAATCCCACTCCAGACCCACCCATCCGGGGATGTCACTCATGCCGGCAACGACCAGGATCAGCACCAGCGTGAGACCGGCAAACAAGCCCGGTCGGTACCAGCGGGGGTGATCGAAGGTCAGGATGAAGGTCACCAGGTACAGGCCCAGCGTGGTGATCCACAGCCGGGGCTCGGGCGCCACGTCGTGGCTGATCTGGTCGGTGGCGGCAATGAAAACCAAGGAAGCCAGGGCGGGCAAGGCGATCCAAACCAAGCGCAGTCGCCAACCCACCGGCAGGATGCGAGGCGGTGAACTCTGTGCCTGTGTGGGCACCCCAGGGAGAGATACGGGAGGAGAACCCACCGGTTGCTGCCAGGCGCCCCAGGCCAGGGGCAGGCACATCAAAGCAAAGACCCAAAAGCCGATCGTCCACAGGCGTCCCATTTCCTGCTGCTCAAGCCAGGGCTCGAGCAAGTAGGGAAAGGACAACAGGGCCAGAAAAGAACCCACATTAGACAAGGCGTATAAACGGAAGACCGAACCCGAATGGGACGTTCGGGTGAACCAGTGCTGCACCAGCGGTCCGGTGGTGGCCAGACAGAAATAAGGCAACCCGACGCTGGCACCCAAGATCAGCAAAACCTGCGCGACCGGAGCCTCCGCCGACTGTGGGCGAAAGTCTGTCCCCGGCAACACGCGGTCAGCCAACAAAGCAGCGATCAGCAGAAGCGTCAGGTGAATGCGCGCCTGCATTTCCCGCGATGGCAGCCTGGCCAACGCATGGGCATACAAATAGCCCAGGCAGAGCAAGGTTTGGAAAAACAGCATGGCCGTAGTCCAGACCGCCGGGCTGCCGCCGAACCAGGGGAGGATCTGCTTGCTTACAAGGGGTTGGACCTGAAAAAGCAAAAAAGCGCTGATGAAAATAGTGAGCGCAAACGGCAAAAATTCAAAGGCGGTCGGTACACGGATTCGCAAGATCTGACCCATGGTTAAAACACCCAAGCACTCCACCTTCGGCCTCGGATGAGGGGCATATGATACAGGCCCGTAATCCTGTCGCTGCAGCCATTGACTGTACGGAGCATGTAATGTGTCAGCGGCAAGTTGGGGACAAAGACCGACGGGATTGACAGGCGCACAGAGCATAGGGAATCCCCCCATCAACAGGCTTTGTCGATGGTGGTTCAATCCCACAAAAAATTTCCCTTCCCATCATCGGAACTTTTTAACATGACCACTCGCCGACAACTTCTCCAAGGCGCAACCGCCGCCAGCTTGCTGGGTTGGGCGTCCTTGCCAACCCTTGCTCAAAACCGCATAGAGACCTTGCGGATCATTGTTGGCTTTCCCCCTGGCGGCACCACCGATGCGTTTGCCAGGCGCATAGGGGAGAAACTTCGCGGCACTTATGCCAACAACGTGATCATCGATAACAAGCCCGGCGCAGGCGGACAAATCGGGGTCATGACTCTCAAAAGCGCCGCTGCTGATGGTGCGCACATCTTGTACTCACCAGCTTCAATGCTGACCATCTATCCGCACTCCTACAGTCGTCTCAACTACACCCAGGCGGATGTAGCGCCCATCGGCATGGGACACTCTACAGATCATGCGTTTGTGGTTGGCCCCGCCGTACCTGATGCCGTCCGAAACATCCGGGACTTTGTCGAGTGGGCCAAAGCAAACCCTGGCAAAGCCAGCGTTGGCAATCCGGCTGCAGGCTCCATGCCCCATTTACTGGCTGGGCGCCTGGCCATGCTCGGAGGCTTCCAGATCACCAATGTGCCCTTCGCTGGGTCCGGTCCGGCCATCCCTCAGGTGTTGGGCGGGCAATTGGCTGGCATGTCTTCTCCCTTGGGCGATTGGGTCCAGCACCACAAAACCGGCAAGGCGAGAATACTGGCCACCTCGGGGCCCGAGCGATCCATCTACACCCCTGACGTTGCCACTTTCCGGGAGCAGGGTTTTGGGGAATTGATGGTGCGCGAGTGGTTTGGCTTTTTTGCACCAGGCGGTACATCTGACATGATCAAGGAAAACCTCAACAGCGCCCTGCGCGCTGCTCTGGGTCAACCGGATATCCGCGAATTTGTCACACCGCTGGCTGCCAACATTGAAGCCAGCACCACCGCAGACCATGCCCGTCGACTGGCCACTGATTCCGAAATGGCCCGCCGACTGGTGACTGCCTTGGGTTTCAAGGCGGATTCTTGATCAACTCCGGGGCTGACAGACGGTTCTCGACATGAAGCGGTGCACGCAGGTTTGTCACGGGCACCCCATGCATGAGTTCTGACCTTTTGGTCGAAGTGTTCATCGGCCAAAATGCCATAGCGCCGAACCATTGATACAGGTTCTTTAGGTAAAGAATGGGTTGGCTCCGCCAGAGTGAAATTGAACAAGCCAGATCAAAGGCAGGAAGAATCTGTCTTCGCAAAAAGTGGAAGGGTATCAAGCCAATACCCTGATGACGGCACTCAGGCCGCTTGAGCCTTGAATGCCAGTGGTGTCCACAGCCACATGCCAATGGCCTAAATTAGGTATGGTCAAATGCACCGGTGACTGGCGCACAACGCCCCCAGTGTAAATGTGCTTCATTCCATTTTTGTAGTTATTGAAGTTGTTGGTGTCCATCAGTCGAACATTGGCCACCACATTCAGGGTCACCTCCACCACCTCACCCCCCTGTCGTGGGCCGAGGTCTTTGTAAAGAAATTGCATAGTGTCTCCTTCGCAATTTTGGGATCGAAGCCGGGTCAGCGACTTATCTTGGAAATCAAGTGGATATGCTTCAGGTTCCTTCAATGATCCTGATTTCGCGTTCGACCGAGCCGGTGCCAAGCGCGGCCAGTGCCTCCTTGTAAGCTGGGCAGTCATAAGCGGCCAGGGCAGCAGCGACGCTGTCGAATTCGACAATCACCATACGTTCCTGCAGCCCACCCTCGCGCACTGCGGCAGGCATGCCCCGGGCGATGAAACGCCCGCCCGCTCCGGTCAGTGCCGGGCCAGCCAGCTTGGCATAGGCTGCCATTTTTTCAGGATCCTTGATCGAGCGGTAGGCGCTCACCCAGTAGGCCTTGGCCATTTCTGACTCCTTGCGATGATCGATGCTGCATTGAATTTGACAGTCCGGCTGTCCCATCATAGCGCCAGCCAACGCACTGGTTACGAGACACCGAGAAGCTGACCGATAAGAGGGCGGCGCAGATCAGCGGTGCCCCCCCGAAGCAGGCCTTGGCCTTGCTGGGCCCGTCTCATTTTCAAGCAACGCGCATCAAGATTTTGAAGGCCCAACAAGCCCCACAAAGCTCAGTATTGAAACCTTGCGGACGCTATAATTCCCCCCTTATTTGAACGTCCTGTCCAAGCGGCAGGCTGCTTCAGACGGGGTGTAGCTTAGCCTGGTAGAGCGCTACGTTCGGGACGTAGAGGCCGGAGGTTCGAATCCTCTCACCCCGACCAGGACCTCGCATTGATGTCGACTGATCTCACAAGGTCGAAGACTGTCATGTTTTTGCCGAGTCGCCAGTCTTTGGCCCGTGAGTCATCCAAACCTGATGGCACACACCCTCCAATGGGTTGAATGCGCGTATCGCAAGGTTTCCTGTCAGCCACCCTGGGCGAAGGGGTATGCGCTGAGCCCTGGTGTCAACTTCAAGGAAATTTACGCCAGGGCGTTGGCTGACTGACGGCTTGATTGATGTTTTTTTGCCAGGTCACCCGTATACCCGTATCTCAATGCAGCTTGACCGTCGGGTTGGTCTGTTTGGTGATCAACCGCGCCAGTGTAT
>CAXRBE010000063.1:0-41272 GCA_964228805.1 Burkholderiaceae bacterium
CTGCGTCGCCTGGCGGCGATAAGGGAGCTTTGATGCAGCTCGCTGCGGCTCAGCTGGAGGCGCAGCTGCAGCGCGGGCTCAAGAGCCTGTACACCCTGCATGGCGATGAGCCCTTGCTGCAGCAGGAAGCGGCCGACGCCATTCGTGGCGCCGCCCGGCTCCAGGGTTACACCGAGCGCAGCGTGCATACCGTGGCCGGCGCCAATTTCGACTGGAGCGCAGCCATGTCCGCTGCCGGCTCGCTCAGCCTGTTTGCCGAACGACAGATTCTGGAAATTCGTATCCCGTCGGGCAAACCGGGCAAGGAGGGCAGCACGGCCTTGCAGGAGCTGGCCCAAGCGGCGCAGGACAACGACTCAACCCTGACCCTGGTCCTGTTGCCCCGCCTTGACAAGATGAGCCGCGCCAGCGCCTGGTTTGGCGCCCTGGACAGCCACGGCGTGACGGTGCAGCTTGACCCAGTCGAGCGCTCAGCCTTGCCGGCTTGGATCGCTCAGCGCCTGGCGCGCGCCGGCCAGCGCGTGGCTGCCGGCGAGCCTGGCCAGCGCACCCTGCAGTTCTTTGCCGACCGGGTGGAGGGCAATCTGCTGGCAGCACATCAGGAAATCGAAAAGCTGGCCTTGCTCTACCCGGCAGGGGAGTTGTCTTTCGAGCAGGTCGAGTCAGCCGTGCTCAATGTGGCGCGCTATGACGTGTTCAAGCTGGCCGAGTCGGTGCTGGCCGGCCAGGCCGCCCGGGCCCAGCGCATGCTCGACGGCCTGCAGGCCGAAGGGGAGGCCGAGGTGTTGGTTCATTACGCTCTGGCAGAAGATATCCGCGCCCTGAAACGGGTCAAGGATGCGCTGGCCGAGGGCCGTCCACTGCCTGTCGCCCTGCGCGAGCATCGCGTCTGGGGCCTGAAGGAGCGTTTGTTCGAGCGAGTCTTGCCCCGCCTGGAGCACACTGCGCTCAACCAGCTGCTGCATGAGGCGCACCTGGTCGATGGCATTGTCAAGGGCTTGAAAATACCAGGTTGGCCAAGCGATGGCTGGCAGGCCCTGCACCGTCTGGCCATGCATCTGTGCCAGCTTTGTGCCGGACCTGCGCACAGCAGCGCCATGCGAAAATAGCGTCATGAACGCTGTCACGGACATCCCCGCGCATCTGACCGACTACGCCCAGACCCTGGGGCGGCAGGCTCGTGCTGCGTCCACCCTGATGGCCCGGGCGCCGGCTGCCAGCAAGAACGCCTGCCTGCGCCAACTGGCCAGCCTGTTGCGTGCCCAGCAATCAGACCTGATGACCGAGAACGCCAAGGATCTTTCTCGGGCCCAGGCTGCCGGCCTGTCCGAGCCTCTGGTGGACCGCTTGCGCCTGAGCGCCAAGGTCATCGAAACGGTGGCTCTGGGTTGCGAGCAACTGGCTGCCATGCCCGACATCATTGGTGAAGTTACCGGCCTCAAACAGCAGCCAAGCGGTATCCGAGTAGGCCAAATGCGGGTGCCCATCGGCGTGTTCGGCATGGTTTACGAGAGCCGGCCCAATGTCACCATCGAGGCCGCCAGCCTGTCGATCAAGAGCGGCAATGCCTGCATTCTGCGCGGCGGCTCCGAGGCCATTGATTCCAACAAGGCCTTGGCCAGGCTGGTGCGCCAGGCTCTGCAGGACTGTGGCCTGCCGGCCGATGCAGTGCAGCTGGTGCAAACCACCGAGCGTGAGTTGGTGGGCCAGTTGATCACCATGCCCGACTATGTGGACCTGATCATTCCGCGCGGGGGCAAATCGCTGATCGAGCGCATCAGCCGCGAGGCCCGGGTGCCGGTGATCAAGCACCTCGATGGCAACTGCCACACTTATGTTGATGACCCTTGTGACCTCGACATGGCCGTGCGGGTGGCCGACAACGCCAAGACACAAAAATACAGCCCCTGCAATGCCACCGAGAGCTTGCTGGTGGCGCGAGGCGTGGCAGCCGAGTTTCTGCCCCGTATTGGCACCGTCTTTGCTGCCAAAGGGGTGGAGATGCGCTGCTGTCCCGAATCCCTGGCACTGTTGCAGGGCATTGCCGGGGCCAGGCTGCGCACGGCCAGCGAGCAGGACTGGTACGAGGAATACCTTGCGCCGATCATTGCCGTCAAAGTGGTGGACGGGCTGCCCCAGGCTATTGCCCATATCAATCAATACGGCAGCCACCACACCGATGCCATCCTGACGCGCGATCACTTGCATGCCCAGGCCTTCCTGGCCGAGGTGGACTCCGGCAGCGTAATGGTCAATGCCAGCACCCGTTTCGCTGACGGATTTGAAGATGGGCTGGGCGCAGAAATCGGTATCAGCACTGACAAATTCCATGCCCGCGGCCCGGTCGGACTCGAAGGTTTGACCTCGCTCAAATATGTGGTGCTGGGCAAAGGTGAAATTCGGCAGTAAGCTGATGACCCGTCGAGCTCGCACCTGCGTCCAGATGCAGGCGACGCAGCAGAACAAGCTGGCATGAAGCCCACACACTTTCGCACCGCCTCCCTTTGGCTTGCCCTGCTGGGCTGTGGTCTGGCCGCCCTGGCCCAAATGCTGCCGGTGCGTCAGGCGGCGCTGTCCAATCCTCTGAGGGCTGATGCCAGCCTGTCCCCGCGGCTGATCCAGCTGAAAAAAATTGTGGCGCACGCCAACAACAGCGTAGCCGGTGAGATGCGGCGCGGGCCTGACTGCGCTGAAGCCAGCCCGATCCGCTTCAGTTCCCAGACCGTGGGCAGCTTCAGCCGCTCCCTGTTTGCCCAGTTTCGCCAAAGCAGCTCAGAGTTGGGCTATCCGCAGCCAACAGCGACCAATCCGAATCGATCGGTGTTCGAGTCCGAGCCGATGCGACGCGAGCCCGACTTCGATCTGGGCCTGACCATTCGAAGCTTCGAGGCGCGCCTGTGCAGCCCCTCCGAGGGCCTGGTTCAGGGTGGTGTCTGGATGCAGGTTCGCTGGGAGGTTTATTCACCCAAAGCGCAAAAAGTCCTGCTTGACCTCACCACCGAAGGCCATTGGCAGAGCGTGCAGCCAGAGCGCCTGTCAGTCTCCGAACCCTACACCCGCGCCTTTGCCGCAGCGGCTGGCAACCTGCTTGGCCAGCAGGCCTACTTTGATCTGCTGCATGGCAAGACGCCAATCCCGGAGCCCGATAATTTCAAGCCGATCCGCATTCCTGCGGTGGCCGAGCCCGCCGGTTCGGTGCAAAGCAATTATTCGCAGTTGGTCAATTCCACTGTCACCCTGAGCGATGGCACCCGCAGCGGTAGTGGCTTTTTGATATCGGGCCAAGGCCACCTGCTCACCAACCAGCATGTGCTGGGCGAGCAGAAGTTCATGAAGGTGCGCCTGGGCGATGGCCGCGAGCAGGTGGCCGAGCTGGTGCGCAGCCACCGCGGGCGCGATGTGGCGCTGATGAAGCTGGGCACGCCAGCGGGGGCGCCGCTGCACCTGGCCGAGCGGCTTCCCGCGCCGGGAGAGGATGCCTTTGTCATGGGCTCACCGCTGGGCAAGACCTTTGCAGGCACACTGACCCGGGGGGTGGTCAGCGGGGTGCGCCAGATCGGCGGAAAAAATTTCATCCAGAGCGATGCGCGCATACTGCCGGGCAGCAGCGGCGGGCCCCTGCTCGATGCCAGGAGCCGGGTCATTGGCATGGCTGTGAGCGGGGTGAACGCAGGGGCTGCGGGCATCAATCTGTTCATACCCATCCAGGAGGCCCTGCAGGTGCTAGCCATCGAAATCGAATGACCCAGCCCGAGCACCCTCACATCTGATACAAAAGGACGCCATGGTTCCGCACCTCATCACCGCCCTGACCGGCCCGATCAATGAACTTGAGCAACGCATTCTGGACAGCATGCCGGCCATCGAACGCTGGTTTCGTCTTGAATGGATGGAGCACACGCCGCCTTTCTACACCTCGGTGGACATCCGCAACGCTGGCTTCAAACTGGCGCCAGTGGACACCAACCTTTTTCCCGGTGGCTGGAACAACCTGACCGAAGAGATGTTGCCCCTGGCGGTGCAGGCCGCCATGGCTGCGATCGAAAAAATCTGTCCGGAAGCGCGCAACCTGCTGCTGATTCCGGAAAACCACACCCGCAACACCTTCTATCTGAGCAATGTGGCTCAGTTGCAGCGCATCTTCACCATGGCGGGCTTGAATGTACGCATCGGCTCGATCAGCCCCGAGGTCCAGAAAAGCACCACCATCGAGCTGCCCAGCGGGCAATCAATCACCCTGGAGCCGGTGCAGCGAAACGACCATCGCATCGGCCTAAAAGACTTTGATCCCTGCACCATCTTGCTCAACAACGACCTGTCGGCTGGCGTGCCGGGCATTCTGGAAGATCTGCATGAGCAGTTTCTGCTGCCGCCCTTGCATGCTGGTTGGGCGACCCGCCGCAAGAGCCTGCACTTCCAATGTTATGAGAACTTGGCCAAGCCCTTTGCCAAAATTCTGGGCATCGATCCCTGGTTGATCAATCCCATGTTCAGCCAATGTGGCGAGGTGGACTTTGCAGCCGGCACCGGCATGGACTGCCTGATCACCAATGTCGATGCATTGCTGGGCAAGATCCGGCGCAAGTACAAGGAATACGGGATCAGGGAAAAGCCCTTTGTGGTGGTTAAGGCCGACAATGGCACTTATGGCATGGGCATCATGACGGTGCGCGACGCCAAGGAACTCGAAGCGCTCAACCGCCGCACCCGCAACAAGATGAGCGTGATCAAGGACGGGCAGTCGGTCAGCGATGTCATCATCCAGGAGGGTGTGCTGACCCATGAGCTGATCAACGAAGCGGTCGCCGAGCCAGTGGTCTATATGCTGGACCGCTATGTGGTGGGTGGTTTCTATCGCGTGCATGCGGAGCGCGGCGTCGACGAAAATCTCAACGCGCCAGGCGCCAGCTTCGTGCCACTGGCCTTTGATGAAAGCATGCATTTGCCGCAACCCGGTGCCAAGCCTGGCGCCAGCGTTCCCAACCGCTTCTACATGTATGGCGTGATAGGTCGCCTGGCCATGCTGGCGGCCAGTTATGAGCTGGAAAGCACTGATCCAGCGGCCGAGGTCTACGAGTAGCAGGCCCCCGAACTCCGCCAACCTGATCTCATGTCATCCGCCCACTCTTCTCTCGCTGCCCTGACCCTGGGTGCAATTGGTGTCGTCTACGGTGACATCGGCACCAGTGTGCTGTACGCAGTCAAGGAAGTGTTTGGCTCAGGCCATGTGCCCTTCAACCCGGCCAATGTGTTTGGCATTCTGTCCATATTTTTCTGGACCCTGACCATCATTGTGTCGCTCAAGTATGTCTCGCTGGTATTGCGGGCCGACAATGCCGGCGAGGGCGGCCTGGTGGCCATGCTGGCGCTGGCCTCGCAATCGGTGCGCGACAAGCCCAAGTTGCGCAAAGTGTTGCTCCTGGTGGGCATTTTTGGCACCTGCCTGTTTTATGGCGATGGCGTCATAACGCCTGCGATTTCGGTCTTGTCGGCGGTAGAAGGCCTGGAAGTGGTCTCGCCAGCGTTCAAGTCGGCCGTGATTCCGCTCACCTTGCTCATCCTGTTTGGCCTGTTCGCAGTGCAAAAGCGCGGCACTGCTGGTATTGGCAAATTCTTTGGCCCGATCACCCTGGTCTGGTTTGCCTCCATCGCCGTGCTGGGCCTGGTGCACATAGCCGGCAACCCGTCCATCCTGTGGGCACTCAGCCCCCACCATGCTATCGGGTTCATCATCAGCCACCCGGGCACCACCTTCATCATTTTGGGTGCTGTGGTGCTGTGCGTGACCGGTGGCGAAGCCCTGTACGCCGACATGGGCCACTTCGGCCGGAAGCCGATCCGCCTGGCCTGGTTTTCCATTGTCATGCCAGCCCTGACGCTGAACTATTTTGGCCAAGGGGCGCTGCTGTTGCAAAAGCCCGAAGCGGTGGCCAACCCTTTCTACATGATGGCCCCGGACTGGGCCCTCTTGCCCTTGGTGGGGCTGGCCACCATGGCCACGGTGATTGCCTCGCAGGCGCTGATCTCCGGCGCCTTCAGCGTGACCAAGCAGGTCATCCAACTGGGCTATCTGCCGCGCCTGCAGATCAACCACACCAGCATCCGCGATACCGGGCAAATCTACATCCCCTTTGTCAACTGGGGGCTGTTCATCGCGATTGTGCTGGCGGTGATGTTGTTCAGGTCGTCCAGCAATCTGGCCTCGGCCTATGGCATTGCCGTGACACTCGATATGCTGATCACTACCGTGTTGACCTTCTTCGTCATCCGCTACGCCTGGGGCTATCCGCTGACCCTCTGTTTGGCAGCCACCAGTTTTTTCTTCCTGGTCGATCTGGCATTTTTCAGCTCCAACCTGCTCAAGCTGTTTGAAGGAGGCTGGTTCCCCTTGCTGATTGGCGGAGCCATTTTTATCCTGATGCAGACCTGGAAAGATGGGCGCAACCTGCTCAATGACAAGCTGCGCGCCGATGCCCTCGACCTGAAATCTTTTTTGGAAGCCGTCTTTATCAGCCCGCCGGTTCGGGTGGAGGGCACCGCCGTGTTCCTGACCGGCACCCCCGGCACGGTGCCCAACGCCCTATTGCACAACCTCAAGCACAACAAGGTGCTGCACCACAACAATCTGTTCGTGACCTTGCAGAGCCATGAAGTGCCCTGGGTTCGCATCGATGACCGGCTGGCGATCGAGCCCATCGGCAACAACTGCTGGCAGGTCACCCTCAACTACGGCTTTAAAAATGACCCGGATGTTCCCGGCTCCTTGCGTGCGCTGCAGGCCCATGGCTGTGATGTGGACCCCATGACCACCAGCTATTTCCTCTCGCGCGATACCGTGGTACCCACTCTGGGCGAAGGTATGTCCTTTTGGCGCGAAAAATTATTTGCCCAGATGCACCTCAATGCCAGCGCAGCGGCCGACTTTCTCAACCTGCCGAGTAACGCGGTGGTGGAGCTGGGCTCCAAGATCGAGATTTGAGACGCGGCCAATCAGGCCAGCTTCCTGATCGCGTCTGCCAGCACTGAAACCATCTGCTCGATCTGAGAGGCTTCGACGACATAGGCCGGTGCCAGCACCAGGTTTTCGCCCGCTGAGCGCACCAGCACACCTTGGTGGAAGCACTCCAGAAAAACATCGTAGGCACGCTTGCCCGCCAGGCCGGGCAGGCTGGCCAACTCGACTGCCCCGGCCAGGCCCAGGGTGCGGATGCTGATCACATGGGGCAGGCCCTTGATCGCGCTGTGCATGGCGTCACCCAGCAATTTCCCCATCTTGGCCGCGCGGTTGAACAAGTCCTCCTCACGCAGCACCTGGAGGGTGGCAAGCGCAGCCGCACAGGCCACCGGATGGCCGGAATAGGTGTAGCCGTGAAACAGCTCGACTGCATGCGCCGGGCTGCTGGCGCTGGAATCCATCACCGCGTCGTAGACATGCTGGCGACAGATCACACCACCCAGTGGAATGACCCCATTGGTCACGCACTTGGCAAAGTTGAGCATATCCGGCACCACACCATAAAAATCGGCGCCAAAGGCGGTGCCCATGCGGCCAAAGCCGGTGATCACCTCATCAAAGATCAGCAGGATGCCGTGCTTGTCGCAGATATCGCGCAGGCGCTTGAGATAGCCCTTGGGCGGCACATACCAGCCAGCGCTGCCAGCCACCGGCTCAACAATGACGGCAGCAATATTGCTGGGGTCGTGCAGGGGCAGGATACGGTTTTCCAGCTCGAGCAGCGGGTCTTCGCCCCAGACTGGTTCGACGCCGTTGTAGTAGGCATGGTTCACCGGGTCATGGATAAAGCGCAGGTGGTCAACCCGCGGCAGCAGGGATGTGCCAAAAGCCTTGCGGTTGGCCGGAATACCGCCCACACTCATGCCGCCAAAGCCCACGCCATGGTAGGCGCGCTCACGGCCGATAAACAGGTTGCGATGGCCTTCGCCGCGGGCGCGATGGTAAGCCAGCGCAATCTTCATCGAGGTGTCGGCCGCTTCGCTACCCGAGTTGCAAAACAGCACCTTGTTCAGATCGCCTGGCGCCAGCGCCGCAATGTGTTCCGCCGCCGCAAAGGCCTTGTCATTGCTGGCGCTGAACGCAGTTGAGTAGTCCAGGGTATCCAGTTGCAGCTTGATGGCCTCGTTGATCTCGCGCCTGTTGTGGCCTGCGCCCACGCACCACAGGCTGGAAATGCCGTCAATCACACGACGACCGTCATGGGTGGTGAAGTACATGCCGTCGGCGGCGACAAAGACCCGCGGGTCCTGGGCGAAGCTGCGATTGGGCGTGAAGGGCAGCCACTGCGCATGGGCGCTGAAATCTTGATAGGCCAAGGGCTCACCTCTCGTAAAAAATAAGTGACCTGCAGGCAGCTTGACCTGCTCAGGCCAGCTCGGCAGACAGCAGCGAACGCCATCTGCTGCAAACAGGTAGAGGCTATTCTAGTCAGGCCCGCCAGTCGATGCTTGCGGACAAGCCCGCATTGACACGGCCATTGCCGCGCCTTGAGAATGGGCCCGGAAAAACGGTTTCCGTTGTCCCATCTCTTTTCACAAACCTCTAATCAAGGATTTTCAGATGAACCCATGCAGAAGAATTTTTCGGGCATGTGCACTCGTGCTGCTGCCCGGCCTTTTGGCGCTGGCTTTGGGCCAGCAGGCCTTGGCCCAGGCCTTTCCGTCCAAGCCGATCAAGATCATCGTGCCTTTCCCGGCAGGCGGCACCACCGACATCGTGGCGCGCATCGTGGGCCAGCGCATGAGCGAATCCATGGGCCAGCCTGTGCTGGTGGACAACCGGGGTGGTGCGGGTGGTGCCATTGGCGCCGATCTGGTGGCCAAGGCGGCGCCGGACGGCTATACCCTGCTGATGCACAACATCACCTTCCCTCTGTCTTCGGTGGCGCAGACCTTGGCCAACCGCTCGCCTTTCAATGCCGAAACCGACTTTGCCGGTGTGTCGATCGCCGTCTATGTGCCCTTTGTGCTGACCGCCAACCCCAGCGTGCCGGCCAAGGATCTGAAGGAACTGGCGGCGTTATTGCGAGCCAACCCTAAACTGCAATACAACTATGGCTCCACCGGCCCAGGCTCAGCCGTGCATGTCTTGGGCGAATCGTTCAAGCGCGATGCCAAGGTGGACATGCAGCATGTGCCGTTCAAGGGCGCTGCGCCTCTCAAGCAGGAGTTGCTTGCCGGGCGCATCCAGTTTGGCGGCGACCAACTGTCTTCCTCCCTGGCCGAGATCCGGGCCGGCAGCTTGAAGGCCTTGGCCACAACGGCCTCCAAGCGCATTGCAGGCCTGCCAGATGTGGCCACCGTGCGTGAACTAGGCTATCCCGACCTCGAGCTGGAAGGGTGGAACGGCTTGTTTGCTCCCGCCAAGACGCCACGAGAGGTGATTGACCGGCTGCAGCGCGAGGTGGCTGCAGCGGTGCGTCACCCCGAGGTGGCCAAACGCCTGGCCGAGCTGGGGGCCGAGCCGGTGGGTTCCTCGCCGGCAGAGCAGGAAGCCATGCTCAAGCGCCAGATGAACCAGTTTCGCCCGATCATTCAGGGCATGAAGATCGATTAGCGGCCTAGCCCATGGCCTCAGGCGCGGCCGCCTTGCGCGAGCCACCATACCGGTAATTGGGAGCAGTCAGCGGCGTCCAGGCCGCTGGCGGCGGCCTGGTCAAATTTTTTCAGTGCCAGCTCGGTCAGCGGCAGCATGCGCTGGTTGACTTGGCCCTGGGCGAGCATGGTGCGCATGTCTTTGCGCATGGTGGCCACATCCACGGTCACTGTGCTGCTTTTCTCTCCCGCCAAGGCCTGGGCGATCATCGGGCCGCGCACCTTGAGCATATTGGGGCCGCCGGAGGATTCGGTCAGCACATCGATCACCCGTTTGGGATCCAGGCCAAGCGGCGCCACCATCGAGAGCGCCTCACCCAGGGTCTGCCAGTAGACCATCAATGGCAGGTTGACCGCCAGCTTCATCATGGCGCCAGCGCCGTGGGCGCCCACATGTTCGATGCGCTTGCACATCTGCTCCAGCAGGGGGCGAGCGCGCTCCAGGTCAGCTGCCGCGCCGCCAACAAAAGCCATCAGCTTGCCCTCCTTGGCCGGGCCCACGCTACCACCCACTGGAGATTCCAGGTAAGCCGCGCCCAGGGCGCTGGCCCGAGCGCCCATAGCCTCTTGTTTGGCCGGGCTGACCGTGCTCATCTCCAGAAACAGCTTGCCCTTGGCCGGCTCGGCCAGCAGGCCCTCGGGCGAAAAATAGACTTCATCCAGCGCCTGCTCATTGGTCAGCAGGGTGATCACCAGGTCGCAAGCGCGTGCCAGCGAATTGGGTGAGTCGGCCCAGGCCAGGCCGGCATCGAGCAGGGGCTGCGCCTTGGCGCGGGTGCGGTTCCAGACTGTCACCTGATGGCCCAGTCCGTGCAGCCGCAGTCCAATTGCACTACCCATCTTGCCGGTTCCGGCAATACCTACTTGCATGGTCATCCCCTGATGAAAGATGTAAAAACGCGCCGGCAAGCGGCGCGGGTGGATGAAAACAGCCCCATCTAGACAGGGACTAGTGATTAGGCAGCCTTGGCCACCAGTTCCTTGAAGCCTAGCCGGTCAAGGGCCTCGGCCATATGGCCCACGCTGCGGTCCACATTGTGGAGTTTTTCCAGGCCAAACAAGCCGATGCGGAAGGTGCTGAAGTCAGCGGGCTCATCGCACATCAGCGGCACGCCAGCCGCGGTTTGCAGGCCCTGGGCCAAGAATTTTTTACTGTTCTGAATTTCAGGGTCGCTGGTGTAGCTCACCACCACGCCTGGTGCCTTGAAGCCATCTGCGGCCACGCTGACAAAACCACGTCGCTCCAGCAAGGCGCGCACCTTGCTGCCCAACTCGATCTGCTCCTGGCGCACTTTCTCGAAACCGTACCCCTTGGTTTCGCGCATCACCTCATCCAGCCTGGCCAGAGCGTCGGTGGGCATGGTGGTGTGATACATATGGCTGCCGTTTTCATAGGCTTCCATGATCTGCAGCCACTTTTTCAGGTCGGAGGCGAAGCTGGTGCTGGTGGTGTTGTCGATTGCCTGGCGGGCGCGCTGGCTGAGCATGACCATGGCGCAAGCGGGCGAGCCGCTCCAGCCTTTTTGCGGCGCGCTGATCAGAATATCCACACCGGTGGCTTCCATGTCGACCCACATGCAGCCCGAGGCGATGCAGTCAAGCACAAACAGGCCGCCCACCTCGTGCACAGCCTTGGTCACCTTGCGGATGTAGTCATCTGGCAGCATCAGGCCGGCGGCAGTTTCCACATGCGGGGCGAACACCACCGAAGGCTTTTGCGAACGGATGGCAGCCACCACCTCATCCACCGGGCAGGGGATCCAGGGCGCCTGCGAGCTTGCGCCAAGGCGGCGCGCTTTCATCACAATGCTTTCGGCCGGGATGCTGCCCATATCGAAAATCTGGGTCCAGCGGTAGCTGAACCAGCCGTTGCGCAGCACCATGACTTTTTTGCCAGTGGCAAATTGACGGGCCACAGACTCCATGCCAAAGGTGCCGCTACCGGGCACCAGCACCGCTGATTTGGCGTGGTACACCTCTTTCAGGATGCCGGAGATGTCGCGCATCACCGACTGAAAGCGCTTGGACATATGGTTGAGCGCACGGTCGGTATAAACCACCGAAAACTCAAGCAGCCCATCGGGGTCAACATTCGAAAGCAAGCCAGGCATGGAAAACTCCGTTTAATTCATTCAGGCAGCCATTTTCTCACCAACTTGGACCGCTCGCTCAGCCGCCCAGGCCGGGTTGAATTCCAGGCTGGCTTTGGGCCACAGCAGCACCACCGTCGAGCCAAGCAAAAAACGCCCCATTTCTTCGCCCTGGCGTAGGCGCACCTCGCCTGGCGCATAGCGCCATTCCCGCACAGTACCCGGGCGGGGCGGGTTGACCACCCCGTGCCAGACTGTAGCCATGCTGCCCACGATGGTGGCACCCACCAGCACCAGGGCCAGCGGGCCGTGCGCGGTGTCAAACAGGCAGATCACCCGCTCGTTGCGGGCAAACAGACCAGGCACCCCGCGGGCGGTGACCGGGTTGACCGAAAAAAGGTCTCCGGGCACATGGACCATGCGGGTGAGGGTGCCCTCGCAGGGCATGTGGATGCGGTGATAGTCCTTGGGCGCCAGGTACAGGGTGGCGAAATGGCCATCCTGAAATGCCTGGGCCAGCTCGGCCTGACCACCCAGCAAGGCGGTGGTGGTGTAGCTGTGGCCCTTGGCCTGAAAGATCTGCTCGCGCTCGATGGTGCCAAACTGACTGATCGCACCGTCCACCGGGCAGACATAAGGCGCCGCAGCCAGCGGCCGTGCGCCACTCTTCAGGGCTCGGGTAAAAAAATCGTTGAAGCTGGCGTAGCTGGCCGGATCGGGGTTGGCCGCCTCGGCCATATTGACAAGGTAGCGGCGAATGAAGCGGCGAATGATGGCGGTGGTGACCCAGCCCCAACGCCCACCCGCCACCCAACCGGCAAAGACGGTAAGGGCCCTCTTGGGCAGCAGGTACTGCGGCAGCACGGCTAGACGATCTGACACTGAGGCTACCGCCTGGAAGATGAGAGGCCTGCATTATAGAGAGCGGGGGCTAGAATCAATGCATGAATGCCCCTGACACCAAGCCCGGATTCAATGCCCTGCAGCGCACCCAGCGGCAGGCCCAGGTGGTCCAGGCCCTGCAGGCTGTGCTGCCCGAGCACGCTCTGCTCTGGCACAACGAAGATGTCACTCCCTATGAGTGTGACGGCCTGACGGCCTATCGGCAGCGGCCCTTGGCGGTGACTCTGCCGGAGACCGAAGCGCAGGTGCAGGCCATCCTGAAAACCTGCCATGCCCTGGGCGTGCCGGTGGTGGCGCGCGGTGCCGGCACCGGCCTGTCGGGCGGGGCCATGCCGCTGGCTGATGGTGTCACGCTCAGCCTAGCGCGCTTTAACCAGATCCTGAAGATTGATCCGGTCAGCCGCACGGCGCTGGTGCAGGCGGGTGTGCGCAACCTGGCCATCAGCGAGGCGGCTGCGCCCCACAACCTGTACTACGCGCCCGATCCTTCCAGCCAGATTGCCTGCACCATCGGCGGCAATGTGGGCGAAAACTCAGGCGGCGTACATTGCCTCAAGTACGGCCTGACCGTTCACAACGTGCTCAAGGTGCGTGGCTTCACGGTGCAGGGCGATCCGATCGAGTTTGGCGCAGACGCGCTCGATGTGCCGGGGTATGACCTGCTCAGTGTCTATATCGGCTCCGAAGGCATGCTGGCTGTGACCCTGGAGGTGACAGTACGGCTGGTACCCAAACCACGCCTGGCGCGCTGCATCATGGCCAGCTTTGACGATGTGCGTCAGGCAGGTGAGGCGGTGGCAGCAGTGATCGCCGCCGGCATCATTCCGGCCGGTCTGGAAATGATGGACAAGCCCATGACGGCGGCGGTGGAAGATTTTGTCCACGCCGGCTACGACCTGAATGCGGCTGCCATCTTGTTGTGCGAGAGCGATGGCACCGAGGAAGAGGTGGAGGAAGAAATTGCCCGCATGAGCGAGGTGCTGCGGTCTGCCGGCGCCACCGCGATCACCGTCAGCCGCGACGAAGCCGAGCGGCTCAAATACTGGAGCGGACGCAAGAATGCCTTTCCTGCCAGTGGCCGCATGGCACCCGACTACATGTGCATGGACTCCACCATCCCGCGCAAGCGCCTGGCCGACATCCTGCACGCCATCCAGGAGATGGAAAAAAAATACGGCCTGAGTTGCCTCAATGTGTTTCATGCGGGCGATGGCAACTTGCACCCGCTGATCCTGTTTGATGCTAACGACCCCGACCAGCTGCGCCGCTGTGAGCTCTTTGGTGCCGACATCCTGGAAACCAGCGTGGCCATGGGCGGCACCGTTACCGGCGAACATGGGGTGGGGGTGGAAAAGCTCAACTCCATGTGCGTGCAATTCAGCCGCGAGGAAAACGAGCAGATGCTCGGGGTCAAACGCGCCTTTGACCCGCAAGGCCTGCTCAACCCGGGCAAGGTGATTCCCACCCACAACCGCTGCGCCGAATACGGCAAGATGCTGGTGCGCGCGGGCAAGATCGCGCACCCGGAGTTGCCACGTTTTTGAGCACCAGCGCTTTATGAACACACACTTTTGCCCAACCTAGGAGGGTTCTCATGATGAACAATTTTAAGCAAAGTATTCTGGGCATCATATGTGCTCACTTCTTGCTATGTTGGGGCTCTAGCTCAGCCCAACCCAATACGATCAAACTCATGGTGGGCTTCCCGCCGGGAGGCGGAAGTGATGTCATCGCCCGGGTGCTGGCCGACAAGCTCAAAGACCAGTTGGGCAGTTCGGTGGTGGTGGAAAACAAGGCCGGTGCCGGCGGCCAGCTCGCGGCCCAGGCGCTCAAGGCCGCGCCGGCCGATGGTTCAGTGCTTTTTCTCTCGCATGACCACACCATTTCCATATTGCCGCTGGTGCTCAAGAACCCCGGCTTCAACTCCGCGCAAGACTTCGCCCCGGTGGCCGGTTTTGCCACCTTTGTCAACGGCCTGGCGCTTTCGGGTGCCACGCCTGCCAAGAGCTACCAGGACTACCTGGCCTGGGTGCGCAGCAACGGCAAGGGCAAGGGCACAGTGGGCGTGCCCGCGCCCGCCTCGGTGCCCGAGTTTCTGGTGCAGGTGATTGGCAAGAAAAATGGCCTGGATCTGCAGGCTGCGCCCTACCGCGGCAGTGCACCCATGATGGGCGACATGCTGGGCAACCAGATTGCCGCCGGGGTGGGGTCGGTGCCCGATTTCATCGAGAACCACAAGGCCGGCAAGATCCGCATGGTGGCAGTGATTGGCGACAAGCGTCAGTCCATCCTGCCGGATGTGCCCACTTTTGCCGAACTGGGCCTGGCAGGCTTTGAGGACTTGCCTTACTACGGTATCTTTGCCCCCAAGGGCATGCCCAGTGCACTGATCGAGCGCTATGCCGCAGCGGTGGCCAAGGTGATTGCACTGCCTGAGGTGCGTGAGCGCCTGACGGCCATGGGGCTGTCGGTGGCTTATATGAGTCCGCAGCAACTAGGCAGCCGCGAGCGTGCCTACAGTGCCAGCTGGGCCAGCATCATCAAATCAAGCGGCTTTCAGGCGCAGTAAATCAAACCTGCTCAGCGGAGCTTGATTGCTTGGGCTTGCATGAACGAGGCTTGAGCCGCTCATTTGCAAATGCCCGTGCTGGCGGAAAATCCAGCATCACGCATGAACCATCGCGCCCCTTTCTGGCTGCCTGGCGGCCAACTGCAGACCATCTGGCCGGCGCTGTTTGCCCGGCGGGGGTACGGGCCGCGCCCGAGCTTTCGGCGCGAACGCTGGGCCACGCCCGATGATGACTTTGTCGATGTCGACTGGCTGGCCGAACCCCCGCACCACAAAGCCCTGCTGGTGCTCTTTCATGGCCTGGAGGGCTCCTCGCAGAGCCACTACGCCCAGGCCTTTGCCGATTGGGCGCGTGAACAGGGGCTGGCTTTTGCGCTGCCGCATTTCCGCGGCTGCAGTGGCGAAATCAACCGGGCGCCACGTGCTTACCATTCAGGCGACCACGCCGAGATTGACTGGCTGCTCAGGCGTTTTCACAGCCGGCATGCCGGCCCGATTGTGGCGGTGGGCGTCTCGCTGGGCGGCAATGCCTTGCTGCGCTGGGCGGGCGAAATGGGCGACTCGGCCGCCGCGGTGGTGGCGGCGGTGGCGGCGGTCAGCTCGCCGCTGGACCTGGCCGCCGGTGGTCACGCCATCGGACGCGGCTTCAACCGGCAGGTCTATACCCGCATGTTTTTGCGCAGCATGAAGCCCAAGGCCATGGCCAAGCTGGCGCAGTTTCCCGGCCTGTTTGATCGCCAGGCGCTCGAGCGGGCGCGCGACCTCTACGCTTTCGATGATGTCTTCACCGCCCCGCTGCATGGCTTCAGGGGGGTGGAGGATTACTGGGCGCGCGCTTCGGCCAAGCCGCATCTGGGCGGCATTCGTATTCCGGCGCTGGCGCTCAATGCCCTGAATGACCCCTTTGTACCTGCTGCCAGCCTGCCGCGCGCTGGCCAAGTGGGTAAATCAGTCACCCTGTGGCAACCGGCTGACGGCGGCCATGTGGGCTTTGCCGCCGGTGCCTGGCCTGGTCATGTGCGTGGCCTGCCCGACGCGGTGGGGGGCTGGCTGCTGCAACAGGGGGGTGTCGATGGATGAGATGGTGCGCCAGGCCATGGCCAAGTGGCCCAATGTGCCGGCCTGCTATGGCTGGCTGGGCCTGGATGCGCGCGGCCAGTGGTACATGCGCGATGAGCGCACCCAGGCGGCGGGTGAGTTTGCCAGCGGCCGCCCCGGCGCCAAGGGCAGTTTGCTGTTGCATGAAAAACTGATTGACTTCATAGGCCGCAACTATTTGGCCGATGCGCTGGGGCGCTGGTATTTTCAGAACGGACCGCAGCAGGTCTTTGTCGAGCTGGAGCTCACGCCCTGGATCTGGCGCCTGCAACCCGATGGGCAGGTGCTCTCCCATACAGGCGCTGTGGCTGCAGTGCGCAGCTGCCTATTGGATGAACAAGGCCGGGTCTTTTTGGACGCCGATCTTGGCCTGGGTCTGGTGCACAGCCAGGATGTGCTGCTGGCCGCACAGCTGATCGAGGACGGGCAGTGGCAACTAGAAAATCTCAGCAGCCAGGAAATGCCCCAGCGCTTTGGCTATGTGTGCAGCCCGCAGCGCGAGGCAAAGCTCCAAGCCCAGGCCCAGCGCGGATAATTTGCGGGCAGCGCCAAGACGATGTGCAGGAGACCTGAATGAGCGTGAAAAAACTGTTTCAGCTGGATGGCCGTATCGCCCTGATCACTGGCGGCTCGCGTGGCCTGGGCTTGCAGATGGCCGAGGCCCTGGGCGAGATGGGCTGTCGGCTGGCCATCAGCGCGCGCAAGGCCGATGAGCTGTCAGCAGCCAAGTCGCATCTGGAGCAGCTGGGCCTGGAGGTGCTGACGGTGGTCAACGACCTGCAACAACAGGAGCAGATTGCGCCACTGGTGGACCAGGTGCTGGCGCGCTATGGCCAGATCGACATCCTGGTCAACAACGCCGGCGCCAGCTGGGGCGCGCCCGCCGAGGACTACCCGGACGCGGCCTGGCACAAGGTGATCAATCTCAATGTCAATGCGCCTTTTTTTCTCTCGCGTGAGGTGGGCCGACGCAGCATGATTGCGCGCCAGCAGGGCAAGATCATCAACATTGCCTCGGTCGCTGGCCTCAAGGGCACCGCCGCTGGCGTGCACACCATCGCCTACAACACGTCCAAGGCGGCCATGATCAACTTCACCCGCACCCTGGCCGCAGAATGGGGGCGCTACAACATCAATGTCAACGCCATCTGCCCCGGCTTCTTTCCCTCCAAGATGTCGGCCGGCCTGCTGGAGCAGGTGCAGGACGCTGTGATTGCGCGGGCACCGCTGCACCGCATCGGCGGTGAGGAAGACCTCAAGGGCGCGGTGGTGTTCCTGGCCAGCGAGGCCTCGCGCCACATGACCGGCCAGTACCTGGCGCTTGACGGCGGCACCAGCATTGTTTGACATGAGCCAAAACGCTCCATCACGCCACCTCGCCCACTGGCCACCCGGCCTGCCGCATCACCTGACGCTGCCGCAAACCAGCTTGTCCTACAACGTGGAAGTGTCAGCGGCGCGTTATCCCAACAAGCCTTTCATCATTTATTACGACGCGGAGATCAGCTTTGCCGACTTTCGCGACGAGGTCGAGCGGGTTGCCGGCTACCTGCAGCAGGTCTGTGGAGTGCAGACCGGCGATCGGGTGCTGCTGTACATGCAAAACAGCCCGCAGTGGGTGATCAGCTATTACGGCATCCTGCGTGCCAATGCCGTCGTGGTGCCAGTCAATCCGATGAGCCGCAGCGAGGAGTTGCGCCACTATGTGCGCGACACCGGGGCCCGGGTGGCCATCCTGGCGCAAGACCTCTACCCTGAACTGGCACCGGTGCGGCAAGAGGGGCAGGGGCTGGCACACCTGATCGTGGCCGCCTACAGCGACTATCTGAAGCACCCCACCGATTTGCCCCTGCCGCCCTTTGTGGCGGCACCGCGCGAAACCATCGACGCGCCCGGCCTGACTCTCTGGTGCGAGCTGGTCGCGCGAGACTTGCGACCCGGCCCGCTGCTGGTGGGGCCAGATGACCTGTGCGTTATGCCCTACACCTCGGGCACCACCGGTCTGCCCAAAGGCTGCATGCACACCCACCGCAGCACCATGTGCACCGCGGTGGGTGGGGTGCAGTGGTTCGGTCGCAACCAGGACATGGTCTCTCTCTCCGTGCTGCCCTTTTTTCATGTCACTGGCATGGCTGGCGGCATGAACGGCCCGCTGTTCATTGGCGCCACGATTGTTGTCCTGTCGCGCTGGGACCGTGATCTGGCCGCCCTATGCATACAGCGCCACCGGGTCACAGGGTGGTCAGCGATATCCACCATGCTGGTTGATTTCCTGGCCAACCCCAGACTGGGCGAGTACGACCTGAGCAGCCTGAACGGCCTCCGCGGCGGAGGTGCGGCCATGCCGGCAGCATTGGCTCGAAAGCTCAAGGACATCACCGGGCTGGACTATGTCGAGGGCTATGGCATGAGCGAAACTCTGGCTGCCACCCACCTCAACCCGCCGCAAAGGCCCAAGCCGCAGTGCCTGGGCATTCCTATGTTTGATGTGGACTCACGAATCATCGATCCGCTCACCCTGCAGGAACTGCCTGACGGGCAGACTGGTGAGATCGTGATCCACGCGCCGCAAGTGATGCAGGGCTACTGGAACAACCCAGGCGCCACCGCAGAGGCCTTCATCCAGCTCGGCGGCAAGCGCTTTTTGCGCACTGGCGATCTGGCCACCATCGATGTCGACGGTTACTTTTTCATGGTTGACCGCTTAAAGCGCATGATCAATGCCTCGGGCTACAAGGTCTGGCCGGCAGAGGTGGAGTCCTTGTTGTACCGGCATCCGGCCATTCTGGAGGCCTGTGTGATTGCTGCGCGCGACGACAGGCGTGGCGAGACGGTCAAGGCGCTGGTGGTCTTGCGCCCCGAGCAGCAGGGAAAAGTCAGTGAGCTCGACATCATCAACTGGTCGCACGAGCACATGGCAGCCTATAAAAGCCCGCGCCTGGTGGAGTTTGTCAACGCCCTGCCCAAATCGGGCTCAGGCAAGATCCTCTGGCGCGAGCTGCAGGAACAGGAATTGGCGCGGTGAGCCAGGGCGGGCTGCACACCCTGCTGGCAGCAGACTTCGGCGCCATTGCCGACTTGGTGCGCCAGCATGCCGCGCAGGCTCCCGGCCGGCGCGCCCTGGTGCAAGGCACTGACAGCCTGAGCTACGCCGAGCTCGACGCCTTGATCGATCGGGTGGCGGCCAGCCTGCAGCGCGATGGCTTGCAGGTGGGAGACGCCATTGCGATCTGTGCAGCGACCAGCCTGCGCTATGCCGCGGTGTTTCTGGGCGCGTTGCGGGCTGGCGTGGTGGTGGCGCCGCTGGCGCCGGGCGTCACCCCAGTCAGCCTGCAGGCGATGGTGCGCGATGCGGATGCCAAAATTCTTTTTCTCGATGCCAGTGTGCGTGACACCCTGGGCGCAGAGACTGCGCAAGGCCTGCCGCACATCGCGCTGGACGATTCCGAGGCAGGCCTCGGTTTTGCGGCCTGGCTGGCGCCGCCCGGCACCCAGCCAAAGGCGGTAGCCATAGCACCTGATTTGCCATTCAACATCATCTATTCCTCCGGCACCACGGGCGAGCCTAAGGGCATTGTGCAGCCGCACAGCATGCGCTGGGCCTACAGCCAGCGCGCGGTCAGCTACGGCTACGGACCCGATACGGTGGCCCTGCTGTCCACCCCGCTGTATTCCAACACCACGCTGGTGGTGTTTTTCCCAACGCTCACTTACGGCGGCACAGTGGTGCTGATGCCCAAATTCGATGCCCTGGGCTGGCTCCACCTGGCCGAGAAAGAGCGCGTCACCCACACCATGCTGGTGCCGGTGCAATACCAGCGCCTGATGGCGCGGCCTGAATTCGAACGCTTCGACCTGCGCAGTTTTCGCTACAAGTTCTCCACCAGCGCGCCATTTGCGGCCCCGCTCAAGGCCGATGTGCTGCAGCGCTGGCCTGGTGGCCTGGTCGAGTTTTACGGTATGACCGAGGGTGGCGGCTCCTGCATTTTGGAAGCGCATCTGCACCGCGACAAGCTGCACACCGTGGGCCGCCCTGCCCCGGGGCATGACATCCGCCTGATTGATGAAGACGGGCAACAACTTGCACCTGACCAGGCAGGTGAAGTGGTAGGCCATTCGCCCAGCATGATGAGGGGCTACCACAAGCGGCCCGAGAAAACCCGTGAGGCCGAGTGGTTCGACTCCAGCGGCAAGCGCTTCATCCGCACTGGGGATGTGGGCCGCTTTGATGCCGAAGGGTTTCTCACCCTCTTGGATCGACGCAAGGACCTGATCATCTCCGGCGGCTTCAACATCTACCCCAGCGATCTGGAGGAGGTGCTGAGCCAACACCCGGCGGTGCTGGAGGTAGCGGTGGTGGGCGTGCCTTCAGAGCAATGGGGCGAAACCCCGGTGGCATTTGTGGTGCTGCAACCCGCCAAGCAAGTGGCTGCCTCTTTGCTGAAGGATTGGACCAATGCCCAGCTGGGTAAAACCCAGCGCCTGGCCGATCTGTTCCTGATCGAGGAGCTGCCACGCAGCGCCATCGGCAAGGTGCTCAAACGCGAGCTGCGTGAGCGGGTCAAATCAGCGTCGCAGGTGCAGGCGGGCAACCGGGCCGCCAGTCCAGTGCAAGAATAGAAAAGACCCAAGGCCAGCAAGCCCATGACCATGCCCCGCCTGCAACTGGCGCACATCAGCAAGCGCTATCCGTCGGTTCTTGCCAACGACGATGTGTCGCTGACGGTGATGCCTGGAGAAATCCATGCGGTACTGGGTGAAAACGGCGCGGGCAAGTCGACCCTGATGAAAATCATCTACGGCGCGGTCAGGCCCGATGCCGGACAGATATTTCTCAATGGCCAGTTGATGCACATCCGCAACCCCCAGGAGGCGCGGGCCCATGGCATCAGCATGGTGTTCCAGCATTTCAATCTGTTTGAAACCATGACTGTGGCCGAGAATGTCTGGCTGGGTCTGGCTCAGGACTCGCTCGCGCAGGTGACGGCCAGCATCACCGCCAAGGCCGCTGAATACGGGCTCGAGCTGGATCCGCGGCGGCCGGTGCATACCTTGAGCGTGGGCGAAATGCAGCGCGTTGAAATCATCCGCGCCTTGCTCACCCGCCCGCAATTGCTGATCCTTGATGAGCCGACTTCGGTGTTGACGCCCCAGGCGGTGGAAAAACTGTTCGTCGTGTTGAAGCAGCTGGCTTCAGAAGGGTGCAGCATCTTGTACATCTCCCACAAGCTGCATGAAATACGCGAGCTGTGCGATACCTGCACCGTGCTGCGCGGCGGCAAGGTCGCTGGCGTGTGCAATCCCAGGGAGGAAACCAATGCCTCGCTGTCGCGCCTGATGATCGGCGCAGAGCCGCCAGAGCTGCGGCGTGTGGAACGCCAGCCGGGTGCCGTGGCGATCAGGGTCAGGGGGCTGAGCCTGCCACGCGAAGACCAGTTTGGCGTGGACCTGCACAACATCGATCTGCAGGTCTGCGCGGGCGAGGTGGTGGGTATTGCCGGGGTGTCGGGCAATGGCCAGAAGGAACTGCTGCTTGCCTTGTCGGGCGAAGATACGCGCGCTCCACGCGGCAGCATCGAGTTGGGGCCGGTGGATGTGTCAGCCATGCATCCCGGAGGGCGGCGCGCCCTGGGCCTGCATTATGTGCCCGAGGAACGCCTGGGCCGTGGCGCGGTGCCCATGCTGAGTCTGGCGCAAAACCTGCTCCTGACGCGTGACGAGGCGATTTCCTGGCCGCGCCTGGCTGGTGGCTGGATCCATGTCAAGCAACTGCAGGCACAGGCCCGGCGCCTGCTGGCGCAGTTCAATGTCAAGGCCGGCGGGCCGCAGGCAGTGGCCAAGTCGCTCTCGGGCGGCAATTTGCAGAAGTTCATTGTGGGGCGCGAGATCGACGCCCAGCCCAAGCTGCTGATCCTCGCGCAGCCCACTTGGGGGGTCGATGTGGGTGCGACTGCGCAGATACGCGGCGAGATTCTGGCGCTGCGCGCTGCGGGCTGTGCCGTGCTGGTGGTGAGTGAGGAACTGGACGAACTGTTCGAAGTCTGTGACCGGCTGTATGTGATCTCGCGTGGCCAGCTCTCGCCTCCCATGCCGATGGCGCAGGCCACGGTGGAAAAAATTGGTGAGTGGATGAGCGGCCTGTGGCCGCGCACCCCGCAGGGCGAGGTGCAGCATGCCTGAATTCAAGCTCGAGGCTCGTCCCCAGCCCTCAAGGTTCTGGAGCTACGCCTCGCCCCTGCTGGCGCTGGCGCTCACCGTCGTCTTTGGCGCCATCCTGTTTTCCCTGCTGGGCAAGAACCCGCTGCAGGGCCTGCTGGTGTTTTTCTGGGAGCCGGTCAAGTCCAGCTATGCCCTGGGTGAACTGATGGTCAAGGTCACGCCGCTGCTGGTGATCGCGCTGGGCCTGGCCGTCTGCTTTCGCTCCAATGTTTGGAACATCGGCGCCGAGGGGCAGTTCATCATCGGTGCCGTATGTGGCGCTGGCATGGCACTGTTGGCCGAGCGTGACACTGGGCGCTGGATCGTGCCCTTGATCCTGCTGGCCGGTGTGGCAGGCGGCATGGCCTGGGCGGGGCTGACCGCAGTGCTGCGCGATCGCTTCAACGCCAATGAAATTCTGGTCAGCCTGATGCTGGTCTATGTGGCCGACATGGTGTTGAGCTACCTGGTCTATGGCCCATGGAAAGACCCGATGGGCTACAACTTTCCGCAGACCAAGACCTTCGAAGGCGTGACGCAGATCCCGCGCCTGATGCCGGGCTCGCGGGTCAGCATTGGGTTGCTGTTGGCGCTGCTGGGGGTGGTGGCTTTGTGGGTGTTCCTGTTTCGTACCCGCGCCGGCCTGGCCCAACAGGTGGGCGGGCTGGCGCCGGCTGCAGCGCGCTACGCCGGCTTTTCTTCTCGCCGTGCGCTGTGGACGGCGCTGCTGATCTCGGGCGCCGCCGCTGGCCTGGCCGGTGCGCTGGAGGTGGCCGGGCCCATCGGTCAACTCACGCCCTATGTGCCAGCGGGGTATGGATTTGCCGCCATCATCGTGGCCTTTGTCGGTCGCCTGCACCCGGTGGGCATGGTGTTTTCGGCGCTGCTGCTGAGCATGTTCTATATCGGTGGTGAGCTGGCACAGTCGCGCATGGGCCTGCCCAAGTCGATCACCGGGGTCTTTCAGGGCCTGCTGCTGTTCACCTGGCTGGCCTGCGACACCCTGGTCAACTACCGGCTGCGGCGCAGCACAGGAGGCAGCTGATGGAATCCTATGCCTTGCTCTTGGCCGCCACGCTCAATGCCGGCACCGTGCTGGCCATTGCCGCCCTGGGCCTCTTGATCAATGAAAAAGCTGGGGTGGTCAATCTGGGTGCCGAGGGCATGATGTTGTGCGCCGCCGTGGCCGGCTTTGCCACCGTGGTGCACAGCGGCAACGACTGGCTGGGATTTGCCGCTGGCATGGGGGCGGGCGCGCTGCTGGCGGCGCTGTTTGGTGTGCTGGTGATCTGGCTCAACACCAACCAGTACGCCACGGGTTTGGCGCTCAGCCTGTTTGGGGTTGGTTTCTCGGCCTTTGCTGGCATCGGCTATGTGCAGGCCAAACTGCCCGAGCGGGTGTTGCATCAGCTTCCCTTGCTGGGCGATATGCCATGGCTGGGCCCCGCCCTGTTTCGTCAGCATCCGCTGGTTTACGCGACCATCTTTTTCTGCGCTGCGCTGATTTGGTGGCTCTACCGCACCCGCGCCGGCTTGGTGCTGCGCTCGGTCGGCGAGTCGCCCGAGTCGGCCCATGCGTTGGGCTACCCGGTGCGCCGTATCCGCCTGCTGGCGGTCATGACCGGCGGCGCATTGTGTGGCCTCTCCGGGGCCTACCTCTCGGTGGTCTATACCCCGCTGTGGGTTGAAGGCATGGTGGCCGGCAAGGGCTGGATCGCACTGGCACTGACTACTTTCGCCACCTGGCGGCCCAGCCGGGTCTTGCTCGGGGCTTACCTGTTTGGCGGCGTGACCATGCTTCAGTTTCATTTGCAGAGCATGGGTGTGGAGTTGGCCAGCCAGTGGATGACCATGTTGCCGTATCTGGCCACCATCGTGGTGCTGGCCCTGATTTCACGCAATCCCGCATGGATCCGTATCAATATGCCAGCCTCGCTGGGCCGCCCTTTCCATCCTGGTGCATGATGTGCAGGTTTTTGCCGCGCCCGATCCGGGCAATTTGTTCAACCCACCAACCCGAGAGGACTCCATGACAGACCAACCCAAGCGCTCTTTGTTGAAACTGGCTGCGCTGACAGCCATTGCTGCCGCCACCCTGGCAGGCTGCGGCAAAAAGGAAGAGGCCGCACCTGCGGCCAGTGCCCCGGCTGCCCCAGCCCCGGCGGCACCGCTGAAGGTGGCCTTTGCCTATGTTGGCCCGGTGGGCGATGGTGGCTGGACTTTTGCTCATGACAACGGGCGCAAGGCAGTAGAGAAGGAATTCGGTGACAAGGTGGCCACCAGCTTCGTCGAGAAAGTGCCCGAAAGCGCCGACGCTGAGCGCGTGATCCGCGATATGGTGGGCCAGGGCAACCAGCTTATCTTTGGCACCACCTTTGGTTACATGGAGCCAATGCTGAAAGTGGCCGCTGACCACAAAGGCGTGAAGTTTGAGCACGCCACCGGTTACAAGACGGCCGAGAACATGCGCACTTACGACAGCCGCACCTACGAGGGCGCCTATATGGCTGGCGTGGTGGCCGGTGCCATGACCAAGAACAACACCCTGGGCGTGGTCGGCTCGATCCCGATTCCTGAGGTGATCCGCAACATCAACAGCTTCACCCTGGGGGCACAAAGCGTCAACCCCAAGATCAAGACCAAGGTGGTGTGGGTCAACGAGTGGTTCAACCCGCCCAAGGAAACCGAAGCCGCCACCGCCCTGATCAATGGTGGCGCTGATGTGCTCATGCAGAACACCGACTCCTCGGCCGTGCTGCAGACCGCCGAAAAAATGGGCAAGCGGGCCTTTGGCTGGGATTCGGACATGACTGCCTACGGGCCCAAGGCGCACCTGGGCTCGGCGGTGATCAACTGGGGGCCCTACTATGTCAAGGCCGTGCGCGATGCGCTGGAAGGCAAATGGGCCACTGGCCAGACCTGGTGGGGCGTGAAGGAGGGCGCCATCGATATGGTGTCGCTGGCGACCGATGTGCCCGATGCGACCAAGCAGAAGATCGATGCCATCCGGGCCGGCTTGAAGGATGGCAGCTTTGTCATCTGGAAAGGCCCGATCGCGGGTCAGGACGGCAAGGAGGTGCTGGCCAAAGATGCCGTGGCTGACGACAAATTTCTTGGTGGCATCAACTTTTATGTCAAGGGCGTGGAAGGCAAGATTCCGGGCGGCAAGTAGCCCGTCATCATTTGCTGCTGCCCGCTCTCAGGCGGGCAGCCAGCTCTGACCCATGCATGCCTATCGCGCCTCCCTCCTGCAATTCGACGCGGAGGGCCGGGCGCATTATGAGCGCGATGGCCTGCTTGTTATCGGCGCGGACGTGGCCGGGCGCACGGTGGTGCAGGCTGCTGGCTCCCATGCCGCGCTGGCGGCTGACTACGCGCATGTGACAACCACGCACTGGCCCGATCGTCTGATCGCGCCGGGTTTCATCGACCTGCATGTCCACTACCCACAGACCGACATCATCGGCTCGCCGGCCGAAGGCCTGCTGCCCTGGCTTGAGCGCTACACCTTTCCCGCTGAGGCGCGCTTTGCCGATGCAGCGCATGCGCGCAGCGTGGCGGAATTCTTTCTGGATGAATTGCTGCGCAATGGCGTGACCACGGCGCTGACTTTTGCCACCTCGCACCCGACCTCGGTGGAGGCGCTGTTTCAGGCGGCGCATGCGCGCGGGCTGCGCCTGATCACTGGCAAGGTGCTGCAAGACCGCAACTGCCCCGATGGCGTGCGCGACCAAACCGAGCGCAGCCTGCTGGAGTCCGAAGCGTTGATCATGGCCTGGCATGGCGTGGGCCGCCTGGGCTATGCCCTCACACCGCGCTTTGCGCCCACCAGCAGCGAAGCGCAGCTGCGTGGCGCTGGCGAGCTGGCTGCACGCCACCCCGGGGTCTGGGTGCAGTCGCATGTGGCCGAGAACCGCGACGAAGTACGCTGGGTCGCCGAACTCATTCCCTGGGCGCGCAGTTACCTCGCGGTCTATGAGCGTTTCGGTCTGCTGCGGCCGCGTTCGGTTTATGCCCACTGCATCCACCTGGATGCCGAGGATCGCGCCCTGATGCAGCGCAGCGGCGCAGCCGCCGCCGTCAGCCCAAGCTCCAACCTTTTCCTGGGCAGCGGATTTTTCGATTACGCCGCCGCCGCGGCCAGTGGCATGTTGTATGGCCTGGCTAGCGATGTAGGCGGTGGTACCAGCTTCAGCCCTTTTCACACCATGCGCGCGGCCTACTATGTGGGCCGCGAAGGGCAGACCAAGCCGGGCCTGAGCCTGAGCCCGCAGAACTTGTGGTGGCAGCACACTGGAGGTGCAGCGCGTGCCCTGGGTCTTGCCGGCGTGATTGGCAACCTCCAGCCAGGCTGTGAGGCAGACTTTGTGGTGCTCAATCCGCAGGCCACGCCCCTGCTGGCGCGGCGCACATATGAGGCGAGTAGCCTGGACGAACTGCTGTTTGCATTGATCGTGCTGGGCGACGACCGGGCGGTCGAGCAAGTGGCGGTCAACGGCGTGCTGTTGCCCTAGGCAGGGCGCAGCAGGTCTTGCAGGCGCAGCAGACCGATGCGATAGACCTGGCGTAGGCACTCGCGCATTTCGCTGGTTCTGTCCTTGGCCAAGCGCTGCTCGAACAGGGCAATGATGCTCGCGCGCGTATGGCCACGCACCGCAACGATGAAGGGAAAACCGAATTTGAGGTTGTAGTCGGCGTTGAGCTTCTGCAGTCGGGCGCACTCCTCTGGGCTGCATTGGTCCAGCCCCACTCCCCCCTGCTCACGTGTCGACTCTGCAGTCAGCTCACCACGAACGGCGGCCTTGCCAGCCAGTTCGGGGTGGGCGCGCAACAGGGCCAGTTGTGCGGTCTCGCCAGCAGCCTCGATTTCTTCCACCATGGCCGCATGCAGTGCCTCGACTGTGTGAAAAGGGCGATGACTCGCTGCCCGTTCGGCAATCCAGGGCGAGTGCTCGAAGATGGCCCCCAGCATGCGGGTGAAATCTTCCACCGGCATGGCATTGAGGGCTGGCAGTGATGTAGCGCGAGTCAAACCTGGCCCTGGCAAGGATGGGTGGCAATCCAGTGATTGGCAATATCGATGCGCCGCGTGACCCAGACCTGCTCGTGCGACTGCACATAGTCCAGAAAGCGCTGCAAGGCTCTGAACCTTCCTGGGCGGCCCAACAGTCGGCAGTGCATGCCCACCGACAGCATCTTGGGTCGATCTATTCCTTGCGGGTCTCCTTCAGCGTAAAGCACATCGAAGCTGTCGCACAGGTACTGATAAAACTGCTCGCCACTGTTGAAACCCTGCGGCGTGGCAAAGCGCATGTCGTTCGCATCCAGGGTGTAGGGGACGACCAGGTGATTTTTTTCTTCGCCACTGGAGGTTTTGACCTGGGTCCAAAAGGGCAGGTCATCACCATAGTAGTCAGCATCGTAGGTAAAGCCACCCTGCTCAACCAGAAGCCGGCGCGTGTTGGGTGAGTCGCGTCCGGTGTACCAGCCCACAGGCGCACTGCCGGTGAGTTGCCGAACAATGCCGATGGCCTCTCGCATATGTTCGCGTTCGGTCGCCTCATCCATGTTCTGGTAATGAATCCAGCGCAGACCATGGCAGGCAATTTCATGGCCAAGACCGACAAAAGCCTGAGTCAGGTCAGGATGACGCTGCAGCGCCATCGAAACTCCAAAAATCGTCATGGGCAGGCGACGTTGCTCGAATTCACGCAAGATCCGCCAAACCCCTGCTCGCGAGCCATATTCGTAGATCGACTCCATTGACAGATGGCGGGCCTCGTAGGCCTGGGCGCCGATGATTTCAGAGAGAAACTGCTCAGAGGCCCGATCGCCATGCAGGACCGAGTTCTCGCCGCCTTCTTCGTAATTCAGGACAAATTGCACCGCGATGCGAGCCCCGCCTGGCCAGCGTGCATGGGGTACATGCTGGCCATATCCGATCAGATCACGCGGATAGTTGCTCAATGGCTGGGATGCTCGCATCGGGTGTCGGCTTGGAATAATTATTCGCTACCGTGGCTGCTGGCAGCGGCGCTACGCTCGGCTTGGGCCTGATCAGACACGCCGTTGAAGAATGCGTTCAGCAAGACGGCTGCAATCGAGGCCAGCAAAATGCCACTTTCAATCAGCGGGTGCAGGCCGTGCGGCATCCACTGCTTGAAGTTGGGCGCTACCAGCGGGATCATGCCAAAGCCAATCGAAATCGCCACCACAAACAGGTTGTTGCGGTTCTTGGCGTAATCCACAGAGGCCAAAATTCTGATGCCGGTAGCAGCCACCATGCCAAACATGACCAGCCCGGCGCCGCCCAGCACAAAAGTTGGAACGGCTTCCACCAGGGCAGCCAGCTTGGGGATCAGGCCCAGCAGAACCAGGATCACGCCTGCAGCCACACACACAAAGCGGCTACGCACACCGGTCACACCCACCAAGCCAACGTTTTGCGAGAAGCTGGTGTAAGGGAAGGTGTTGAATATGCCACCAATCAATGTGCCCAAGCCATCAACGCGCAAACCACGAGCCAGGTCAGGCTGCTTGACCGGCCGGCCGGTGATGTCACCCAGAGCCAGGAACATGCCAGTGGACTCGATCATCACCACGATCATGACCAGCACCATGGTCAAAATCATCACGGCATCGAAAGTCGGCATGCCAAACTGAAACGGCAATACCAGGTCAAACCAGGCGGCCTTCTCGACTTTGCTGAAATTCATGACGCCCATCAGGGCGGCCAGCACAGCACCAGCCACGATACCCAGCAGCACAGCGATATTGCCGATGAAGCCTTTGGCATAGCGGGTAATTAGAAGAATGGTGACCAATACGAAGGCCGACATGCCGATATTGAACAGCGGGGCATAGGCCGGGTTGGGTACCGAGGGCGATAGGCCCAGTCCTTTGGGAATCGCAGGAATCGTGCTGCCAGCGGCAGATGCGGCCGCCCCAACATCCTTGAGCCATTGCGCATGTTCTGGGTTGACGATGGAGGGTGCAGTGGGGCCAAACGGATTGCCAAAAATCCAATTGATGCCCACCCGCATCAGCGATATTCCGATCACGGTAATCACTGTTCCGGTCACCACCGGCGGGAAAAATCTCAACATTCGGCTGACAAAGGGTGCGATCACGACTGAAATCGCGCCAGCGCCAATGATTGCGCCAAAAATGGCCTGGGCCCCCGCAACGCCTGGGTTGGCGTTGGCCATCGCCACCATCGGGCCGACGGCAGCAAAGGTGACACCCATCATGACAGGTAGGCGGATGCCAAACCATTGGGTCAGGCCAAAGGACTGGATCAGAGTGACGATGCCGCAACAGAACAGGTCGGCCGAGATCAGAAATGCGACTTGTTCAGGCGTTAGCTTGAGGGCGCGCCCGATGATGAGCGGGACAGCGACTGCGCCCGCATACATCACCAACACATGCTGAAGGCCTAACGCGGTAAGTCGACCGGTCGGCAAGACCTCATCGACTGGATGCTGGCCATTTGAACTTGCAGAACTCATGCTTGTCTCCTGGTTGGGTTGAGGTCAATTTCGGATCAATGCGCTTCGCAGATCGAAGCTTTTCCCCTCATTGATCGTCAAACGTTGAGCACAACCCTGCAGGTGCCTGGCCATGCTCTTTTGGGCGCCGGTCTTGTCGCCGGCTTGCAGTCGGGAAAGGATATGCAGGTGCTCATCGAAAGAGCATGCGTTTTGTCTGCTTGGTTCAATGCCTGAGATCAGCAGCGTGCTGCGCGAAACAAGTCGGCGCAGCAGCGTCGTCAGCGTGGCGTTACCCGCCAAACGGGCAAGTTCCACATGAAAATCGGCCGACAGGCGTATCCAGGTGGGTCGATCCCCTTCGGTCCAGGCCTTACGTTCACGCTCGACCATTTTTTTCAGTTGGTCCAGATCTTCCTGCGATGCCGACTCGGACACTTTTTGCACCACAAGACGCTCAAGGCTTTCACGCAGCTCGAACATTTCCTGGGCCTCCTCAGGGGAAGGGCTTGCAATAAAGGCCCCACGGTTAGGCTCTTGGTCCACCAGGCCGTCAGCGGCCAGCTGGGTGAGCACCTTGCGCACATCATGCCGAGCCAGGCCGTAGATATTGCAGAGTTCCTGCTCGGTCAGCTTGGTTTGGGGCGGAAGTCGGTGTTCCATCACGGCGTCGTAAATGTCCTGATACATCTGGCGCTCCGACTTGTCCTGACGGGCTGTGGTCTTGGTTTTTACACTGCTGGCCATGACGGCTTGAAAACCTGATTTTTTATTGGGTGTTGACTATTATCGGGGTGCGGGTAAGATTGTCAACATTATTTCTTAAAATTGTTGAAAATCCAGCCTGCACCGGACCAAAGGATAGTCATGGGAAGACTGACCACGCACGTGCTTGACACCGCTCACGGCAAGCCCGGTCGAAATATCGAAATTCGTCTGCATTCAATTGTCAACAATCAGAGGCATGCCCTGGCCAGCTGTCGCACCAACCAGGATGGCCGATGTGACCAGCCCTTGCTGGAAGGTGATGCCCTGAAGGCCGGCATCTACGAGCTTGATTTTCATTTGGGGGCCTACTTCGCCGCGCTTGGAGCGGCACAGGCTGAGCCCCCGTTTCTGGATGTGGTGACAGTCCGCTTTGGCGTGGCAGACCCAAGTCAGCACTTCCATGTTCCCCTGGTGGCCACGCCCTGGAGTTATTCAACGTATCGCGGCTCCTAAAGTTTATTGGCCGCAGCGGTCTTACCCACCCGGGGCGCGGCGCAACACCTTCTGCAGCATCCGCCGTGGCAGAGGGTTTCTTCAGAATTGATGATGGAAACCCTGCTGCCCTACATTCTTGACTGGACCAACCTGCTGTTGCGATGGCTGCACCTGATTGTGGCCATTGCCTGGATCGGCTCCTCTTTTTATTTTGTCTGGCTGGACAACAGCCTGCTCAAACCCCAGGACCCAGAGTTGCTCGCCAAAGGGGTGGGTGGGGAACTGTGGGCTGTGCACGGTGGTGGTTTTTACAACCCGCAAAAGTATCTATTGGCTCCCAAGACACTTCCAGCGCATTTGCACTGGTTCTACTGGGAGGCCTACAGCACCTGGCTTTCAGGCTTTGCCCTGTTTGTTGTGCTCTACCTTGTCAACCCCAGCACCTATCTGATTGATCGGCAGGTTTTCGACATGGCGCCCGCAAGCGCTGTGATGGCTGCACTTGCTTTCCTGGCGGCGGGTTGGTTGATCTACGACCTGATTTGCCGCAAGTTGGGACAGCGCGAAGGTGGGGACCGCATGGTCGCCATGCTGGTGATGGCTTATGTGGCCCTGGCCACCTGGGTGGCCTGTCATCTGTTCGCGGGGCGGGCCGCCTATTTGATGGTGGGCGCAATGATTGCCACCATCATGAGTGCCAATGTATTTTTCTGGATTATTCCTGGGCAACGCAAAGTGGTGGCCTCCATGCAGGCGGGCCAAACACCCGATCCGATTCACGGAAAAATTGGCAAGCAGCGCAGCGTGCACAACACCTATTTCACGCTGCCAGTGCTTTTTGCCATGCTTTCCAACCACTACAGCATGACCTATACACATCCCCAGAATTGGGCGGTCCTGCTGCTCATCATGGCAGCCAGCATGCCAATACGCCAATTTTTTATCTTGCGGCACAAAGGCATTGTCAACTGGTGGTATCCGATGGCCGGGCTTGCTCTATTACTGACGGTGGCTGCCTGGATTGCACCTGCTCCTAGGGTAATTGCGGCGGGCAGCGCAACCCCAACGCTGGCCAGCATCAAGCCCATTGTTGAGCAGCGATGTGTGATGTGCCACAACGCTCAGATGGCCAGCAAGCAAATCCGGCTAGACACCGACGCTGACCTCAGTGCCAACGCTCAGTTGATTTATCAGCAAGTGCTTGTCAGCCGCACCATGCCCATGAACAACAGCACCGGCATCCTGGAAGAAGAGCGCCTAGCGCTTGGGCACTGGGCAAAATCAGTCAACGCCAAGTAACTTCTCATTGACTTCAGAAAGCAACTCCTATGGCCATCGCCCCCATTGACCCCAACGCGCCTGATTTCACGCGCCGCTATCTCAACCTGGCTGACCCGCGCCTGGGCGCCCAAGCCATTGCCTGTACCGACGATTTTTTTGCCCCCATGCAGCGCATGCTCAACCCCGAGCCTGCGGTTTTTATTCCTGGCAAGTACGACGACCACGGCAAGTGGATGGATGGCTGGGAGACCCGGCGCAAGCGCGTCAACGGGCATGACTTCTGCGTTGTCAAATTGGCGCGCCGGGGTGTTTTGCATGGCGTGGACATCGACACCAGCCATTTCACCGGCAACTACCCTCCCGCCGCATCCATTGAGGCCTGCGATTGCGAGGGCGACCCCAATGATGCGACCCAATGGACTGAAGTCCTCGCATCGGTGAATTTACAGGGCAACCACCACCACTACCAGGCCTTGGCGGGCGATCGCCCCTACTCCCATGTGCGGGTGCATATCTACCCAGATGGCGGCATTGCCCGCCTGCGCCTCTATGGCCAGGCCCAACTTGATTGGGCCACCGCATCGCGGTCAAAACTGTTCGATCTGGCCAGCGCTGAAAACGGCGGCTACATTGTTGCCGCCAACAACCAGCACTTCGGGCTGGCCTCCAATATGCTGATGCCTGGCCGAGGTGCCAATATGGGCGATGGCTGGGAGACGCGCAGGCGCCGCGAGCCAGGCAATGACTGGTGCATCGTTGCGCTGGCCCACCCGGGAGTGATCGAAAAAATTGAGGTGGATACTTGTCACTTCAAAGGCAATTTCCCCGACCGTTGCTCCATCCAGGCGGCAAACATTCAAGGCGGCACCGACACTTCACTGATCACGCAGAGCATGTTCTGGGCGCCTTTATTGGCTGAGCAAAAGCTCCAGATGGACCATCAACACTATTTTGAAAAAGAGATTGCCAAGCTCGGTACGGTCACACACATCCGCTACAACATGCACCCAGACGGCGGCACCTCGCGTCTGCGTTTGTGGGGCCGCTTGGGCTAAGGAGTTTGTTGTGAAGCAACTCGAAATCCAACCCCTTAGGCCAGAGGCCTTTGCGCCCTTTGGCGAAGTGATCGCGCTGGAAGGTGCCCGGCATTACCCGATCAATGCGGGAACTACCGAGCGGTTTCATGCCCTGGCGGGTGTCGATGCCAGCGAGGCGGATGGGCAACCCGTGATCAGCCTGTTCCGTGGGCAGCCCCGGCCCTTGCCGCTTCCCATCACCATCATGGAGCGTCATCCCCTGGGCAGCCAGGCATTTGTGCCACTGACCCATGCGCTTGAGGACGAATATTTGGTGGTAGTGGCTCCCCCGGGTGATTTTGAGGCTGAAAGGATGCAGGCTTTTCTGGCGCGTGGTTTTCAGGGGGTGAGTTATGCGCGCGGGGTTTGGCATCATCCGCTGATTGCCTTGCATAAAGTCAGCGACTTTTTGATCGTTGATCGTGTGGGCCCCGGCAACAACTGTGACGAAATTGACCTCGATGGACATTGGTGCCTGTCTGAGCCGGCCCTCAACCGGGCCCGGTCGGCCTGCGGCGTCAAGGGATGAAAAAAGCCGGTCATCGACCGGCTTCAATATTGGTTCAGGCGCTTGGCGCCTTGGGCAGAGAGCTTACTTGGAAGGGGCGGCTGCGGTAGCGGCAGGTGCCTTAGGCTCTTCAAACTTGGCGCCAGCGGCATTGGCCATATGTACCACGGCACGGGCAATCTCCACATCGGAGTGGTCGCCACCGCCTTGTGCAGCCATGGCGCCCTTGCCCTTGAGGGCCGAGTTCACCAGGGCGTCCAGGCCGGTTTTGATGCGCGCGCCCCAGGCTCCGGCATCGCCAAACTTGGGCGCACCGGCCACACCGGCGGCGTGACAGGCAACGCACTGGGCGTTATAGACATCAGCACCGGCCTTGAGCGGGCGGTTGGCATCGCGCACCTCGACCGCCCCCACTTTCTGCAGACGATCAGACACCGACTTTTCCATGTTGACGGTGCCGGCGGCCGGCTTGGGCGCCAGCACAACAAATTTGGCCAGCCCGATGATGATGAATACCGGAATGACAAAGGCCGCAATGGCAGCCCACAGCAACTGGGACGGAGTCTTGATCGGACCGGTGTGGGCTTCGTCTTGATGGTTATCGCTCATGGTGACCTTATGATGGAGAAAAAATCTGCGGCGATTATAGCCAGGGTGGTATGGTGGCTTTTCCCCGGAAAAGCTTGCCCAAGCCAGCCCAGATCCAATCATCATTCCGCCCAGACCCAGCCCATAGATCCTGTACCGACTCATGAACCCAAGCCTGGACCAAATCGAAACCCCCACCCTGCTGCTGGACGAGGCGCGCATGATGCGCAATATCGAGCGCATGCGCGCGCAGATGCAGCGCTTTGGTGTGGTCTTGCGCCCGCATGTCAAGACCAACAAATGCCTGGAGGTGTCGCGCCGGCTGATGAGCACTCCGCAGGGCCCAATCACTGTCTCCACCCTGCTCGAGGCCGAGCAGTTTGCCGCCGCAGGCGTGACCGACATCCTCTATGCGGTGTGCATTGCTCCCAACAAGCTCGACCATGTGCTGCGCCTGCAGGCCCAGGGCGTGCGGCTCTCGATCATTCTGGACAGCCAGGAGGCAGCGCAGGCGGTGGTCGACAAGGCCAAAGCCAGCGGCCAGTCGTTTGAGGTGCTGATTGAAATCGATTGCGACGGCCACCGCTCGGGCGTCAAGCCCGAGGCAGCCGAGCTGCTGGACATTGGCCGTGTGTTGCAGGCAGTGGGCCTGCCACCCAAGGGCGTCATGACCCACGCGGGCGAGTCCTACAACTGCACCAGTGTGCAGGCCCTGCGCGCCATGGCCGAGCAGGAGCGCGCAGCCGTGGTGCGTGCGGCCAGCCGCCTGCGCGAGGCGGGCATGGCCTGCCCGGTGGTCAGTGTGGGCTCCACCCCCACCGCCCTGTTTGCGCAGCAGCTCGACGGGGTGACCGAGGTGCGCGCTGGGGTCTATGTGTTTTTTGACCTGGTGATGGCAGGCATCGGGGTGTGCGAAGTTGAGGACATCGCGATTTCGGTGCTGGCCACGGTGATCGGTCACCAGCCAGAGAAGGGCTGGACCATTCTGGACGCCGGCTGGATGGCCATGTCGCGCGACCGCGGCACCCAAAAGCAGGCGCTCGACCAGGGCTATGGCCTGGTGTGTGATCTGCAGGGCCGGCCGCTGGATGACTTCATTCTGGTGGGCGCCAACCAGGAGCATGGCATCATGGCCAGCCGCTCGGGCCGCACCAACGGGCTGCGCCATTTGCCGGTGGGCAGTCAGGTGCGCATCCTGCCCAACCACGCCTGCCCCACCGCCGCGGCCTATGACCACTACAAGGTGCTCGATGGCCAGCAAAGGGTGAGCGCGCGCTGGCCACGCTTCAATGGGTGGTAATGGTCTTTGGCCGAATAAGCTGCAAATCAGGAGAAAACTCAATGAAACTGATCACGATTCCGGGCTCACCCCTGCCGGCGGGCCACTACTCGCCTGCGGTCGAAGCCGGCGGCTTTGTCTTTGTCTCAGGCATGCTGGCCTCCACCAACCCGGCCGACGCCCGTGTGATGGACTTTGAAACCCAAAGCCGCAAGGTCTTGCAGCGCTGTGGCGAGGCACTGGCCGCGGCCGGCTGTTCGTTCGATCAGGTGGCGCAATGCACCGCCTATGTGGTGGGCGGCCACCATTGGGCAGATTTCAACCGGGTCTACAAGGAAATGTTTGGCGAGCACCGGCCAGCGCGGGCGGTGGTGCCGGTGCCCGAGCTGAACCACGGGTTTTTGGTGGAGGTCACCATGACCGCCTGGCGCGGTGCGTAAGACTGTTATCCAACTTTGTGAATTCTTTGTGAATTCATGGCCGAGCCCAAAAACAGGCCAAAAATCGTCCTAGACTGTTCTGCGGGCGCTTGGCTCATTTCGTCTGCCGCCCCAGAAAACTCATAAACACCCGGGGTTCACCAGCTCTGCAAAAATCAATCCGTGGAGGATTTGCATGTCTATCACCAAGGCCTCGCCTCCTGAGGCGTCAGCTCTTGCGGCTGGCCGACCCCATGACGAGTTGCTCGACTGCCTGCTGATTCTGGCGCGCAGTCATGGTGAAACGCTTACTGCCGAGGCCGCCCTGGCCGGCCTGCCCATTGAAGGTGGCCGCCTCACCCCCTCCCTGTTTGAGCGCGCCGCCCACCGCGGGGGCCTGAGCAGCCGGGTTGTCCATCTGCCCATCGGCAAGCTGCGCTCCGAGCTGCTGCCGGCCGTGCTTTTGCTGCAGGATGACCATGCCTGCCTGCTGCTGGAGCGCTTGCCCGATGGCAAAACCGTGCGTGTGGTTTACCCCGAGCTGGGCGAGTCACCCATGGTGGTGCCACTGTCCAAAATCGAGTCGCAGTACATCGGCCACGCCATCTACGCGCGGCCGCGCCAACGCTTTGACGCCCGTACCCCGCAGGTGCGCACCAGCCGCCAGGGCCACTGGTTCTGGAGCGTGATTGCCGAAAACCGCCTGCTCTACCGCGATGTGCTGCTGGCCGCCCTGTTGGCCAATCTGTTTGCCCTGGGTCTGCCCATGTTCACCATGAATGTATACGACCGGGTGGTGCCCAACCAGGCTTTCGACACCCTGTGGGTGCTGTCCTCGGGCCTGTTCATCCTGTTGCTGGGCGACTTCCTGTTGCGCACCATGCGCGGGCGATTTGTCGACCTGGCCAGCAGCCGGGCCGATGTGAAATTGTCCGCCTACATCATGGAGCGGGTGCTGGGAACCCGCATGGAGCAGCGTCCGGTGTCGGCCGGCTCCTTTGCTGCCAACCTGCGCTCTTTCGAGTCGGTGCGCGACTTCATTGGCTCGGCCACCGTGGTGGCTTTCATCGACCTGCCCTTTGCACTGATTTTCATGGTGGTCATTGGCTGGATCGCCTGGCCCATGCTGATTCCCCTGTTGATCGGCGCCACGCTGCTGATCCTGTTTGCCCTCTCGGTGCAACACCGCATGCATGAGCTGGCCGAAACCACCTACCGCGCTGGCGCCCAGCGCAACGCCACTCTGGTCGAAGGCCTGGTGGGCTTCGAGACCGTCAAGGCCCTGGGCGCTGAATCGCCTATCCAGAACAAGTGGGAAAAAAGTGCCGCCCTGCTGGCCCGGGTGGGCACCCAGCTGCGCTTTCTCTCCACCATGGCCACCAACAGCTCATCCTTTGTCATGCAGCTCATCACCATGAGCATCATTGTGGTGGGGGTGTACCTGATCGGCGAGAAGATGCTCACCCTGGGCGGCCTGATTGCCTGCTCCATGCTGGCTTCGCGTGCCATGGCGCCGGTGGGGCAGGTGGCGGGCCTGCTGGTGCAGTACCACACCGCTGCCACCGCGCTGTCCTCGCTCAACGAAATGATGAAGCGCGAGATTGAGCGCCCGACCGATGCCAACTTCATCACCCGCGGCAGCCTGCGCGGCGCGATTGAGTTTCGCGATGTCAGCTTCAACTACCCAGGCCAGCAGACGCCCACCCTGCGCAATATGAGCTTCAAGCTCCAGCCCGGTGAAAAGGTGGCCCTGCTCGGGCGCATTGGCTGCGGCAAGACCACCCTGCAAAAACTGATTTTGGGCCTGTACCGACCCAGCTCGGGCGCGGTGCTGATTGACGGCATCGACCAGCGCCAGCTCGACCCGGCCGAGCTGCGCCGCCAGATTGGCTATGTGCAGCAGGATGTGATGTTGTTCTACGGCAGCCTGCGCGACAACATCACCATGGGCGCGCCGCTGGCTGATGACGCAGCGGTGCTCAAGGCCGCGGGCATTGCCGGCATCCTGGACCTGGTCAACACCCACCCGCAAGGCTTTGACATGCTGGTGGGCGAGCGTGGCGAATCGCTCTCGGGTGGGCAGCGCCAGGGCGTGGCCATTGCCCGCGCCGTGATCAACGACCCGCCCATCCTGCTGCTCGACGAGCCCACCGCCTCGATGGACCACTCCAGCGAGGAGGAGGTGAAAAAACGGTTCAAGGAGTTTGCCCAGGGCAAGACCGTGGTGCTGATCAGCCACCGCACCGCCCTGCTCGACCTGGTGGACCGCATCATCGTGATTGATGCCGGCCGCATTGTGGCCGATGGGCCCAAAGACCAGGTGGTGGCAGCCCTGCGCCAGGGCCGTATTGGAAAGGCCGCATGATGGCCGAGCTCAACGAAAAACAGTTCGAGAAAATCGCCGCCGGCGTGGAAAAAGGCGCCAAGCTGAGCCAGCCCCTGTTTCAGGGCGTGGTGAACAAGGTATCGACGCCCATGAAAGAGCCGCACCTGGATTGGGCCGCCGATGCCGACTGGGCCCATCTGCAGCAAGAGCCGCTGCGTGCGCGCCGTATTTTGCGCCTGTCGGCCCTTCTGCTGGTGGCGCTGGTGGTCTGGGCTGCGGTGGGCAAGGTGGACGAAGTCACCCGTGGCGAGGCGCGGGTGGTGCCCACCAGCCAGGTGCAGATAGTGCAGAGCGTCGATGGTGGTGTGCTCGAAGCCATCATGGTGCGCGAAGGCCAGCATGTGGAGGCCGGTCAATTGCTGGCCCGGGTGGACAACACCCGCTTTACCTCCAACCTGGGCGAAAGCCGTGCCACCCAGGTGGCACTGGAGGCCAAGGCCCTGCGCCTGCGCGCGCTGAGCCAGGGCGTGCCCTTCAACCCCTCGGCCAAGCTGATGAAAGAAGCGCCCGACATCGTGGCGCATGAGCGGCGCCTGTATGAGTCGCGCCGCATCGAGCTCGATGCTCAGCTGGCGGTGGCGCAAAACGTGCTGGCCCAGCGCCAGCAGGAGCTCAACGAGGTGCGCGCCCGGCGCGACCAGGCCGAGCGTGGTCTGGAGCTGGCGCAGAAAGAGCTCTCCACCACCCGCCCGCTGGTGAGCAGTGGTGCGGTGTCCGAGGTGGAGGTGATCCGGCTGGAGCGCGAAGTGGCGCGCTTGCGCGGCGACCGCGAGCAGGCCATCGCCCAAATCTCGCGGGTGCAAGCCTCCATTGCCGAGGCCCAGCGACGCATCGATGAGGTGCGCCTGACCGCGCGCAACCAGATGAGCGCCGAGCTGTCCGAGACCATGGGCAAGATCAGCTCATCCTCCGAAGGCGGCAAGGTGCTGGAAGACAAGGTGCTCAAAGCCGACCTCAAGTCGCCGGTGCGCGGCACCGTCAAGCGCCTGCTGGTGCCTACGGTCGGGGCGGTGCTGCAGCCGGGCAAGGAAGTGTTTGAGGTGGTGCCCACCGATGACGCCTTAATTCTGGAGGTGCGCATTGCACCCAAAGACATTGCCTTCTTGCGCCCCAAGCAGGAGGCGCTGGTGAAGTTCACCGCCTACGACTTCGCCATCTATGGTGGCCTGCAAGCCGATGTGGAGACCATCGGCGCCGACTCGGTGGTGGACGACAAGGGCAATGCCTACTACATCGTGCGGGTGCGCACCCGCAAGTCCACCCTGGGTGAGAACCTGCCCATCATCCCGGGCATGGTGGCGCAGGTGGACATCCTCACCGGCCAGAAGACTGTGCTCACCTACCTGTTGAAACCGGTGCTGCGCGCCAAAGCCAACGCCCTGTCCGAGCGATGAACCATGGGCGCACACCACTTCCTGGCCAGCTCTGTTGCCCAACCGGCGGTGGCGCCGTCTGAGCGCTGGCTGCTGGCCTTTCCCAAGGGGAAGTGGAGCAACTGGCCGGCCCTGCAGCATGAGGCCCGGGCCGGTGATGTGGTGTGGGTGCCGGTCACCCACCCCGACTGGATGGACAAGGTGCCGCAATTGCTGCAGGCCGAGCCTGGCCGCCAAGTGGTGGTGCTCAGCCCCATGCCCTACGATGCCGAGGGCCTGCGCGCCATCAACCTGGGAGCGCACGGCTACACCCATCTGCATGCCATGCCCGAGCTGCTGCGCGAGGTGGGGCGGGCGGTACAGGGCGGTGCACTGTGGATTGGCCCCGAGCTGGTGGACCGCATTGTGGCCGCCACCCGCGACCTGCTGGGCCGGGCTGGCGCGGTGGCAACAGCGACCGGCACCCTGACAGATTTGTCGGCGCTGTCTGCGCGCGAAAACCAGGTGGCGCAGATCGTGGCCGAAGGCAAGTCCAACAAGGAAGTGGCGCGCTTGCTGAAAATATCAGAGCGCACCGTGAAAGCCCATATGAGCGCCATATTTGAAAAACTGGGGGTGCGTGATAGGGTGCAGCTGGTGCTGCGCCTGTCGGCCAACGACGCACCTGCCCATCATTGAGATAACCGCCAAACATCAGCCAGCAGCAAGGCCCGCCATGGACAGTGAACCCACCTCCCTGCATGTGATGCGCAATGCGCAAGGCCAGATTGTGCGTCTGGCGCGCGATCTTTCTGCGGCCGAGCTGGCAGCCGAGCCCGGCTGGCAGCCCGCGAGCAGCAGCCAGCCCGAGGTGCAGGCCTTCTTGCAGCAGGTGGCGGGCGAAGACAACCCCCTATCCAGTACTGATGCTGGCCTGGCCCGGGTGACCGAAGACCTGATCGATGTGCTGATAGACCGTGGTGTGATCCAGTTCACCGACCTGCCACCCGCCGCCCAGGCCAAGCTGCTGGAGCGGCGCGAAACCCGCGCCCACATGGGCAAGCGGCTCAAGCTGCTGGCTGATGAGCAAGACTCGTCTGACGACGAAACAATTTGACTCATGTCAAGCCTGGCCAGGCAACGCGGCCATCTTTCTATATATGCGTTGCAGACGAATACCCACAATTACTAACTAGTACCCACTAGTACCTAAGTACACCTGTACT